>NZ_JBSSEP010000014.1:0-172659 GCF_054061835.1 Pseudomonas sp. TE12234
TCAGGAGCCGTCGGCCTCCCCCAGAAACACATCGTTTTGACGACACCGACGAGCTTAGCTGCTCTCGCCGAGTGTTTGGCCAACATACAAGGAGCTGGCTTGCCAGCTCCTACAAGGGGAATGTGATCAGGGCTTCACCTTGCGCCCAACCATATGCTTCAAATACCCCACCAGCATGCCCAGATCCTCGTCCGGCAACACCTCGGCCGAGAATCCGGGCATCTTCGCTTGCGGCCACTGGCGCAAACTCTGCGGATCACGGATATAGCGCTTGAGGAAGTCCGCGCCGAAGTACTCGGTCGGATTGTAGGGAATATTCAGGTCCGGTCCGAATTGCGCGTCACCGGCACCATTGAGGCGATGACAGGCCAGGCAGTTTTTCTGAAACAGTGCAAAGCCCTTGTTGACCGGATCGTCCGCCTTCAACGCAGGATCGGGTAGCAGGGCAGGGAAGCGTTCGGCCACCGGAGCCATGCGCTTGATGCTCGCGACTTCGAACGGCCACTGCTCCGGGCTGATATTGCCCGCTTGCGGGTTGGTCCAGACCAGGTAGAACGGCCCGGCGCTGGGCTTGCCTTCGGACAGCGGCGGCCAGGGTTTGGCCGGATCCTCGATCGCCAGCCAGGCGCGCGCGCCTTGGGTATTGAGCAGCGGGGCAGCGGCCATCTCGGCGGCAAAACCGTCCAGGGCCACGGCTTGCAGATGGTCATCCGGCTGAATGCCGGTCAGCAGTACAGACAGGGGCACGGCGCGATAGCTCATGTCCCGTTTATAGGAAACGTCGTTGGTGATCGTGATGGTCTGGGCTTGAGGATGCTTGAGCAGCTCCTCGGTCTGCCAGGTGCGATGGCTCGCGCCCAGCTCAAGGTTCAGCTGTGCGGCATACAGGGGCGTGCTGATGAGCAAGGCCCCGAACAGAATGAGCGTTTTCAAGGGATCGCCGTCCATGTCGTGGAAGTGCCACAAAGGTTGGCACAGCCACGCTGGCCCGGGTAGCGAGCCAGTCACATTTTTTAACGTGGCGATCTAAAACTCTGGTGCCGTATTGTTTGATGACCGACTAGCCGATCACCTTGGTCAGGTTCGGCAAAATCAACAGCAATGTGGTGGCGAAAAGAATGAGCCCGGCTTGACGAACTTTCGATTGTTTGAACATGGCTTGACCGCCTTTTTTGTTATTTCCTGATGCCTGCCTACATATCTCCATGACGGCAAGCGTTGCACTTCCTGTAGGACGAGCGCCTCGGCAAAACCCGACGACAACTTCGTATAACTTCACCTTAGAGCCCGCGTCTCGCTTGATTTAGATCCATTTCGTATGGAAATCCAACTAGATGCTATTAAAAAGGCATGAGGCCTATTGCCAGCTTCTTGGGCGGCCTTTTGCTAGACGCTTGCGTGTCCGCAAGCAGCCAATTGTGTCGCGGACTACCGTCCGTCTGAGCGTGTCCGTCAACGCCAGTGAGCGCTGCGGTCATTGAATCCCTTGCGTCCGGGGACAAGAGTGGGGGCTCTGTGTTTACTCACCTGCACTGCGGTTCGAGGACGTCATGACCCAAGCTTTGATTTTCGACGCGATACGCACGCCCCGTGGCAAAGGCAAGGCAGATGGCGCCTTGCACAGTGTCAAACCGGTGAACCTGGTGGCCGGGTTGTTCACGGCGCTGCAACAGCGAACTGATCTCGATACCAGCCAGGTCGATGACGTGGTGCTTGGCTGTGTGACACCGGTCGGCGATCAAGGTGCCGATATTGCCAAAACCGCCGCTCAGGTGGCCGATTGGGACGTCAGCGTGGCGGGGGTGCAGATCAATCGTTTCTGCGCGTCGGGGCTGGAGGCGGTGAACCTCGGGGCCATGAAGGTTCGTTCCGGTTTTGAAGACCTGGTGGTGGTCGGTGGCGTCGAGTCCATGTCCCGAGTCCCGATGGGCAGCGATGGAGGGGCCTGGGCACTGGACCCGCAGACCAATCTGCACAGCCACTTCACGCCCCAGGGCGTGGGAGCCGATCTGATCGCGACCCTTGAAGGCTTCAGCCGCGTGGACGTCGATGCCTATGCGCTGCATTCCCAGCAAAAAGCCGCGCGGGCGCGGGCCAATGGCTCGTTCAACAAATCGCTGGTGCCGGTTCAGGACCAGAACGGCATCATCCTGCTCGATCACGATGAATTCATCCGTGCCGACTCGACCCTGGAGGGCCTTGGCAAACTCAAGCCCAGTTTCGAGATGATCGGGCAGATGGGCTTCGATGCCACCGCGCTGCGGGTCTACAGCCATGTGGAGCGGATCAATCACGTGCATACACCCGGCAACAGTTCCGGGATCGTCGATGGCGCGGCGTTGATGTTGATCGGCTCGGAGGCCAAGGGCCGGGCGTTGGGCTTGCAGCCCCGGGCGCGGATTGTCGCCACGGCAGTGACCAGTACCGACCCGACCATCATGCTCACCGGCCCCGCGCCCGCCACCCGCAAGGCTCTGGCCAAGGCCGGGCTGCGGGTGGAAGACATTGATCTGTTCGAGGTCAACGAGGCGTTCGCCTCGGTGGTGTTGAAGTTCATCAAGGACATGGCCGTCGACCCGAACAAGGTCAACGTCAATGGCGGCTCCATCGCCATGGGCCATCCGTTGGGCGCCACCGGCTGCGCGATTCTCGGCACTTTGCTCGATGAACTGGAAAGCCGGCGCCTGCGCTATGGCCTCGCGACCCTGTGTGTCGGCGGCGGCATGGGCATTGCCACCATCATCGAACGCCTCTGAGCCCCGAATTCAAGGACAAGTGACATGACCCAAGCCATACGTTACGAAAAAGGCCAGGACCAGATTGTCGTGCTGACCATCGACATGCCGGGCCAGAGCGCCAACACCATGAACGCGGTTTACCGTGAAGCCATGGCAGACTGCGTCGCCCGTCTGGTCGCCGACAAGGACGCCATCGCCGGCGTCATCATCACCTCAGCCAAGAAAACCTTCTTCGCCGGCGGCGATCTCAATGAGCTGATCAAAGTCGGCAAGCCTGAGGCCAAAGCCTTTTACGAAATGGTGCTGACCCTCAAGGGACAACTGCGCACCCTGGAAACCTTCGGAAAACCGGTGGTCGCCGCGATCAACGGCGCGGCATTGGGCGGTGGCTGGGAGATCTGCCTGGCCTGCCATCATCGCGTGGCGCTGGATCATCCGTCGGTCCAACTCGGCTTGCCGGAAGTGACCCTGGGTCTGCTGCCGGGCGGCGGCGGGGTGGTGCGCATGGTCCGCATGCTCGGCCTGGAAAGAGCCCTGCCGTATCTGCTCGAAGGCAAAAAAATACGGCCACAGCAGGCAATGCAGGTGGGGTTGATCGACGAGTTGGCAGCCGATCACGAAGAACTGATGGCCAAGGCGCGAGCCTGGATTGTCGCTAACCCGGTAGCGCTGCAACGCTGGGACGTGAAGGGTTATCAGATTCCCGGTGGCACGCCATCGAACCCGAAAGTTGCGCAGATGCTGGCCATTGCGCCGTCGATCCTGCGCAGCAAGACCCAGGGCTGCCTGCCGGCGCCGGAGAAAATCCTTTGCGCCGCCGTGGAAGGCGCCCAGGTGGATTTTGACACCGCGCATCTGATCGAAACGCGCTACTTCACCGAGCTGACCACCGGCCAGGTCTCGAAGAACCTGATCGGCACCTTCTGGTTCCAGCTCAATGAAATCAATGCCGGTGGCTCGCGGCCCCAGGGCTTTGCCCCGTACGTCACGCAGAAGGTCGGGGTGCTCGGTGCCGGGATGATGGGCGCGGGCATTGCCTTTGTCAGCGCCTCTGCCGGCATCAACGTGGTGCTCAAGGACATCAACCTCGCGGCAGCAGAGAAGGGCAAGGCGCATTCGGCGGCGCTGCTGGACAAGAAAGTCGCACGCGGGCAAATGAGTGCCGAGCAGCGAGAAGGCATTCTGGCGCGCATTCAGACCACTGAAGACGATGCAGATCTGGCCGGTTGCGATCTGATCATTGAAGCGGTGTTTGAAGACCGCGAACTGAAGGCCAAAGTCTCCCTGGCTGCGCAAAAGGTCGTCGGCCCGGACGCGGTGATCGCTTCCAACACATCGACCCTGCCGATCAGCGGCCTGGCCACGGCGGTGCCGGACCAGAGCAAGTTCATCGGCCTGCATTTCTTCAGTCCCGTGGACAAAATGGCCCTGGTGGAAATCATCAAGGGGGCCAACACCAGCGATGAAACCCTGGCTCGCGGGTTTGACTTCGTCCTGCAAATCAAGAAAACCCCGATTGTGGTCAACGACAGTCGTGGTTTCTTCACGTCGCGGGTGTTCGGCACGTTCACCAATGAAGGCATCGCCATGCTCGGTGAAGGCATCAGCGCACCGATGATCGAGACCGAAGCGCGCAAGGCCGGCATGCCCATCGGTCCGTTGGCGATCTCTGACGAGGTTTCCCTCAGTCTGATGAGCCATATCCGCCAGCAAACCGCCAAAGACTTGCAAGCCGAAGGCAAACCGCTGGTCGAGCATCCGGCCTTCGCTGTGATTGACCTGCTGCTCAATGAGTACAAGCGCCCGGGCAAGGCCGCAGGAGGTGGTTTCTACGACTATCCCGCAGGCGGCCAGAAGCATCTCTGGCCAGGGTTGAAAACCCGCTTTGAGAAGATTGACGGACAGATTTCACCCAAGGACGTGCGCGATCGACTGCTGTTCGTGCAGGCCATCGAAACCGTGCGCTGCCTGGAGGAGGGCGTGTTGACGTCGACGGCGGATGCCAATGTCGGCTCGATCTTCGGCATCGGCTTCGCGGCGTGGACCGGCGGGGCACTGCAGTTCATCAATCAATACGGGGTCCAAGACTTTGTCGCCCGTGCCCGGTACCTGGCCGGACAATATGGTGAACGCTTCGCGCCGCCGGCACTGCTGCTGGAGAAAGCCGCCAAGGGGGAGGCGTTTTAAGGGGGGATTGATGCATGCCGGGGCTTGCCTTGCCACTGTGTTTCAAGGCAGGCTCTGGGGTGTGCATTATTCCCATCACGTGTCAGGTATTTTTTATGTCGTTACGCATCTGCATTCTGGAAACCGACATCCTGCGTCCGGAATTGGTTGACCAGTACCAGGGCTACGGGCAGATGTTCAAGCGCCTGTTTTCGCAGCAACCCATCGCCGCCGAGTTCACCGTCTACAACGTGATGCAGGGTGAGTACCCGAGCGATGAGCTGACCTTCGACGCTTACCTGGTCACCGGCAGCAAGGCCGATTCCTTCGGCACCGACCCCTGGATCCAGACCCTCAAGACCTACCTGCTGACCCGCTACGAACGTGGCGACAAGCTGCTGGGCGTGTGCTTCGGTCATCAATTGCTGGCCCTGTTGCTGGGCGGCAAGAGTGAGCGCGCCATCCAGGGCTGGGGCGTCGGCACCCATCAATACAAACTCGCGGCCAAGGCGCCGTGGATGAGTCCGCTGAAGGAAGAGCTGACGTTGTTGATCAGCCACCAGGATCAGGTCACGGCGCTTCCGGAAAACGCCACGGTGATTGCCTCCAGCGATTTCTGCCCGTTTGCCGCGTACCACATCAACGATCAAGTGCTGTGCTTCCAGGGCCACCCCGAGTTCATCCACGACTATTCGCGGGCACTGCTGGAAATTCGCCAGCAAGCGCTGGGAGAAGAGATTTTCTCTAAAGGTATCCAGAGCCTGGAGCATGAACACCACGGCACCACGGTGGCCGAGTGGATGATGCGATTTGTGGCACACAAGCCGGAAAATCAGGCGGTGTAAGACGGCGGCATCACACCTGTGGCGAGGGAGCAACTTCCCTCGCCACAGCGTTTGTCAAAGCCAGCCCGACTTCTTGAAACTCGCCCACAAACCCACACACCCCACCGTAATAAATCCCAGCACCGCGAAATACCCGTAGTGCCAGCTCAGCTCCGGCATGTTCTGGAAGTTCATCCCGTAAATCCCGGCCACTGCCGTCGGGAACGCCAGAATCGCCGCCCATGCCGCGAACTTGCGCTGCACCACGCTCTGGCGTGAAGCCTCCAGCAATACCCCGACCTCGATGGTCTGGCTGGCAATATCGGCCAGGGTCGTCAGGTCTTCCAGCTGTCGGGTGACATGGATTTGCACATCGCGGAAGTACGGGCGCATGTTCTTGTCGATGAACGGGAAGTTCAGCTTTTGCAGTTCCTCACCTATCTCCACCATCGGTGCCGCGTACCGGCGCAGCCGCAATACGTCCCGGCGCAGGCTGTGCAGGTTCTGGATGTCGCGCTCATTCAGCGAGCCGCACAGGACGTTGCGTTCCAACTCATCGATACGGGCATGAATGGCTTCGCCCATCGGTTGGTAGTTTTCAATGACGAAATCGAGGATGGCATAGAGTACGAAATCTTCCCCGTGCTCCAGCAACAGCGGACGCGCCTCACACCGTTGCCGGACATGGGCGTAGGACGCCGAATGTCCGTTGCGGGCCGTGATGAGGTAGCCCTTGCCGGCAAAGATATGAGTCTCGATAAACTTGAGTTTGCCGTCCTCCATGATGGGGGAATAGGTGACGATGAACAGTGCATCGCCGAAGGTTTCCAGTTTCGGCCGGCTGTGTTTCTCCAGGGCATCTTCAATCGCCAGTTCGTGCAGGTTGAACTGGCGTTGCAGGTTATACAGTTCTTTTTCGTTCGGCTCTTCGAGGCCGATCCAGACGAAGTGACCCGGCTTTGCAGCCCAGGCCGCGCCTTCGTCGAGGGTGATATTGGTGACTTTCTTCCCGGCGCTGTAAACCGCAGCAGCAACAACTCTACCCATGATGTTTTTTCACTTCTTATTGGCAGCAATCTATTGGCAAATGGCCGTGGCAGGCAGTGATCAGCTTAATCCTGTCTACTGCTTGAGAGTCAGTGAAATCTGCTGAGTTCGCGAGCAAAAGCAAGCAGGGTAAAAGAAAACCCGCACAAGGCGGGTTTCTGTCAGGCGGCTTGCAGTTGCCGGTCCATCGAGTCGATGCATTCGCGCATCTGCTCGCGGCACCGGGCCATCAGCATCGGCATGTCATCCAGGCTCAAGCCCGCCGTGGGAATGGCCGGTAGCGAGCGAATCAGAATTTTCCCACTGCGCCAGCGGTTCAATCGCATGTGCTTGACGTAACTGCTGACACACACCGGCACGATCGGCACACCGGCAGCGATCGCCATTTGGAAGGCGCCTTTCTTGAACGGCAACAGCTCTTCGCCCAGATTGCGTGTGCCTTCCGGGAAGACCCAAATCGAGGTGTCTTCGTTTTGCAGGGTGTGGGTGGTGGTCAGCATCGATTGGCGTGCCTTCTGCGCATTGCCGCGATCGATCAGCACATTGCCGGCCAGCCAGAACAACTGGCCGAACAGGGGAACCCATTTCAGGCTCTTTTTGCCGATGCATACGGTGCGCCGGGGCACCACGTTGCCAAACACGAACAGATCATAGTTGGACTGGTGGTTGGCGATGATCACGCAGCTGTCGGGTTTGTTCATCAAGGGGCCGACATCGGCTTTAACCCTCAGGCGCAAAATGCACATTGCGGGCCATGCATAGAGGCGCGCGCATAAACGGCTGTTGTCCGGATTGAACGGGCGGCACAGGCCGAGCACCACACCCAACATGCCTGCCAGGATAAAGTGCAGGCCCATCAATGACATACGTAAAGCAAACAGCATTTGCAGGCCCCACCGGGACAAAAGGTGGCGCAGTGTACGGATGTGCACTGTTTTCGGCAATTGCCGTTATATAGGTAGGAGATAGACGATGTTTGAGCGCATGTTTCCGACTGATGGGTCAGACGCATGCCAGAGCGGTTGCAGGCTTTTTCAACGGAGCAGGTGCGAAAAAGCCCGACGCGACGGTCGGGCTCTTCGTTATTGCCGGCTTGGATTAGCCCAGATGTTCCTGGTCCAGGATGATCGCGTTATCCAGGGCTTCCAAAAACGCTTTGCGCACTTTCAGTTTGGTGTTCTTGTGCGCCGTCATGTTGATCTTCTTCAACTGACGAGCCGCGGCCAATGCTGCGCCTTGCAGTTCTTCGGCCGACACCACGACGTCGAGGAAGCCGGCATCCACGGCGCTCTTCGGGTTGAACATCTCACCGTTGATGACCGAACGCGGGAACGCCGATTTGCTCAAGCGATCACGGGCGATCTCGATGCCGGCGTGGTGCATGGTCATGCCGATCTGCACTTCGTTCAGGCCGATGCTGAACGGGCCGTCCGTACCGATACGGTAGTCGGCCGACAACAGCAGGAAGGCACCCTTGGCCACCGCATGACCAGTGCACGCCACAATCACCGGGAATGGGTGCGACAACAGTCGACGGGCCAGCGTCGAGCCGGCAGTCACCAGCGAGACCGCTTCCTTGGGGCCGGACGTCATCACTTTCAGGTCGTAACCGCCCGAGAGAATCCCGGGCGTACCGGTAATGATCACCACCGCACGATCAGTCACCGCCTGATCCAGCGCAGCGTTAAACGCAGCAATCACGTCCGGAGAGATGGCATTCACCTTGCCATTGCTCAAGGTCAGGGTCGCGATACCGTCTTCGAGATGGTAGGAAATCAACTCACTCATGACGCTAGTCCTTTTAATAAAGTTGGGCAGACGTTACCCAGCGTCACAGGCCAGGTAAAGCGCCGTGACTGACCCGCCAGTCACGCTTTGCGTGCCCGGCAAGCAGGCTGCGCCACGCCCGCCATGCATTGCCCTCTATATAGAAGGGCGGCCGGAGCCGGAGAATGGCCGGTTTGCCATTGCCTTCATCGGTTCGAAACCCCCGATCGAGTTAAGCGCATGAAAATTCTCAAAAAAATGTTTGCCAACAGAAAAGCTTTCGACTACATTAGCGCGCCTCGACAGACAGAACATGTTTGAAGAGATACGGTGAAGTGTCCGAGTGGCTTAAGGAGCACGCCTGGAAAGTGTGTATACAGGAAACTGTATCGAGAGTTCGAATCTCTCCTTCACCGCCAAATTCGATGTAAACAAAACCCCTGGTTTCGAAAGAAGCCGGGGGTTTTGTGTTTTTGGCGGGTCAATTTCTGATGGGGCATGGCTTCAAGCAAAGGTGCTTTCGGTTTGATGGAGGACAAGGGGCTGACGTGTGATATGTCAGTTTGGAAAATCGATGCAACTAACGTATCTCTATCGACCCGAAGGCCGAGATGGTGATCGTTCGCTACGCATCGCATCCGGTTGCCAGCAACTCCGCCAACGATCCTGTGACGTTGCCGGCATTCGACGCGCTGGCTCAATACCTGAGCAGGAAGGAAAACCAATGATCACCACCACGACCCACGCCATCGAAGGCCGCCAAATCACCGCCTACCTGGATATCGTCAGCGCCGAGTCGGTACAGGGCGTCAATGTTGTGCGTGATGTCTTTGCCGGGATGCGCGACTTTTTCGGTGGGCGCTCTCAGACCCTGGAACGTGCGCTGCAGGAAGCGCGAATCCAGGCCACTGACGAAATCAAGGGGCGGGCCCGCGCGCTTCAAGCGGATGCGCTGGTGGGGCTCAATTATGAGATCAGCATGCCGGCCGGGAAGGGGGGAATGGTCGTGGTGTTTGTCACCGGTACGGCGGTGAAGCTGAGATGACGCGTGAGCCGTTCGTCGGGCATTTGGCAAGCTGAATAACAAGTCCAGTAATGACCGGCTAGTCTCAAACGCTTGGTGATGGGTATTTTTCAGGCAAAGGGCTTGCCGGTATCGATCACGCATTTGAGAGGGGGTGAAGAGATGGCTGATCCGTATATCGAAGACGACGGGGCAGAGTTTCCGATCAACAATTGCGTGCAGTGTGGACAAACGGTCTATGTGGCGAGTTTCGGTGAAGATCAGACCGAGGTCGACAGGATCAAATCCAGGGCACGCCGAGTGCTGAAAGCCAAATTTTTACCCAGGATAGCGGCACCGGTCAGGAAGTGATTAAACCGCCAGCAGACCCCGTCATTGAACGGGGTTTTTTATGTCTGGCGGATTATTTAACCGTTTGTTTCTGCGAATTATCTTTCACAAAGTTTTCACAGCGCCTTACGTAGGCTCAACTCATCCGTTAGAAAGCAACACCCTGCCCGTTCCCCAGCGGGCTTTTTTTTGTCCGGCATAAAACCTTTTCGATAAATGCTGTCCAACCGTCGCCAATAACGAGGTTGAGCACACGCATGTCTGGACTTTTTCGTCTCTAAAGCATTCAATCTCGCCCCTTTCGATTTACACCCTTTTTGTTGAGGTTTTTGTCATGCGTTTCACTCTGCCTGCTTTGGTTCTGGGTCTTCTGGTTGCTCAAGGTGCAATGGCTGGCGACGGCACTGCTGCCGTTGGTGGCGGTTTGGGCGGCGCGCTGGGTAACGTCGTGGGCCAGAGCATGGGTGGTAGCACTGGCGCAGCGATCGGTGCTGGCGTAGCAGGCGCGGCGGGCAGTGCCGTTGCAGCCAAGAAAGGCCATCGCACCAGCGCCGCTATCGGCGGTGGCGTTGGCGCGGCCGGTGGTTCGGTGATCGGTAACAGCCTGGGCGGCAAGGCCGGTTCGACTATCGGTGCAGGTCTGGGTGGTGCATTGGGCGGCGGCGTTGGCAGCAACCTGGCCAATGGTCACAAGCGTCACTGATTCTGATCGGCGACTCAAAAAAGCCCGGCTCGATGCCGGGCTTTTTCGTTTATGAACGATTTTCTCTGCGTTGCCTCCAAGTGATAAGCCCATTGAATACGAGGCATGCCATGACCCCCATGACTAAAAGCAAGGAAGTGAAGATGTCCGGCCGTTTGACGTTGCCTGCGCTGGTGCTAGGCCTATTGCTCACACCGCTGGCGATGGCGGCCGGTGATGGTACGGCGGGGGTCGGCGGTGGCCTTGGCGGCGCGCTGGGTAATGTGGTCGGCGGACAAATGGGTGGCAGCACGGGTGCCGCGATTGGTGCCGGTGTTGGTGGTGCCGCCGGTAGTGCGGTCGGCGCACCCAAGGGCAGTCGCACGGAAGCCGCGATTGGCGGTGGGCTGGGCTCCGCAGGGGGCTCGGTGATCGGCAACAGCCTCGGTGGGTCTACCGGTTCGACCATCGGCGCAGGCCTGGGCGGGGCAGCAGGTGGTGCGGTCGGCAACAATCTGGGCAGCGACAACGGCGGCTCCCATTCCGGTGGCGGTCATAAACACAAGAATAAACACGGAAACAAACATCACTGACGGGGTGTCGCACTCCACCCAAAACCCGGCCGCGCGCCGGGTTTTTCGTTTCCGTCGGCAGGGCGCTGGAACGTTTGACTGAGCGTCGCCTCGAACGTGATACACCCCCTAGAACAATGCGAGAACTGCCATGACTCCGGAAACCGAAGGCAAGGAAGAAAAGGGCCCAAGTGGACTGCCGTTCATCAATGATCCCGGTAATGAAGATCCGGGTTCTCTGATGGATGACGCCACGGTGCCGCTCAACGATTCGGATGACGCGGGCGACGTGGGCAACACCGAGTTTGAGGATGAGGACGACCAGGATTGAGCGGCGTCGCGATTATCCGTGCATTGAAACATCAGGTGCCCGTTGCCCAGAGCCAGCTGCGCTCGTTATGCTGCTGAAACCTTTAATCAGTCATCGAGCCGGCCGCAATCGAGCCGCCTGGGATGTCGTTGAAAACGGATCAGATGCGATGAGTGCAGCGCTGGATGAGTTCGGCCCGATCAAGGCTGTGATATTCGATATGGACGGCTTGTTGCTGGACACCGAGGGCATCTACACCGAGGTCACGTCGATCATTGCCGAGCGCTATGGGCGCACGTTCGACTGGAGCATCAAGCAGAACATCATCGGTCGTGGCGCGGGTGATCTGGCTCGTTATGTGGTCGAGGCCCTGGACCTGCCCATGAGTGCCGAAGAGTTCCTGGTGATCCGCGAACCCCTGATGCGCGAGCGTTTTCCTACCGCTCAGGCCATGCCTGGCGCACAGGAACTGGTACGGCATCTGAAGGCCAATAACATCCCCATTGCGGTGGGTACCAGCTCTTCGAGCCAGTCGTTCGGCCAGAAAACCACCTTGCACCGCGACTGGTTCGCGCTGTTCGACATCATCGTCACGGCCGATGACCCGGAAGTCGGCGCAGCCAAACCGGCGCCGGATATTTTCCTCACCGCAGCCCGGCGCCTGGGTGTCGCCCCGCAAGATTGCCTCGTGTTCGAAGATTCACCCTTTGGCGTCACGGCGGCGAAAGCGGCGGGGATGACGGCGATTGCAATTCCCGATGCGGCCATGGCTGATGAAAAATACGCACACGCCGATGGCATTCTTCGCACGCTGAAAGCGTTCAAGCCAAGTGCTTGTGGATTGCCGGCCCTCGAATGGGCCTGACAACGGACAATGTGGGAGCAAGCTCCCACATTTGATTGACCTCTAACTCATCAAGCGCCGAAACCACCGTCGATGGTCAGGCTCGCACCGGTGATGTAGCCGGCCTCGGGGCCGACGAGGTAGGCGACGAAGCTGGCGATCTCTTCGGCTTTGCCGTAACGGCCGACGGCCATCAGTGGAATCAGGCTGTCGGCGAAATCACCGTCGGCCGGGTTCATGTCCGTGTCGACCGGCCCCGGTTGCACGTTGTTGATGGTGATGCCTTTCGGGCCAAGATCGCGGGCCAGGCCCTTGGTCAGGCCGACCAGTGCCGACTTGCTCATCGCGTACGGGCCGCCACCGGCGAAGGGCATGCGATCGGCGTTGGTGCTGCCGATGTTGATGATGCGACCGCCTGCGGTCATGTGCCGGGCGGCGGCCTGGGTGGCGATGAACACGCTGCGCACGTTGATGGCCAGTGTCTGGTCGAAGTCTTCGAGCTTGAAATCTTCCAGTGGCGCAACGGCCAGCACGCCCGCGTTGTTGACCAGGATATCCAGTTGGCCAAAGGCTTCTACGGTGGCGGTCACCGCGCCACGAATGGCGTCGGCGTCGGCGCTGTCAGCCTTGATGGCCAGGGCTTTGCCGCCGTTCCCGATGATGCTGTTCTGCAGCTCTTCGGCCTTGGCCGTGGAGCTGACGTAGGTAAAGGCGACTGCCGCGCCTTCAGCCGCCAGGCGCTTGACGATGGCCGCGCCGATGCCGCGGGAACCGCCTTGAATCAAAGCCACTTTGCCGCTGAGGTTCTGAGTAGTCATATCGATCTCCAAAGTCCCGAGGCGAGATTGCCTTGGTTGATGGAGCCTAGTATTGATTCGGGATTACAGGCTGAGTAGACCGCCATTGCGATAGTCTGTGTAAACCAAAAGTTTATAGTGGCGACTATGGAAACCTTCAGCAGTATCGAATGCTTCGTGCGCAGTGCCGAGGTCGGCAGTTTCGCCGAGGCTGCACGGCGCTTGAGCCTGACACCGGCGGCAGTGGGCAAAAGCGTGGCCAAACTCGAAGCCCGGCTGGGCGTCCGGTTGTTCCAGCGCAGCACTCGCCGCCTGACGCTCACCGAGGCCGGTCAGCTGTTTCTCGATGAAGTCAGTGCCAGTCTGCACACCATCCAGAATGCCGTGGCCAATCTGGCCAGTGCCGAGGGGCGACCGGCGGGGACACTGAAAGTCAGCATGGGCACCGTGTTCGGGCGTCTGTATGTCGTACCCTTGCTTGGGGAGTTTCTAAGGCGCTTCCCGGCGATCAACCCCGACTGGCATTTCGATAATCGTCAGGTCGACTTGATCGGCCAGGGTTTCGATGCAGCAATTGGTGGCGGATTCGAGCTGCCCCAAGGCGTGGTGGCACGCAAGCTGACCCCGGCCCACCGTGTGCTGGTGGCGTCTGCCGACTACCTGGCAGCACATGAAGCCATTGCCGGGCCCGACGATCTCAAACTTCACGACGGCATCCTGATTCGCTCGCCGCAGACCGGCCGGGTGCGTTCCTGGCAGTTGACCAGTCGTAGCCAGCAACACAGTCCATTGGTGCTCAAAGCGCGAATGACCATGAGCGATTCTGAGGCGGCCTGCGCAACGGCCACCCAGGGCTTGGGCATTGCGCTGGTGAGCATGCCGTTCGCCTCGGGTTATCTGGAAGCGGGGACCTTGCAGCGGGTGTTGCCGGACTGGTATGTCGACGACGGCAATATTTCCATCTATTACGCCGAGCATAAATTGCTGCCGGGCAAGACTCGGGCGTTTGTGGATTTTATTATTGAGCAGTTTGCCGAGCAGGGGCTGACGCAGAGGTTTAGTGCTTTATGAGCTTGGCCAGGGACCGAGTTGTTTCCATCGCGAGCAGGCTCGCTCCCACACGGGACCTGCGGCTTTCACAAATCTCTTGTGAGGGCAAGCCTGCTAGCGATGAACGATGACGCGGTCTACTGCCCAAACCGCCCCGGCCAGCCAATAATCCTTTTCGGCCGTGGCGTCGCGTAAGTCCGCACTTTCGACGTCGACAACCCCAGACGCACCAGGGATTCGGCAATGGTCACCGCGGCCGTCACACCGTCCACCACCGGCACTCCGGTGCGTCGGCGAATCTGTTCATCCAGCCCGGCCATGCCGCCGCAGCCGAGGCAAATCACCTCGGCCTTGTCCTGGGTCACCGCCAGTTCGGCTTGATGCACGATAGCTTCCAGTGCGCGTTGCGGTTCGTGCTCCAGCTCCAGTACCGCCAGACCACTGGCCCGCACCGACGCGCAACGATCCCAGAGCCCGGAGAGTTTGAGACGATCCTCGATCAGCGGCACCGTGCGGTCGAGGGTCGTGACCACCGAATAGGCATGGCCGAGAAACATCGCGGTGCTCGCCGCCGCATCGGTGATGTCCACCACCGGCACGTTGAGCAGTTCCTGCAGGCCTTCGCGGCCGTGCTCGCCGTAGCCGGCCTGAATGACGGCGTCGAAGGGCTGGTCGTAGGACATCACCCGATCCATCACCGCAATGGCCGCCAGATAGCTTTCAAAGTTGCCTTCGACGGAATCGGCACCGAATTGCGGGGTCAGGCCGACGATTTCCGTGCCCGGGGAGGCAACGGCCTGGGCCGAGCGGGCGATGGCCTGGGTGATGGATTCGGTGGTGTTGACGTTGACCACGAGAATTCGCATGGGGAGTCCTTATTGCGCGGTGATTCGCGGCCCGGGCATGCCGGGCCGCCGGGTGATTAATGACTGACGTTGTCGACCGCGATCGCTTCGCCGCTGACGTCGGCGTAGTGCGGTTGGCGTTTGGCGATGATCAGGTAGAGCATTCCGGCAATCCCGGCGCCGATCAGCCAGGAGAACGGCGACACGAGGTGGAAGCCTGGCACCAGCGCCAGGACGATGGCGATCAGGGCGGCAGGAATGAACGCCGCCACGGCGCGCAGGTTGACCCCGCGGCTGTAGTAATAGGCGCCGTTCGGGTCTTCGCTGTACAACTGCGGCACGTTGACCTGACCTTTTCGTATCAGCCAGTAGTCGACCATGATCACGCCATACAGCGGCCCGAGCAGGGCGCCGAGGCCCGACAGGAAGTACACGATCACCAGCGGGCTGTTGTAGAGGTTCCAGGGCAGGATCAGCACGGCGATGGTCGCGCTGATCAGCCCGGCGCGACGGAACGTCAGGTATTTCGGCGCCAGGTTGCTGAGTACGAAGGCCGGGGCGACGAAGTTGGCCATGATGTTGACCGCGACTGTGACGATGAGGAACGCCAGACAGCCAAGTACCAGGAAGAAGGTGTTGGGGATTGAGGCGATAATTTCTGTAGGGCTTTCAATAATGTGGCCATTGATCTGGAATTGCGCGCCGCACAGCAGCACCGTGATCGAGGCAAACACCAGAATGTTGACCGGCAGGCCCCAGAAATTGCCGACCTTAATGGTCTTGCGGCACGGCGAAGAACGGGCGAAGTCGCAGAAATTCAGGATCAGCGTGCCGTAGATCGCCAGCCACAGCGCGCCACCGGCAAAGATGTTGCGCCACATCTCGCCACCGGTCAGGGGGTCGCGGATCGACCAGGCGATGGTCGCATTGGCCTGGGTGTACATCCACGCGGCGAGTGCCGCGACAGTCAGCAGGATCACCGGCCCGGCAAAGGCCTCGTAGCGTCGCACCATCTCCATGCCATAGGCGAGGATCGCCAGCTGCACGAACCAGATCGCCACGAAGCACACCCAGCCCAGGGTCGACAATCCGAGGATCGAGTTGTGGTCGTAGTCGGCGAATCCGGGGTGGACGGCGGTCAACAAGACGCGGAACACCACCGAGGCCAGGTATGTCTGAATGCCGAACCAGGCAATGGCGATGACGGCGCGGATCAACGCGGGAATCTGCGCACCGTGAATACCGAAACTGATGCGGCTGATGACCGGGAAGGGCACCCCGGTCTTCTGGCCCATGTAGCCGGAAAGGTTCATGAAGCAATACACCAGCGCCGCGCCAATCCCCAGGGACAGCAGAATCTGCCAGCCACCCAGGCCCAGGGCGTAGAGGCCGATGGCGAACGAATAGTTGGCGATGTTGTGAACGTCGTTGGTCCATAGGGCAAAGATGCTGTAGCGACCCCAGCGCCGGCCTTCGGCCTTGGTCGGTGCCAGGTCCTTGTTATGCAGGCGCGGGCTGAGTGCCACGGGGGATTGCAGGGTTGGGTCACCAGGTGCGTGCGTGACGTGGGAGGAGGGTAGATCCAGCGCGATAGTGTTGTTGGAGAGACTTGTACGCATTCCGGCAGGCTCCTGATGCTCGACGCCGCGATGACTGTGCATGAGCGCAAGGGCTCGACAAATCTTCGTCGCGGGTGGCGAATATCATTGGTTACGGGGCATCTGCAGCCTGTACGGGATAGGGCGCTTCAGGCTTGCGGATCTAATGTGTGTGTATGTTTTGAGATGATTGTATACAAAACATGTATGCACCTTTGCCAGATCCATGCCAGCCAGGAATCTATAAAGTCAGCTGCTCATTTCCTTTTGTTATGGGTTGATGCTAAGTGCCTGAAAAAAAGGCGATATAAATTGACCGTTCGAACAGGTATTTATTTTTCGACAGGCTTTGTGGGAAGAGTCGACCCAGGTGGTCGGAAAGGCAGGATGTAACTTTTTCGGGCGAGGAAACTAAAAGTGCACACATAAATGGCACCGATGGTGACATTCCTGTGTACACATTTTTGGGTGGGTCACGAACCCTGCAGGAGCGAGCCTGCTCGCGATGAACCCGAGAACGCCGCGGGGTGTCAGGTTCCCAGCGTTATCGTTAACGACCATCGCGAGCAGGCTCGCTCCTACGGTGGGTTTACGCTTTGGACTTGCTGATGATATTGCCCGCGTGCAGCCCGCATTCCTTCTGCGTGGCTTCTTCCCACCACCAGCGGCCTTCGCGTTCGTGCTGGTTCGGCAGTACCGGGCGGGTGCAGGGTTCGCAGCCGATGCTGATGAACCCGCGCTCGTGCAGGCTGTTGTATGGCAGCTCCAGCATGCGGATGTAGCCCCAGATCTCTTCGCTGGTCATTTGTGCCAGCGGGTTGAATTTGTACAGGGTGCGCTCCGGGGTGGAAAACGCGCCGTCGATTTCCATTACCGCGACCGCGCTGCGAGTGCCGGGGCTCTGATCGCGGCGTTGGCCGGTGGCCCAGGCTTTCACGCCTGACAGCTTGCGGCGCAGCGGTTCGATCTTGCGGATGCCGCAGCATTCGCCATGGCCGTCCTTGTAGAAACTGAACAGGCCCTTTTCCTTCACGAACGGTTCAAGTCTGGTGTAGTCCGGCGACACCAGTTCGATGTCGATCTTGTAGTGCTCGCGCACTTGATCGATGAAGCGGTAGGTCTCGGGGTGCAAGCGACCGGTGTCGAGGCTGAACACCTTGACGTTCTTGTTCAGCTTCCAGGCCATGTCCACCAGCACCACATCCTCGGCGCCGCTGAAAGATATCCACAGGTCATCGCCAAACTCGGCGAACGCGAGTTTCAGGATGTCCTGGGCGGATTTGTTGGCATAGGTCGTGGCGAGTTCCACGACGTCGAACGTTGGGCTCATCAGGGCGGCTTCCTACAGGTCATTGGCGCTGGGCGCTCTATATTGGGCCGATGGTAACAAAAAGCTGCGCCGGTCGGGGTGTCCTCTGCGTTGCGCGGTGGGGGAGTAATCGCTAGAGTTCGGGCTCGCTCGACTCAATAAACAATACAAATGGGAGTGTCTTGTGGAAATTGCCTGTCTGGACCTTGAAGGTGTGCTGGTCCCGGAAATCTGGATCGCCTTCGCCGAAAAAACCGGGATCGAATCCCTCAGGGCCACCACCCGGGACATTCCCGACTACGACGTGTTGATGAAGCAGCGCCTGCGGATTCTCGACGAACACGGCCTGAAGCTCGCTGATATCCAGGAAGTGATCGCCACGCTCAAGCCGCTGGACGGCGCGATCGAATTCGTCAACTGGCTGCGTGAGCGCTTCCAGGTGGTGATTCTGTCGGACACCTTCTACGAATTTTCCCAGCCGCTAATGCGCCAGCTGGGCTTCCCGCCCCTGCTGTGCCATCGCCTGATTACCGACGATGCCGGACGGGTGACGAGCTATCAGTTGCGTCAGAAAGACCCGAAGCGCCAGTCGGTATTGTCCTTCAAGAGCCTGTACTACCGGGTCATTGCCGCCGGTGATTCCTACAACGACACCACGATGCTGGGCGAGGCCGATGCCGGCATTCTGTTCCATGCACCGGACAACGTGATCCGTGAGTTCCCGCAGTTCCCGGCGGTGCACACCTTTGAAGACCTGAAGCAGGAATTCATCAAGGCCTCCAACCGCGCCCTGAGCCTGTAACGCGCCCCCCTGTAGGAGCAAGCCTGCTCGCGATGGACGTCAACGATCACGCGTTCAGTCTGAAAGCGAGCGGGGTCTTCAAGTTCATCGCGAGCAGGCTCATTCCCACAGGGAGCGGTGTTAATCAGAGGTTTTGCAGGGTATCGAGCAGCACCTTCACCTTGGTGATCGATTCCTGATACTCGGCCTGCCACTGCGAATCCGCGACAATCCCGCCACCGCCCCAGCAACACACCTGCCCATCTTTGATCAGCAAACTGCGAATGGCGATGGAGCTGTCCATCTCGCCGCGCACGTCCAGGTACAACAACGAACCGCAATACAGCCCGCGCCGGGTCGGTTCCAGCTCATCGATGATCTGCATCGCGCGAATTTTCGGCGCCCCGGTAATCGAGCCGCCCGGGAAGCTGCCGGCGATCAAGTCCAGCGCATCGCGATCATCGGCCAATTGGCCGGTCACGCTGCTCACCAGGTGATGCACGTTGGGGTAGCTTTCCAGGCTGAACAATTCCGGTACCCGTACCGAACCGGTTCTGCAGGTCCGACCGAGGTCGTTGCGCAGCAGGTCGACGATCATCAGGTTTTCCGCGCGATCCTTGGGGCTGGCCAACAGTTCGGCGGCGTTGGCCGCGTCTTCGGCGGGTGTGACACCGCGAGGGCGAGTGCCTTTGATCGGCCGGGTTTCAACCAGCCGCTCGCTGACTTTGACGAAGCGCTCCGGCGACAGGCTCAGCACGGCGGCGCCGTCGGGCAAGCTCTGGAAGCCGGAAAAGGGTGTCGGGCACGCCGCCCGCAACGCGCAGTACGCGGTCCATGGATCACCCTGGCAAGGGGCGCGGAAGCGCTGGGCGAAGTTGACCTGATAGCAGTCGCCGGCCTGGATGTATTGCTGAATGCGCTCGATGGCGTGGCGATATTGATCGGCGCTCAGGTCGGCATTCATCGGCGCTTGCAGTTTGAAAGCCTCCACCGATTCAACCGCCGGCTGCTCGAACAGCTGAATCAAACGCTCGCGCTCGCTGTCCGGCAGCGCCGGATGAAACACCAACTGAGTGGTCTGCCGCTGGTGATCGCTGATCAATGCCCAGTCGTAAAGGCCGAAGCGCGCATCCGGCAATTGCAGGTCGTCCAGGGCCTGGCTCGGCAGGTGTTCCAGATGACGGCCGAAATCGTAGCTCAGGTAACCGATCAAGCCGCCGGCAAAGGGCAGTTCACAGTTGTCAGGCATGGCGGCATCGCCGAGACGCGTCAGGTTTTCCCGCAGGCGTTGCAGGAAATCAGCGCCGCTTTCGTCGGGCAATACCGTCAGTTGTTCCAGCGGCCAGGCGCTGAGCAAGTCATAGCGCCCGCGTTCGGCGCTCGGTCGGCCGCTGTCGAGCAGCACGGCACCGGGGGCATGGCGGATGGCCGCGAAGTAATCGGCGGGGTTGGCACGATAGGGAAGCGGGTGTACGGAACAGGTCAACATGGGTGAGGGCGATCGGCCGTTGAGGCGGGGTGGGGATTGTAGTCCCCTGCAGGATTTGGTCCTAGAGGGGATGTCGGAAAATGGCTGGTTGGAGTCCGTTACGCGAAACCTGTGGCGAGGGAGCTTGCTCCCGTTGGGTTGCGAAGCAGCCCCCCTTGGTTTCTTCAGTCCCACCGAGTGTTCTGGTTTTGCGACTGCTTCGCAGCCGAGCGGGAGCAAGCGCCCTCGCCACAAAAGCAATGAATATCCCTGAGGGAGTGGGAATCAGCCCTCGACGGTCGGGACATGCCCGAACATCTCCTGCACAAACGCCACGCGCTCTTCGACGGTTTCGGTCACGCCGCGAGCCTTGAGGTCTTCCAGTCGCGCTTCGACCGCATGGGTGCGCAGGGTCAAACCGCAGTGGTTGGCAATCTGGATGTTCAAGCCCGGCCGGGCGTTGAGCTCCAGGATCAGCGGACCTTTTTCCTGGTCCAGCACCATGTCGACACCGATGTAACCCAGGCCGCACAGCTCATGGCAACCGGCGGCGAGTTTCATGAAACCGTCCCAGTAAGGCAATTGCACGCCGTCAACGGCGTTGGTGGTGTCGGGGTGTTTGTTGATGATGTTGTTCAGCCAGGTGCCGCGCAGGGTCAGGCCGGTGGCCAGGTCGACACCGACGCCGATGGCGCCCTGGTGCAGGTTGGCCTTGCCGCTGGACTGGCGGGTCGGCAAGCGCAGCATGGCCATGACCGGATAACCCATCAGCACGATGATGCGGATGTCCGGTACGCCTTCGTAACTGATGCTTTTGAAGATCTGGTCCGGGATCACCCGGTATTC
Source organism: Pseudomonas sp. TE12234 (assembly GCF_054061835.1). Classification (NCBI taxonomy): domain Bacteria; kingdom Pseudomonadati; phylum Pseudomonadota; class Gammaproteobacteria; order Pseudomonadales; family Pseudomonadaceae; genus Pseudomonas; species Pseudomonas sp. TE12234. The sequence goes on from NZ_JBSSEP010000014.1 coordinate 20,999, forward strand.
GATCAGCGCCCGGTCGCGATGGCCGCCCAGCGAGTACAGGCCGGTGAGGATGCTGGAAATCTGATGCTGGATTTCCTCCCGGCTGATGATTTTTCCGGACACCGTGCGAAAACGACCCTCGAAGCGGTCAGCGACCACCAGGATGCCGTCGCCGCCCGCGCCCTGGGCCGGCTTGATCACGAAGTCGTTGCGATCGCCGATGATTTTGTCGAGGTTGTCGATTTCTTTCTCGGTGGAGATCACGCCATACATTTCCGGCACGTGGATGCCGGCGGCGATGGCGCGTTCCTTGGTAATGATCTTGTCGTCGACGATCGGGTACAGGCTGCGCTTGTTGTACTTGAGCACGTAGTCCGCATTGCGCCGATTGATGCCCATGATGCCGCGGGCTTCCAGGGCCTTCCAGGTCTTCCAGAAGCCGAACATCAGCTGTCAGCCTTGTTCAGGAAGGCCTTGAAACGCACCAGTTCGGTCAGGCGATAGCCGCGATAACGCCCCATTGCCAGCATGAAGCCCACCATGATCAGCAGGACTGCCGGGAAGGTGAAGACGAAGTACACCAGCTCCGGCACGGTCATGATCAAGTGGGCCAAGGAGGCCGCGAACAGCGTGCCGATCGCCACTTTCATGGCGTGGCTGGCACCGCGTTCTTCCCAGGTGATCGACAGGCGCTCGATGGTCATGGTCAGGATCACCATCGGGAACAGCGCCACCGACAACCCGCGCTCCAGGCCAAGCTTGTGGCTGAACAGGCTGATTGCGGCGATCAACACCACTACGAATGTCAGCACCACGGACAGCCTTGGCAGCATCTGCAGCTTCAAGTGCTCAAGGTAGGAACGCAGCGACAGCCCCAACGCCGTGATGATGGTAAACAGCACGATGCCGAAACCGAGCTGGGTCTCGCGGAAGGCCAGGGCGATCAGCACCGGGGTAAAGGTACCCAGCGTCTGCAGGCCGACCAGGTTGCGCAGGATCAGGATCACCAGCACGCCGATCGGGATCATCACCATGATCATGAAGGTCTGCTGGGTTTGCAGCGGCAGGCCGTACAACGAGTATTCGAGGAAGTTGGCGTCGGTGTTTTCGTCGGTCAGCTTCGCCAGGCGAATGGCGTTCATTTCGCTGTTGTTCAGGCTGAAGGTCACGTTGGCCTTCTTGCCGCCATCGACGGTGATCAGGTTTTCGTCACCCGTCCACCACAGCAGGCGGTCGGTCGGCAGGCCTTGTTCACCGGTTTCCGGGTTGAAGTACAACCAGTCGGTGCCGTTGAAGCTGCGCAGCCAGAGTTCCGGGGTTTGTGGCTGATCGGCTACCAGGCGAATGGTGTGGACTTTCTCGATGGGCACGTGGGCGATGGACAGCAGCAGTTCGACGATCCGGGCCTTGTGCACGGTGGATGGATCACCGGCCAGCAGCAACTTCACGTTGTCATCGTTGAGATTGTTGACACGTTTGATGGCTTCGCCGATGAACGTCTCGACGTCGGCCGAGTGTTGGCGGATCGGTGCGAGCAGGGCTTCGGCGGCGATTTTTTCCGGGCCTTCGATGGCGATGCTGTCGCGGAAAGTCGGGCCCTTGACCTTGGACTTTTCGCCGGAATAGCGCTTGGTCAGCACCAGGCGGTAATACAGGGTCTGGTTGCCCTTGGCGCGGCGCGCGGACCAGGTGACCTTGCGGTTGCCGTCGACGCGGTTCACCGCCACGCCGTAGTTGTTAGAGATGAAGCTCTCATTGAGGCTGACGAAGTCGCGGCTCAGGGGCGGCACGAACATCTGGATCTTGACCGGGTCCTTGGCATTGGCGACGAACTCGACCTTGGCGTCGATGTTCCACAAGTCGTCGGTGGCGTCTTCGGTCACGGGAATGCCGAGCACGAAGATCTGATAGGCCGTAACTGAAATGCCCAGCACCACCAGAATGGCGATCAGCAGTTTCAGGTGAAGGGTAAGAGAGCGCATTTAAATTACTCTGCGGTATGAGCGTCGGTGGTGCAGGCGGGTTTGCCGGCAGCATATTTGAGGCTGGGGTCGACCAGCGCGTCGAAGCGTTTGAGTGCTTCGGAGCCAATCAGGAGCGGGTATTGAAAAGCGCTGCGGTCGGTCAGGTTCACTTCGATGCTGCGCAGGGCCGAGCCCATGCAGATATCCAGTTCGATCACCGGGCGGGCGGTGTATTTCTTGCCTTCTTCGGGGTCGTAGTCGCCGGCCCGACGCTTGATCTTGCTGACCCGGGCCAGCGGTCGTTCGATCGGGTGCGAATGGGCAGCGTCGATGGCCAGATAGAAACGCACCCACGACTCGCCGTTGCGTTTGAAGCGTTTGATGTCGCGGGCACTCAGGGACGCGGTTTTCGCCCCGGTGTCGAGTTTGGCCGCCACTTCCAGGTCGATACCGCCCAGGGATGCGTATTCATTGAGGCCGTACACGGTCTTTTCCCCCGCTGCGGCAAAACCGGGCAGACAGAGAAAATAAAGGAGTGTGGGGAAGGGCTTGAGTCTCATAAATCCTGGTGCGCAGCGGTCCGTACTTCGATTCAAGGCCCTGGCATCGCTGCGCAAGCTCCCTCGTATGCCTATCAGCTATTTATGACAAGCCGTGCAGATGTGGCAAACAAATGCGGGCGGCATTCTAGCACGGTGGTTTTATGGCGCCAGCGCTGGCCGGCGGCTATAAACAGAGGTTTCTGCTTTGTTATGGTGCAGACGGTTATTAGACGATTGTCGACAATATCTAATTATCCTTTGACTAAGGCGCCTTGATTCGCTAGTTTTTGCGGCATTGGCTTTCAAGGTGTCGACAATATGCTGGATCAACTCGATCCCCCGCTCATTGCCCAGGACGATTCGGAAACACTTTCCGAGAACGTCTTCCGGCGCATTCAGGCGGCCATCGTCAAGGGCGAGATCGCCCCGGGCAGCAAAATCTCCGAACCCGAGCTGGCGCGCACCTACGGCATCAGCCGTGGTCCGTTGCGCGAAGCCATCCACCGCCTCGAAGGCCAGCGCCTGCTGGTGCGCGTGCCGCACGTCGGTGCGCGGGTGGTGTCGCTCAACCATGCCGAGCTGCTGGAGCTCTACGAAATCCGTGAGTCCCTCGAAGGCATGGCCTGTCGCCTGGCCGCCGAGCGCATGACCCTCGAAGAAATCGACGAGCTGCGTCGGGTCCTCGAAACCCACGAGCGCGACGAGGCGTTTCAGGCGGGTCGGGGCTACTACCAGCAGGAAGGCGATTTCGACTTCCACTACCGAATCATCCAGGGCAGCGGCAACCGTACGCTGACGCAAATGCTCTGCGGCGAGCTGTATCAATTGGTGCGCATGTATCGCATCCAGTTCTCCACCACGCCCAATCGCCCACACCAGGCATTCGCCGAGCACCACCGAATTCTCGATGCCATCGCCGACCGTGACGGTGAACTGGCCGAGTTGTTGATGCGCCGCCACATCGGCGCTTCCAAACGCAATATCGCCCGTCATTACCAGGACGGCGCCAACCCGACAGCCAAACGAGGTGAGTCATGAGTTTGAACAAGAGCACTCCAGGCCAGCGTTTCCGCGATGCGGTCGCCAGCGAGCATCCATTGCAAGTGGTCGGCGCAATCAACGCCAACCACGCGCTGCTGGCCAAGCGCGCCGGTTTCAAGGCGATCTACCTGTCGGGTGGTGGGGTGGCTGCGGGCTCCCTCGGCGTGCCGGACCTGGGCATCACCGGCCTGGATGACGTGCTGACCGACGTGCGTCGCATCACCGACGTCTGCGACCTGCCGCTGCTGGTGGACGTGGACACCGGTTTCGGCTCCTCGGCGTTCAACGTCGCCCGTACCGTCAAGTCGATGATCAAGTTCGGCGCGGCGGCGATTCACATCGAAGACCAGGTCGGCGCCAAGCGTTGCGGCCACCGTCCTAATAAAGAAATCGTCTCGCAGCAGGAAATGGTCGACCGCATCAAGGCCGCCGTCGATGCCCGTACCGATGACAGCTTCGTGATCATGGCCCGTACCGACGCCCTGGCAGTGGAAGGTCTGGAATCTGCCCTGGATCGCGCCGCCGCGTGCATCGAGGCCGGCGCCGACATGGTGTTCCCGGAAGCCATCACCGAACTGGAGATGTACAAGCTGTTCGCCAGCCGCGTGAAAGCGCCGATCCTGGCCAACATCACCGAATTCGGCGCGACGCCGCTGTACACCACCGAGCAACTGGCAGGCGCCGATGTGTCGCTGGTGCTGTACCCGCTGTCGGCCTTCCGCGCCATGAACAAGGCTGCCGAGAACGTTTACACCGCGATCCGCCGCGACGGTACGCAGCAGAACGTCATCGACACCATGCAGACTCGCATGGAACTTTACGATCGCATCGACTACCACACCTTCGAGCAGAAGCTCGATGCGTTGTTTGCGCAAAAGAAAGGCTGAATCAAACCCTGTAGGAGCGAGCCTGCTCGCGATGGTCGCCAACGATAACGCGGGACATCTGATACCCCGCGGTGTGCGACCCGCCATCGCGAGCAAGCTCGCTCCCACAGGAGGTGGGATCTATCCCGACCAATGTATTTGCCGATTCCCTAACAAATTCAAGAAGACTGGAGACAGCAATGGCCGAAGCAAAAGTACTCAGTGGCGCCGGGCTCCGTGGCCAGGTGGCCGGACAAACCGCACTGTCCACCGTGGGCCAGTCGGGCGCAGGCCTGACCTATCGCGGCTACGACGTTCGCGAACTGGCGGCTGACGCACAATTCGAAGAAGTCGCCTACCTGCTGCTGTACGGCGAACTGCCGACCAAGGCGCAGCTGGCGGCTTACATCACCAAGCTGAGCAAGCTGCGTGATCTGCCGCAAGCCTTGAAAGAAGTGCTCGAGCGCATCCCCGCCGATGCTCACCCGATGGATGTGATGCGCACCGGTTGCTCGTTCCTGGGTAACCTGGAACCAGAGCTGGATTTCTCCGAGCAACACGACAAGACCGACCGTCTGCTGGCCGCGTTCCCGGCGATCATGACCTACTGGTATCGCTTCAGCCACGAAGGCAAGCGCATCGATTGCGTGAGCGACGAGCCGTCCATCGGCGGCCACTTCCTGCACCTGCTGCACGGCAAGAAGCCGAGCGAGTTGCATGTCAAAGTGATGAACGTGTCGCTGATCCTTTACGCGGAGCACGAATTCAACGCCTCGACCTTCACCGCACGGGTTTGCGCATCGACCCTGTCCGACCTGTATTCCTGCATCACCGCAGCCATTGGTTCGCTGCGCGGTCCGCTGCACGGTGGCGCCAACGAAGCGGCGATGGAAATGATCGAGCGCTTCTCCTCGCCTGAAGAGGCGGTCGAAGGCACGCTCGGCATGCTGGCGCGCAAGGACAAGATCATGGGCTTCGGCCATGCGATCTATAAGGACAACGATCCGCGTAACGAAGTGATCAAGGGTTGGTCGAAAAAACTCGCCAACGAAGTGGGCGACAAGGTGCTGTTCCCGGTTTCCGAAGCCATCGACGCCACCATGTGGGAACAGAAGAAGCTGTTCCCGAACGCCGACTTCTACCATGCCTCGGCGTACCACTTCATGGGCATCCCGACCAAGTTGTTCACACCGATTTTCGTCTGCTCGCGCCTGACCGGCTGGGCCGCCCACGTGTACGAACAACGCGCCAACAACCGCATCATCCGCCCGAGCGCCGAGTACATCGGCGTCGAACAGCGCAAGTTCGTGCCAATCGAACAACGCTGAATGGTCGGGGCGACGCAGGGATCTGAATAGCGCATCGATCCCTGTAGGAGCGAGCCTGCTCGCGATGGAATGTCATTCACATTGGTGTCGACTGACACACCATCGCGAGCAGGCTCGCTCCCACAGTGGACAGTGTTTACTTCATGCCCGGTGCCAGCCCCACCCTTTGTAATTACCGTGACCGAGTCCTGACGATGAACACAGAATTTCGCAAATCGCTGCCTGGCAGCCATCTGGATTACTTCGACGTCCGTGCGGCTGTCGAAGCCATTCAGCCGGGCGCCTACGACACCCTGCCGTACACCTCCCGCGTGCTGGCGGAAAACCTTGTGCGTCGCTGCGACCCGGCCACGCTCACCGAATCCCTGAAGCAATTCATCGAGCGCAAGCGCGACCTCGACTTCCCGTGGTTCCCGGCCCGCGTGGTGTGCCACGACATTCTCGGCCAGACCGCGCTGGTCGACCTCGCCGGCCTGCGTGACGCCATCGCCCTGCAAGGCGGCGACCCGGCGCAAGTGAACCCGGTGGTGCCGACCCAATTGATCGTCGACCACTCCCTGGCCGTCGAGCGCGGCGGCTTCGATCCGGAAGCGTTCGAAAAGAACCGCGCCATCGAAGATCGTCGCAACGAAGACCGTTTCCACTTCATCAACTGGACCAAGAAGGCGTTCAAGAACGTCGACGTGATTCCGCCGGGCAACGGCATCATGCACCAGATCAACCTGGAGAAAATGTCTCCGGTGATCCAGGTCCGTGATGGCGTGGCGTTCCCCGACACCTGCGTCGGCACCGACAGCCACACCCCGCACGTCGATGCGCTGGGCGTGATCGCCATCGGCGTCGGTGGTCTGGAAGCGGAAAGCGTCATGCTCGGTCGCGCATCGTGGATGCGTCTGCCGGAAAGCGTCGGCGTTGAACTCACTGGCAAGCTGCAGCCGGGCATCACCGCCACCGACATGGTGCTGGCGCTGACCGAGTTCCTGCGCAAGCAAAAAGTCGTCGGCGCATGGCTGGAGTTCTTCGGCGAAGGCGCCGCCGCGCTGACCCTCGGCGACCGCGCGACCATCTCCAACATGGCCCCGGAATACGGCGCCACGGCAGCGATGTTCTACATCGACCAGCAGACCATCGACTACCTCAAGCTGACCGGCCGTGAAGACGAGCAGGTGCAGTTGGTGGAGAACTACGCCAAGACCACGGGTCTCTGGGCTGACAGCCTGAAAGGCGCGCAATACGAGCGCGGCCTGACGTTTGACCTGTCCTCGGTGGTGCGCAACATGGCCGGCCCGAGCAACCCGCACGCCCGTGTCGCGGTGTCGGATCTGGCGGCCAAAGGCATCTCCGGCCAGTGGGACGATGTACCGGGCCAAATGCCTGACGGCGCGGTAATCATCGCGGCCATCACCAGTTGCACCAATACCAGCAACCCACGCAACGTGATCGCTGCCGGCCTGCTGGCGCGCAACGCCAACAAGCTCGGCCTGACCCGCAAGCCATGGGTCAAGTCGTCCCTGGCCCCGGGTTCGAAAACCGTGGCGCTGTACCTCGACGAAGCCGGCCTGACCAGCGAACTGGAACAACTCGGTTTCGGCGTCGTCGCCTTTGCCTGCACCACGTGCAACGGCATGTCCGGTGCGCTGGACCCGGTGATCCAGCAAGAGATCATCGACCGCGACCTGTACGCCACCGCTGTGCTGTCCGGTAACCGCAACTTCGACGGCCGGATCCACCCGTACGCCAAGCAAGCGTTCCTCGCTTCGCCGCCGCTGGTGGTCGCCTACGCCATCGCCGGCACCATCCGCTTCGACATCGAGAAGGATGTGTTGGGCGTGGTCGACGGCAAGGAAATTCGCCTGAAAGACATCTGGCCGAGCGACGAAGAAATCGACGCGGTGGTCAAGGCTTCGGTGAAGCCGGAGCAGTTCCGTCAGGTGTACATCCCGATGTTCGCCATCCACGAAGACACCGGGCCGAAAGTCGCACCGCTGTATGAGTGGCGCGAGATGAGCACCTACATCCGCCGTCCGCCGTACTGGGAAGGCGCGCTGGCCGGCGCCCGTCCGCTCAAGGGCATGCGCCCGCTGGCCGTGCTGCCGGACAACATCACCACCGACCACCTGTCGCCGTCGAACGCGATCATGCTCGACAGCGCCGCCGGTGAATACCTGGCGAAAATGGGCCTGCCGGAAGAGGACTTCAACTCTTACGCGACTCACCGTGGCGACCACCTCACCGCGCAGCGCGCGACCTTCGCCAACCCGAAACTGTTCAACGAAATGGTTCAGGAAAACGGCAAGGTCAAGCAGGGCTCGCTGGCTCGCGTGGAGCCGGAAGGCAAGGTCATGCGCATGTGGGAAGCCATCGAAACCTACATGGACCGCAAGCAGCCGCTGATCATCATCGCCGGTGCCGACTACGGTCAAGGCTCGTCCCGCGACTGGGCGGCGAAGGGCGTGCGCCTGGCGGGCGTGGAGGCGATTGCCGCTGAAGGTTTCGAGCGCATCCACCGCACCAACCTGGTGGGCATGGGCGTGTTGCCGCTGGAGTTCAAGCCGGGCACCAACCGCCACACCCTGGCCATCGACGGCAGCGAAACCTACGACGTCGTCGGTGACCGTACACCGCGCGCCGAGCTGACGCTGGTGATCCATCGCAAGAACGGTGAGCGCGTCGAAGTGCCGGTGACTTGCCGTCTTGATACCGCCGAAGAAGTGTCGATCTACGAGGCCGGCGGCGTGCTGCAACGCTTCGCCCAGGACTTCCTCGAAGAATCGGCGGTTGCCGTTTAACACGCGCTGCACGGACACGGGACTTTGAGTCCCGTGTCTTTTTCCAGATCAGGAGTAATGAGCACCATGGCTCACGCACCGCAAATCAAGATTCCCGCCACCTACATGCGTGGCGGCACCAGCAAAGGCGTGTTCTTCAGCCTGCAAGACTTGCCTGAAGCCGCACAGGTTCCAGGTCCGGCCCGCGACGCCTTGCTGCTGCGCGTGATCGGCAGCCCCGACCCGTACGACAAACAAATCGACGGCATGGGCGGCGCGACGTCGAGCACCAGCAAAACCGTGATCCTGTCGAAAAGCATCAAGGCCGATCACGACGTCGACTACTTGTTCGGCCAAGTCTCCATCGACAAGCCTTTCGTGGACTGGAGCGGCAACTGCGGCAACCTGTCGGCGGCGGTCGGTTCGTTCGCCATCAGCAACGGTCTGGTGGACGCCAGCCGCATTCCGCACAACGGCGTGGCCGTGGTGCGCGTATGGCAGGCCAACATCGGCAAGACCATCATTGCCCACGTGCCGATCACCAACGGCGAAGTGCAGGAAACCGGCGATTTCGAACTCGACGGCGTGACCTTCCCGGCCGCTGAAGTGCAAGTCGAATTCATGGATCCGGCTGCGGAAGAAGAGGGCGGTGGCGGGTCGATGTTCCCGACCGGCAACCTGATCGATGATCTGGAAGTGCCCGGCGTCGGCACCCTCAAGGCGACCATGATCAATGCCGGCATCCCGACGATTTTCGTCAATGCCGAAGACATCGGCTACAAGGGCACCGAGTTGCAGGGCGCGATCAACGGCGATCCAAAGGCTTTGCTGATGTTCGAAACCATCCGTGCCTACGGCGCGCTGCGCATGGGCCTGATTGCCAACATCGACGAAGCCGCCAAGCGCCAGCACACGCCGAAAGTGGCGTTCGTGGCCAAGCCGGCTGACTACGTGTCGTCCAGCGGCAAAACCGTTGCGGCGGGTGATGTGGACCTGCTGGTGCGTGCGTTGTCGATGGGCAAGTTGCACCACGCGATGATGGGCACGGCGGCTGTCGCCATTGGTACCGCGGCGGCGATTTCCGGCACCCTGGTCAACCTTGCGGCGGGCGGCGTGGAACGCAATGCGGTGCGCTTCGGTCACCCGTCCGGCACCTTGCGCGTCGGCGCCGAAGCCAGTCAGGTGAATGGTGAGTGGACCGTGAACAAAGCCATCATGAGCCGCAGTGCGCGGGTGTTGATGGAAGGTTACGTTCGCGTACCGGGTGATTCGTTCTGACGTAAATCTCGATATCACCGCAAACCCTGTGGGAGCGAGCTTGCTCGCGATGAGGCCTTCGCTTTCAGCCTCCTTGTTGGCTGACTCAGCGCTATCGTCGGAACGCCGCCCGGAGCAAGCTCACTCCCACAGTTGATCGAATTTCAGAACAACAAAGCAGTAATCGACCGAGATTGCCCTGAACCGAGGCCCCCTCAACGAAACCAGTGCGGAGTGAAATCGAACATGAGCGCCAACGTTGACCTCAATAATCGCCCGGACTACGACCAGGTTCTGCAGGACATCGCCGATTACGTACTGACCTACACAATCGAGTCCGAGGAAGCCCTCGATACCGCCCGCAACTGCCTGATGGACACCCTCGGCTGCGGGTTGCTGGCCCTGCGTTTTCCCGAATGCACCAAACACCTGGGGCCAATCGTCGAAGGCACCGTCGTGCCGTTTGGCGCTCGCGTGCCCGGTACCAGCTACCGCCTCGATCCGGTCAAGGCCGCCTGGGACATTGGCTGCATCGTCCGCTGGCTGGACTACAACGACACCTGGCTCGCGGCCGAGTGGGGCCATCCGTCGGACAACCTCGGCGGCATACTCGCGGTGGCCGATCACGTGTCGCAAAAGCGCCTGGCCCAGGGTGACGCGCCGTTGACGGTTCGCACGGTGCTGGAAGCGATGATCATGGCCCATGAGATACAAGGCGTGATGGCGCTGGAAAATTCGTTCAATCGCGTAGGCCTCGACCACGTCATTCTGGTGAAAGTCGCCTCGACGGCGCTCACCGCCAGGCTCATGGGCGCCAATCGCGAGCAGTTGCTCTCGGCGTTGTCCCACGCCTTCGCCGACGGCCAGGCGCTGCGCACCTATCGCCATGCACCGAATGCCGGCTCGCGCAAATCCTGGGCGGCGGGGGATGCGTCCAGTCGTGGTGTTCGTCTGGCGGACATCGCCATGCGCGGCGAGATGGGCATTCCTGGTGTGTTGAGTGCCAAACAATGGGGCTTTTACGACGTGTTGTTCAGTCACACCAACAACGATCTGGCGCTCAAGCCCGCAGACAAACGGGCTTTCGGTTTCTCGCGGGCATACGGCAGTTATGTGATGGAAAACGTGCTGTTCAAGATCAGTTTTCCCGCCGAGTTCCACGCACAAACAGCCTGTGAAGCCGCGGTGACCCTGCATCCGCAGGTGCGAAACCGCCTGCACGAAATCGACCGGATCGTCATCACCACCCACGAATCTGCAATACGCATCATTTCCAAGGTTGGCCCCTTGGCCAATGCCGCCGACCGCGATCACTGCCTCCAGTACATGACCGCGGTGCCACTGGTCTTCGGCAACCTGGTGGCCGAGCATTACGAAGATGACTTCCACAAGGCACATCCGATCATCGATGTGTTGCGCGAGAAAATGGTCATCGTCGAAAACCCGGTGTACACCCGTGAGTACCTGGAGGCCGACAAGCGTTCGATCGCCAATGCCATTCAGGTGTTTTTCAAGGACGGCACCAGCACCGAGAACGTGGTGGTGGAGTACCCGATTGGGCATCGGCGGCGCCGTGTCGAGGGTATTCCTTTGTTGGAGGACAAATTCAGGGCGAACCTGCTGACACGATTCACGGGGCAGCGCAGTGGGGAGATTTTCGCGTTGTGCAAGGATCAGGCGAGGCTTGAAGCAACGCCTGTGAATCGGTTTGTGGATTTGTTTGTTATCTAGGAGACCGCGTTATCGTTCAATCGCGAGCAGGCTCGCACACAGGGTTTTGTTGTGAATGCAAAATCTGCATACATCAGATAACCCTGTGGGAGCGGGCTTGCCCGCGAAGGCGTCAGATCAGACGCCGCATGATTATTTGAAGCGTCGCTCGACGCCTTTTTCCACGAGGATCTTCGCCGAAATCTCTTCAACGGAAAAATGCGTGGAGTTGATGTGCGGAATGTTCTCGCGGCGGAACAGGTTCTCCACTTCGCGCACTTCGAACTCGCATTGGGCGTAGCTCGAATAGCGGCTGTTGGGCTTGCGCTCGTTACGGATCGCGGTGAGGCGATCCGGGTCGATGGTCAGGCCGAACAGCTTGTGCTGGTGGGCACGCAGGGCACTTGGCAGTTGCAGGCGCTCCATGTCGTCCTCGGTCAGCGGGTAGTTGGCGGCGCGGATACCGAACTGCATGGCCATGTACAGGCAGGTGGGTGTCTTGCCGCAGCGCGACACGCCCACCAGGATCAGGTCGGCCTTGTCGTAATAATGCGTGCGGGCGCCGTCGTCGTTGTCGAGGGCGAAGTTCACTGCCTCGATCCGCTCCATGTAATTGGTGTTGGAGCCGATGGAGTGGGATTTGCCGACGGTGTAGGAAGAATGCTCGGTCAGTTCCTGTTCGAGAGGCGCCAGGAAGGTCGAGAAGATGTCGATCATGAAACCATTGGAAGTCGCGAGGATCTCACGAATGTCCTGATTGACGATGGTGTCGAAGATAATCGGACGGAAGCCGTCGGTTTCGGCGGCTTTGTTGATTTGTTGTACCATGGCCCGGGCTTTATCCGCGCTGTCGATGTACGGCCGCGTGAATTTGCTGAAGGTAATGTTTTCGAACTGCGCCAGGAGGCTTTGACCCAGGGTTTCGGCGGTAATGCCGGTGCCATCGGAGATAAAGAAAGCAGATCGTTTCATTTGCACCTTGGGCCTTAAGCTAGTGACGAATCTTGGATATGATAGGCGCGATTTGTCGGCCGCCAATGGCCCGCATTCTCACTTATTTTCCAGGTCCAGGCCATACAGCTGGCAAACGCTCTTCCGAGCAGCCGGCTTCTGAGCTTTTCCAACACAGTTAGTGGAGAGATCACCTTGGTAGAGTACGTAGTTTCCCTCGATAAGCTCGGCGTCCATGATGTGGAGCATGTGGGGGGCAAGAACGCATCCCTGGGCGAGATGATCAGCAACCTTGCGGGTGCCGGTGTATCGGTGCCCGGTGGCTTCGCCACGACCGCTCAGGCTTATCGTGATTTCCTGGAACTGAGCGGCCTGAACCAGCAGATTCACGACGCCCTTGATGCCCTGGACGTCGACGACGTGAATGCCCTGGCCAAGACCGGTGCCCAGATCCGTCAATGGATCATGGAAGCCGAGTTCCCTGAAAAACTGAATACCGAAATCCGCACGGCGTTCGCCGCGTTGTCCGCGGGCAATCCTGACATGGCCGTGGCCGTGCGTTCTTCCGCGACCGCCGAAGACCTGCCGGACGCTTCCTTCGCCGGCCAGCAGGAAACTTTCCTGAACATCCGGGGCGTCGAAAACGTCATTCGCGCCGCCAAAGAGGTGTTCGCCTCGCTGTTCAACGACCGCGCCATTTCCTATCGCGTGCACCAGGGCTTCGACCACAAGCTCGTTGCCCTGTCGGCCGGCGTGCAGCGCATGGTCCGTTCCGAAACCGGCACTGCCGGCGTGATGTTCACCCTCGATACCGAATCGGGTTTCCGTGACGTGGTGTTCATCACCGGCGCCTACGGCCTGGGTGAAACCGTCGTGCAAGGCGCGGTGAACCCGGATGAGTTCTACGTGCACAAGGGCACGCTGGCCGCCGGTCGTCCGGCAATCCTGCGCCGCAACCTGGGCAGCAAGGCCATCAAGATGATCTACGGCGACGAGGCCAAGGCCGGTCGTTCGGTCAAGACCGTCGATGTCGACAAGGCCGATCGCGCGCGTTTCTGCCTGACCGACGCCGAAGTCAGCGAACTGGCCAAGCAGGCGATGATCATCGAGAAGCACTACAAGTGCCCGATGGACATCGAATGGGCCAAGGATGGTGACGACGGCAAGCTGTATATCGTGCAGGCCCGTCCGGAAACCGTGAAGAGCCGCACCCAGGCAAACGTCATGGAACGTTACCTGTTGAAAGAAACCGGCACCGTGCTGGTGGAAGGTCGTGCCATCGGCCAGCGCATCGGCGCCGGCAAGGTCCGCATCATCAAGGACGTGTCCGAGATGGACAAGGTCCAGCCAGGCGACGTGCTGGTTTCCGACATGACCGACCCGGACTGGGAACCGGTCATGAAGCGTGCCAGCGCCATCGTCACCAACCGTGGCGGTCGTACCTGCCACGCGGCGATCATCGCCCGTGAACTGGGTATCCCGGCCGTGGTCGGTTGCGGTAACGCCACCCAGCTGCTGAAAGACGGCCAGGGCGTGACCGTTTCCTGCGCAGAAGGCGACACCGGTTTCATCTTCGAAGGCGAACTGGGCTTCGACATCAAGAAGAACTCCGTGGACGCCATGCCGGAGCTGCCGTTCAAGATCATGATGAACGTCGGCAACCCGGACCGTGCCTTCGACTTCGCACAGCTGCCGAACGCCGGTGTGGGCCTGGCCCGTCTGGAGTTCATCATCAACCGCATGATCGGCGTGCACCCCAAGGCACTGCTGAACTACGCCGGTCTGCCGCTGGACATCAAGGAAAGCGTCGACAAGCGTATCACCGGTTACAACGATCCGGTCGGTTTCTATGTCGAGAAACTGGTTGAAGGCATCAGCACCCTGGCGGCGGCGTTCTGGCCGAAGAAGGTCATCGTGCGTCTGTCGGACTTCAAGTCCAACGAATACGCCAACCTGATCGGCGGCAAGCTCTACGAACCGGAAGAAGAAAACCCGATGCTGGGCTTCCGTGGCGCTTCGCGTTACATCAGCGAATCGTTCCGTGACTGCTTCGAACTCGAATGCCGTGCTCTCAAGCGCGTTCGCAACGAGATGGGCCTGACCAACGTCGAAATCATGGTGCCGTTCGTCCGTACCCTGGGCGAAGCGAGCCAGGTTGTGGACCTGCTGGCGGAAAACGGCCTGGCCCGTGGCGACAACGGTCTGCGCGTCATCATGATGTGCGAACTGCCGTCCAACGCCATCCTGGCTGAAGAGTTCCTCGAGTTCTTCGACGGGTTCTCCATCGGCTCCAACGACCTGACCCAGCTGACCCTGGGCCTGGACCGCGACTCCGGGATCATCGCGCACCTGTTCGACGAGCGTAACCCGGCGGTCAAGAAGCTGCTGGCCAACGCCATTGCCGCGTGCAACAAGGCCGGCAAGTACATCGGCATTTGCGGTCAGGGCCCTTCGGACCACCCGGACCTGGCCAAATGGCTGATGGAACAAGGCATCGAAAGCGTGTCGTTGAACCCTGATTCCGTACTGGAAACCTGGTTCTTCCTGGCTGAGGGTCAGGCGCAAGCTTGATCCGGTGTAAACGGGCCGCTCTCTGTCGGAGCGAGCCTGCTCGCGATGGTCGTAAACGATAACGCGTGTTTACTCGATAAACGCGTTGTTCTGGAGTCCATCGCGAGCGGGCTCGCTCCCACCGGGGGCGGTGCCTTTAAGATTCAAGTAGGGCGGGCTCCTCCGGATGCCGCCCTTTTTTGTGCAAGAGCTTATGCAAAGCAGCAGCAACCTATTTCCTGTCGCCCTGATCAGCGCCGAGCGGCGCGGTGATCTGAGCGAAGATGTTTATCGTTTAAAACCCGGCAACAGCCCCGACGGCACCGTCGAAATCGCGGTGACTCGCCTCGGCATGGCCGATGAGCCGGCGGTGCGTGGCGTGCCGGTTATCCTGCTGCACGGCAGTTTTTCCAATCGACGCTTCTGGTTTTCTCCGAAAGGGCTGGGTCTCGGTGCCTATCTGACGCGCCTGGGCTTCGACGTGTGGATTCCGGAGATGCGTGGTCACGGCTTGTCCCAGCGCAACCGCAACTACCGCAAGAACCGCGTCGCCGACTACGCTCGTTACGATCTTCCGGCCATCGGCGCGTTTGTGCGTGAGCAAAGCGGCCAGGTGCCGCACTGGATCGGTCACTCGCTGGGTGGCATCACCCTGGCGGCAGCGCTGGGCGGTGAATACATCGGTGAGCCCGTGGTCGCGTCAGCGGCGTTCTTTGGCACTCAGGTCAGCCGGACCTACTGGCCACTGAAGATTCCACCGGTGGAGTGGAGTGGGCGCTTCATTCTCAAGCGTTTTGCCCAGCTGTCGGGTTCGCGGCTCAAGCGCGGCCCGGAGGACGAGCCGATTGGCCTGGCCCTGGAAAGCATGCGCTGGTACGGCCTGTTCGGGCGCTTTGGTGATGCCGACAAGAACTGGTGGGCGGGTCTGGCCGAGGTTAAATTGCCGGTACTGGCGGTGAGTGCCGCCGGTGATCATCAGGACCCGGCCTGGGCTTGTCGCAAGCTGTTCGATCAGCTGGGTTCAGAGCACAAGCAATTTATCAACCTGGGTCGCGAGCAGGGCTTTGCCGACAATTTTGGCCACGTGGAAATGTTGGTCAGCAAAGCCGCGCAGGCTGAAGTCTGGCCGCTGGTGGCCCGTTGGCTGGCGGATCAGCAAACCCCTCTGCCGGGTGCAGAAGCGGATTTGGCTGCGGTGATTTGAATTGGCCGCTCTATCAAGGGCATTTCGCTCTGATCGGCTAGCGGCTAAGATATGACGCATTGAGCTGTTCTGGTCATTTTCGATGACTGAGTCATCAGTGATGTTCGTGCTGTCTTCCTCTTAACAGGAGTTTCTCGATGAATCATTACCTCACGCCTGACCTGTGCGACGCCTATCCGGAGCTGGTGCAGGTGCTGGAACCGATGTTCAGCAATTTCGGTGGTCGGGATTCCTTCGGCGGCGAAATCGTGACCATCAAATGCTTCGAAGACAACTCGCTGGTCAAGGAGCAAGTCGAGCTCAAAGGTAATGGCAAGGTGCTGGTGGTCGATGGCGGAGGCTCCCTGCGTCGTGCATTGCTGGGTGACATGCTGGCCGAGAAAGCCGCGAACAACGGCTGGGAAGGGCTGGTGATCTACGGTTGCATCCGTGACGTCGACGTGATCGCGCAAACCGATCTGGGGGTTCAGGCTTTGGCCAGCCACCCGATGAAAACCGACAAGCGCGGTATCGGCGATCTGAACGTGGCCGTGACCTTTGCTGGCGTGACCTTCCATCCGGGCCATTACATCTATGCGGACAACAACGGCGTGATTATCTCGCCTAGTCCGCTGAAAATGCCTGAGTAAGCTTTGACCGAAGGAATGCGGATGTTTGAGGAAGAAAACGCGCAATGGGGGCTGGTTCATGCCCTGGTACTGGATGGTAAAGGTGGCGCGCGTTCGATAGCCCGGACTGAACTCGATGAATTGCAGCTGCAGGCCCATGAAAGCCTGTGGCTGCATTGGGATCGCAGTCATCCGCAGACCCAGACCTGGCTGCGCAAATCCAGTGGTCTGAGTGAGTTCAGCTGTGATCTGCTGCTGGAAGAAAACACCCGACCGCGTCTTTTACAGCTTTCGGACAGCGAACTGCTGCTATTTTTGCGCGGGGTCAATCTGAATCCGGGTGCCGAGCCTGAAGACATGGTCTCGGTGCGGATCTTCGGGTCTGCCCAGCGCGTCATTTCCTTGCGTTTGCGCCCATTGCGCGCCACGGATGAGTTGCTGGTGCAACTGGCGGATGGCAAAGGACCAAAAACGGCCTCCGAACTCATCCTGTATATGGCGCAGTACTTGACCAACAAGGTGCAGGATCTGGTCAGCGACCTCTCGGAAGTGGTCGATGAGGAAGAAGAAAAACTCGATGCCGACGAACGGTACACACCCGAGCATGGAGCGATTTTACAGATCCGTCGGCGAGCGGCTGCGTTGAAGCGGTTTCTCGCTCCGCAGCGGGATATTTTTGGTCAGCTGACACGGATCAAATTGCCCTGGTTCGTCGACGACGATGGTGATTACTGGAACGAATTGAACAACAGCCTGACCCGCTATCTGGAAGAGCTGGAATTGACCCGGGAGCGGGTGGGGCTGGTCCTGGAGGCTGAAGACCGGCGTTTGAGCGTGCGCATGAACCGCACGATGTACCGCTTCGGGATCATCACCGGGATTTTTTTGCCGATGAGTTTTCTGACCGGTCTGCTGGGAATCAACGTCGGTGGAATCCCGTTCTCGGGGAACCCTTACGGGTTCGTGATTGCCTGCCTGATAATGGTCGTGGTGGCCTTGGGGCAGTGGTGGTTGTTCCGCCGTTTGCGCTGGGTTTGAACGTGAGCCATGTGACCTGGGCAAATTTGATCGCGTCTTTCACAGACATCACGAGAGGTGCGTATGCACGATCCGTTTGAACAGTCTTTGCGTGACATGCTCAAGGCGTCTCCGTCCACCCGGGACGACGATGCTTGCCTTGGTCGTGTACTGAAAACCGCCAATCGCCAGGTCGGCGCCGGTGATTTGTTCAGCCTGCTGGGCCGTTGGTTGCCCGCCCTGATGATTGCCCTTAATAACGGATCGGCCCATGTGGCGCCCGTATCCCGCCTACGTAAACCTACCGCCCGCACTGCTGATAAGGCTGATTGAATATGGAACTTGATCTCTGGACTCAGAGCCTCGTCACTGCAATGACTGCGTTATGGACCAAGGTTGCGAACTTCATTCCGAACCTGTTTGGCGCACTGGTCGTGCTGCTGTTGGGTTTTGTCGTGGCCAAATTGCTGGACACGCTGCTCTCCAAGTTGCTGGCCAAACTGGGCCTCGATCGCCTGATGGGCGGCACCGGTCTGACCAAGTTGCTGTCTCGGGCAGGCCTTCAGGTACCGATCTCGACGCTGATCGGCAAGATCGTCTATTGGTTCGTTTTGCTGATTTTTCTGGTTTCTGCCGCAGAATCCCTTGGACTTGAGCGAGTTTCAGCTACGCTGGACATGCTCGCGTTGTATTTGCCGAAAGTGTTTGGCGCAGCGCTGGTGTTGCTGGTGGGAGTCTTGCTGGCGCAACTGGCCAACGGGCTGGTGCGCGGCGCGGCGGAAGGCGTGGGCCTGGACTACGCTTCCGGCCTGGGGCGAATTGCCCAGGGACTGGTCATCATCATCAGTATTTCGGTCGCGATCAGCCAGTTGGAGGTCAAGACTGACCTGCTCAACCATGTGATTGTGATTGTTTTGATTACCGTTGGTCTGGCGGTTGCGCTGGCCATGGGATTGGGAAGCCGGGAAATTGCCGGTCAGATTCTTGCGGGAATCTATGTGCGTGAGTTGTACCAGGTTGGGCAACAAGTACGTGTTGGCGAGGTCGAAGGCCAGATCGAAGAGATCGGCACGGTTAAAACCACATTGCTGACCGATGAGGGTGAGCTAGTCTCTCTTTCCAATCGGATCCTGCTTGAGCAGCATGTGAGTAGCCGCTAACCCGGCAAACCCTGCTAATGTATGCCGCCGCAAAATGCCCGCTGATGCTGGCTGCGGCGGACATTGACCTGACTGTCGGCCCGACTTGTTTTGAATAAAGCCCAATCGCTATCCATGCGCTACGACCCCCGCGAGCTCTCTGATGAGGAGTTGGTCGCGCGCTCGCACACCGAGCTGTTTCACGTGACGCGCGCCTACGAAGAGTTGATGCGGCGTTACCAACGAACATTATTTAACGTCTGCGCACGATATCTCGGGAACGATCGCGACGCAGACGATGTCTGTCAGGAAGTGATGTTGAAGGTGCTGTACGGCTTGAAGAACTTCGAGGGCAAATCGAAGTTCAAGACATGGCTATATAGCATCACTTACAACGAATGCATCACACAGTATCGGAAGGAACGGCGAAAGCGTCGCTTGATGGACGCCTTGAGTCTTGACCCCCTTGAGGAGGCGTCCGAAGAAAAGGCGCCGAAACCCGAGGAAAAGGGTGGACTCGATCGCTGGCTGGTGTATGTGAACCCGATTGACCGCGAAATTCTGGTGCTACGATTTGTCGCAGAGCTGGAGTTTCAGGAGATCGCAGACATCATGCACATGGGTTTGAGTGCAACAAAAATGCGGTACAAACGCGCTCTAGATAAATTGCGTGAGAAATTTGCAGGCATTGCTGAAACTTAGTTCAGCGCAAATATCTCTTACGTGTAGGCAAGTTCTGTTAGACTTGCCGCCGAGTTGTCCCCCGGTTTGCGGGACTGCTTCACAATCACCAGATGGGGATTTAACGGATGAAACTGAAAAACACCTTGGGCTTGGCCATTGGTACTCTTATTGCCGCTACTTCGTTCGGCGCTCTGGCACAAGGCCAAGGCGCAGTTGAAGGCGAGCTCAACTACGGGAAAAAGTACAACGACAGCGTCAAGAACGTTGAAGATGGCTACACTCCTGGCGCTTCCATCGGTTACTTCTTGACCGACGACGTGTCGTTGAACGCGACCTACAACGCCGATGACTACACCCGTTCGAACAACGGCACTGGCCATCAGAAAATCGAAGGCGACCAGTTCGGTCTGAACGCTCAGTACCACTTCAACAACGCTGGCGACGCTCTGCGTCCTTACGTTCAAGGTGGTGTTAAGCACGGCAGCATGACCAACGTAGCCGCTGATGGCCACACCGGTCGTGACCAGTCGACTTTCCTGACCGCTGGCGGTGGTGTTAAGTACTACTTCCTCGAGAACGTTTACGCCCGTGCTGGCGTAGAAGCTGACTACAAGCTGGACAACGGCAAGTGGGACTACATCCCGTCCGTAGGTCTGGGCGTGAACTTCGGTGGCGGCAACAAGCCTGCTCCAGCTCCAGTTCCAGCACCGGCTCCAGAGC
This sequence comes from Pseudomonas sp. TE12234, assembly GCF_054061835.1. NCBI lineage: Bacteria > Pseudomonadati > Pseudomonadota > Gammaproteobacteria > Pseudomonadales > Pseudomonadaceae > Pseudomonas > Pseudomonas sp. TE12234. The sequence continues at coordinate 41,327 of NZ_JBSSEP010000014.1, forward strand.
CAGCGCCAGTTGCAGAAGCTCCAGTTGCTGAGGTTGTTCGTGTTGAGCTGGACGTCAAGTTCGACTTCAACAAGTCGGTCGTTAAGCCAAACAGCTACGCTGACATCAAAAACCTGGCTGACTTCATGAAGCAGTACCCATCGACCACCACTACTGTTGAAGGTCACACCGACAACGTCGGTCCTGACGCTTACAACCAGAAACTGTCCGAGCGTCGTGCAAACGCCGTTAAACAAGTTCTGACCAACCAGTACGGTGTTTCGCCATCCCGCGTTCAGTCGGTTGGCTACGGCAAATCCCGCCCAGTTGCTGACAACAGCACTGAAGCTGGTCGCGCTGTTAACCGTCGCGTAGAAGCGAAGGTTGAAGCTCAAGCTCAGTAATTAGCTTGCAGCTCTGAAAAGCCCGGCTTAGGCCGGGCTTTTCTTTGTCTGCGATTTGATGAAGCAACGGGCAATCAGGCAGATCAGGCGGTTTGATCGGCCACCATCGCGGGCAAGCCGCGCTCCCACTGAGAAGACGTTGCACAGGCCGCTACTGTGCCGATGACCAGAATGGCCGGGCTCTTGAGCTCGAAGGCGCAGGCATCTTCCTCCATCGCCGTCAGGTCACTCCGACATTCCCGTTGATGGGGCAAGGACGCGTTTTCAATCATCGCCACTGGCGTATCCGTCGCCATTCCACCGGCAAGCAGCTGTTCGCGGATTTCGCCGAGCTTGGCCACCCCCATGTAGATCACCAGGGTCGTTCCGCTCTGGGCCAGCGCCTGCCAGTTCAGGTGGCTGCCGTCCTGGGTATGGGCCGTGACCAGCGTCACGCCACGCGCAACACCGCGCAGGGTCAACGGAATAGCGCATTGGGTCGCGCCCGCGAGTCCGGCCGTGATGCCGTTGACCAGTTCAACCTCGACCCCGCGCTCACGCAGCCACGCTGCCTCTTCGCCGCCGCGCCCGAATATGCAGGGATCGCCACCCTTGAGTCGCACCACGCATTTGCCTTGGCGCGCGTAACGCAGCATCAGCCGATGAATGAACGCTTGCGGGGTAGAGCGACATCCGCCGCGTTTGCCCACGGGGATGATCCGCGCACCAGCGCAATGTTCCAGTACGGCGCCATTCACCAGGTCATCGATCAGGACGACATCAGCCTCTCTCAACGCCCGAACGGCCTTGAGGGTCAGCAATTCCGGATCGCCAGGTCCCGCGCCTACCAGCCAGACTTTTGCGTTCATAGTATTTTCCTCACGAGGTGACCGCGACCGGGCGCGCAGCGGCGACCAGCAAACGCTTGATTTCCGGGACGCACGAGCCGCATTGCGTGCCGCAGCCCAATTGCTCTTTCAGCCCCTGCAAGTCCAGCCCTCGGGTAATCCCGGCGCAGACCGCGCTTTGACTGACGTTCTTGCAGTTGCACAGGGTTTTATTGCCGGCAACCGACGTAGCCCCGTGGCCCGGTGGCGTGCTCAGTGGCGCCAATAGCCAGCGTCGCAGCTGTTCGTCGGCACGACCTTCCAGCCACAGGTTTTGCAGCCAGTGCTGGGCGAGGGTCTCGCCGGCCAGGCGAATCGCGGTAATTCGGCCGTTGTCGATCCGCACGCGCTTACCGATGGAGCGCTGCGGGTCGTCGTAGGCCAATACCGTACCTTCATGCAGCCCCAGGCATTGATCGATCTCCCGCAGCAAGCTTGGGTCCGCTGCTGAGGCGCTGGCGGCGCGTATAAGCAATGCTGGGCGTTCGCGGCCTGCCAGGCTAAGGCTTGCGTAGGAAAACGCCTCGCAGAGGGTGCGTAGCGTCTCAAAATGCTGTTGAACATCGCCTTCGATCAATGCGAACAGACGCCAAGGCAACTGCACCGGCTCCAGGCGCACGCCGCTGTGCTTGAGTTCGGGTTGTTTGGACAGTGGATCAAAGTCGGGAAGGGTGAGGCTGTTCACGCCGCCCTTGAGAAAGCGATCGCCCCAATGCATCGGCAGGAACGCTTGGCCGGGACGCACGTTGTCGTCGCTGCTGACCGGCACAATCACTTCACCGCGCCGGCTTTTCAGGCTGACCAGGTCGCCCGGTTGCAGGTCATGTTGGCGCAGCTCCTGCGGATGCAGGCTCAATACCGCTTCGCCCACATGGCCGAACAGTTGTGCGGCAGTGCCGGTACGGCTCATGCCATGCCATTGATCACGCAGGCGGCCGGTGATCAGCGTCAGCGGGAACTGTGCATCGCGCTGCTCCTTGGCGGCGCGGAATGGTTCGGCGACGAATTGTGCGCGACCGTTGGCGGTGGGGAAGACGCCGTCGCCGTACAGGCGGGCGGTGCCTGCGCTGGCATTCGTAGGGAAGGGCCATTGTTGCGGGCCGATCCGGTCGATCAGGCCATGGCTGATGCCGGACAGGTCCAGATCTCGACCGCGGGTCAGTTGTTTATATTCGTCGAAGAGCTGCGTCGGGGATTCAAAGGCAAACAGGCTGGGTTGTCCGGGGCGCAGATGTTTTTCCAGGCGTTGTGCGAAATCTACGGTGATCGCCCAATCGGGCCGCGCTTCACCAGGTGCGACGATGGCCTGGCGGACGTGGGAAATGCGTCGTTCGGAGTTGGTCACCAGGCCGTCTTTTTCGCCCCAACTGGCGGCGGGTAATAGCAGGTCGGCGAACGCCGCTGTTTCGGTGGTGCGAAACGCTTCCTGCAACACCACGAACGGACAGTTTTGCAATGCAGCGCGCACGGCGTTTTGGTCCGGCATCGATTGCGCCGGGTTGGTGCAGGCGATCCACAATGCCTTGATCTTGCCGCTGCGCACCTGCTCGAACAGTTCGATGGCGGTAAGCCCGGTACTGGCCGGGAGCTGTTCGACGCCCCAGTAAGCAGCCACTTCAGCGCGGTGGTCGGCACTGGCGGCCTCACGATGCCCGGGCAACAGGTTCGACAGGCTGCCGGTTTCACGGCCGCCCATGGCATTGGGCTGACCGGTCAGGGAGAAAGGCCCTGCGCCAGGGCGGCCAATTTGCCCGGTGGCCAGGTGCAGATTGATCAATGCGCTGTTTTTGGCGCTGCCAGCGGTCGACTGATTCAACCCCATGCACCACAGCGACAGAAAACTTGGGGTAGTGCCGACCCATTCAGCACACTGCTGCAGTTGTTCAATGCTGATGCCGCACAGCTGCGCAACCATGGACGGCGTGTAGTCGTGTACCAGGTGCTTGAGTTCCGTCAGACCTTGGGTGTGCGCCTCGATGAAGTCGCGGTCGACCCGGTTTTCCCACAGCAGCAAGTGCAAAATCCCATGGAACAAAGCGACATCGGTGCCCGGCAGAATCGCCAGATGCAGGTCAGCCAAATCACAGGTGTCGGTGCGGCGCGGGTCGATGACGATGACTTTCATCTGCGGACGGCGGGATTTGGCTTCCTCCAGGCGACGAAACAGCACCGGATGGGCGTAGGCCATATTGCTGCCGACGATCATCACGCAATCGCTCAATTCAAGGTCTTCGTAGCTGCACGGTGGTGCGTCGGCGCCGAGGCTGCGTTTGTAGCCCACCACCGCAGACGACATGCACAGCCGGGAGTTGCTGTCGATGTTGTTGGTGCCCACCAGCGCTCGCGCCAGTTTGTTGAAGGCGTAGTAGTCCTCGGTGAGCAGCTGTCCGGATATGTAGAACGCGACACTGTCCGGGCCATGTTCGGCGATGGTGCGGGCAAACACGCTGGTGGCGTGATCGAGGGCGGTGTCCCAGTCGGTGCGACTGCGGGCCAGGCCTTTGCCCAGGCGCAGTTCGGGATACAACGCTCGCGCGCTCAGGTCTCCGGTCAAATGCAGGGTCGAGCCCTTGCTGCACAGCTTGCCGAAGTTGGCAGGATGGGCTGGATCGCCGCTGACGCCGAGGATGCGCTCGCCGTCATGCTCGATCAGCACGCCGCAGCCGACTCCGCAGTAACAACAGGTGGACGCAGTGATCTGGCGGTTCATCAGGCGACTTCCCGCGTTGGTCCGACGTCAGCCAAGGCCTGTTCCAGGTTAAAGGAATGGCCGAACATCAACTGATCGCGGATTTCGCCGATGACCTGATGCTCAAGGATTTGCCGAAAGTACCAGCCACCGTCGGCCGTATCGCCGTAGAGGCAGGCCCCGACCAGTACGTCATCCTTGATCACCAGTTTTTTGTAAACGCCGCCGATGGGGTCGGTGAGGGTGATGGTTTCAGTGCCTTCACCGCCCATGTAGTCGCCGGCGGAAAACAGGTCGATGCCGGTGACTTTCAATTTGGTCGAGGTCACCGAGCCTTTGTAGCTGGCGAAGCCCAGTTGTGCGAGATGATTGGCGCAAACCTTGGCCTGGTCGAACAACGGCGCCACCAGGCCATAGGCGATGCCGCGATGGCTGGCGCATTCGCCGATGGCGTAGACCCGTGGGTCGTAGGTTTGCAGGGTATCGTTGACCAGAATCCCGCGGTTGCAAGGGAGGCCGGATTGTTCCGCGAGTTCGATGTTGGGGCGGATGCCGGCGGCCATTACCACCAGATCGGCGGGAATAATGTCGCCGTTCCTGAACTCCACCGAGCCAACCCGGCCATTACCGGCATCGTGCAGCGCCTGGGTTTGCTCGCAGAGGCGAAAGTGCAGGCCGCGGGCCTCCAGGGCATTTTGCAGCAGCTGCCCGCTGGTCTTGTCCAGTTGCCGATCCAGCAGCCATTGGCCGAGGTGCACGACGGTGACGTGCATGCCCCGCAGCATCAGGCCGTTGGCCGCCTCCAGCCCCAGCAGTCCACCACCGATGACCACCGCGTGTTTATGGGTTTTGGCGGTGTCGATCATGACCTGGGTGTCGGCGATGTCACGGTAGCCGATCACGCCCTGCAGCGTGTTGCCGGGAATCGGCAGGATGAATGGGCTGGAGCCTGTGGCGATCAACAGGCGATCGTATTCGGCCACGGTGCCGTCTTCGGCAATGACCCGGCGCCTGACCCGGTCGATTTCCACGACTTTGCGGTTGAGCAGCAACTTGATGTCGTTTTCCAGGTACCAGTCCAGGTCGTTGAGTACGATCTCTTCGAAGGTCTGCTCGCCAGCCAGCACCGGCGACAGCAGGATACGGTTGTAATTGGTATGGGGTTCGGCGCCGAAGACCGTGATGTCGTACAGCTCGTTGCTCAGTTTCAGCAGTTCTTCGAGGGTACGAACGCCGGCCATGCCGTTGCCGATCATCACCAGTTTGAGTTTTTTCATCAGGTCCTCCGGGGAACACAGACCCGCCTCTTCAGGCTTTCCAGGTCTGGCTCGACAATTTCGCGCAAACAAAAAAAGGCGTCCCGCCAGTTGCCTGACGGGGACGCCTTTGTCCGGTCCCGTTCTCTCGGGAAGCACAGTCTTCGTCGTTGAAGCCTGCACGTTATGTGTGATGAGAAGGCTAATGCAGTGGTTGTGCCAAGTCGTTCTGACCCATGGTTCGGCGTGTGTGCAGGCGTTCGCCATGGGCCAATGACGTTTTGATGCACCGATTCAACGCGCGGCGCCCATTAATGGAGCGCCAACACCAGTAGCACCAGATTCACCACCAGCGAAATCAGCGCCAGGGTCCGCCACACCTTCAACGGTTCGCGCTCCAGCAATGGCCGGGGGCGTACGCTCAAGCTGCGGCGCTCGCCCTGTTCCATCAGCAACAACCACTCTTCTGCGGTTTCAAAACGTTGAACCGGATCCGCCGCGACCGCGCGTTCCAGGGTTTGTATCAGCCATTCCGGGAGGTCGGGACGATAGCGGCTGGGACTCACCGGAACGCCGAACCGTGGGCGCTGGAAAGCTTCAATTTCGCCATAGGGAAAATGTCCGGTGAGCAGGACATACAGGGTCACGCCGACCGAGTACAAATCCTGTTGCGCACTCGGCGGGTCTCCGCGAAACGCTTCCGGCGCAATGTAGCTGGGGGTACCGGGCAGGGCAGAGGGTTCGTCGAGGGACAAGCCAGGGCAATAGGCGAGGCCGAAATCGAGCAGCCGCAACTCGCCGTCGTCCCCGAGCAGCAGGTTCTCCGGTTTGATATCGCGGTGCAGAATCTGCCGCCGATGCAGCATGCCCACCGCTCGCAACAGGCGTTCGGCCAGGTCTTGCCATTGCGCCAGCGGCAAGGGGCCGGCTTGTTCATGCAGTTGTGCCAGGGTCGATCCCGAATATTCGCGCATCACGTAGTACACATGCTGACGCTGACTGGCGGCATGCACTTCAGGGAAATGCCGCCCAGCGACACGCTTCAGAAACCATTCTTCCGACAACAACGCTTGCCCGGCCGGGTGATCGTCGCGCAAGTGAGCGGGCAGGGTTTTCAGCAACCAGGTTTGCCGCTGACTGTCACGCACGCGATAGAGCAGGGATTGCTGGCTCTGGCCGACTATCCCTTCGACCTGCCAGCCCTCGAAGTCCTGACCCGGTTTCAGTGCGGGCGGCAGTGGCCATTGCTGCAGTTGAATCAACGCGTCGCCGATGCTGGTTTCACCGAGGGCGTCGACCCGCACCAGCAAGGCGCTGGCATTGTCCTGGCTGCCGGCCAGGTGCGCGGCATTGACCAGGGTTTGTGCGGCGCTGTGCAGATCCGGTTGGTCACGCAGAATCGCGGCAATGGCCGTGTCACCCAGGACCGCCCAGACCCCGTCGCTGAGCAGTACAAAGCTTTCATCAAGACGCAATTCGCCGTCGAGAAAGTCCAGCACCAGGTGCTGATCGAGCCCCATCGCTCGTTTGAGCACATGCTGCATCCCCGGCTGGTCCCAGACGTGATCCTCGCTGATGCGCTGCAACTGATCGGCATGCCAGCGATACACCCGGCAATCGCCCACATGGGCCAGGGTGAAACGCCGGCCGCGCATGACCAATGCGCTGATCGTGGTCAGCAGCGGTTGTCCACCGCCGTTGGCCTGCAGCCAGCGGTTTTGCGCCAGCAGCAGACGATCCAGCGCCTGGGCGACGCCCCAGGTTTCCGGGGTGGCGTAGTAATCCAGTGCCAGCGCCTGCAGGGTAGAGCGAGCGGCCAGCCCACCGTCGGCGCACTGACTGACGCCGTCGGCGATGGCGAACAGGTAACCCTTGCTCGCCGCCAGCGCCGGGGCTGGTGTGACCAGCCGCAACGCATCCTGGTTTTCTTCGCGCGGGCCGATGGCGCTGGCTTCGGCGAAGCTCAGTTGCAGGCTCATCGCCGACTCAGACCCGCGCAGCGGTCACAGCGGCCGAACCCCAGGTGGTTCTCCAGCGACGTTTCACCCCGTGCAGGCCGAACCAGGCGAGGACGCCAAGGCTGGCGAACAGCCACAGGGCCATTTGGTAGCTGCCGGTGCTTTGCTTGATCGCACCCATGCCGGCCGCCAGGGCAAAACCGCCGATGCCGCCAGCCATGCCGATCAGACCGGTCATCACGCCGATTTCACGACGAAAACGCTGTGGTACCAACTGGAACACGGCGCCGTTGCCCGCACCGAGACCGAGCATGGTGCAGACGAAAAGTGCCAGCGCGGCGTAGGAACTCGGCAGGTTGAAGCCGACCGCGGCAATGCAGATCGCGGCCACGGTGTACATCGCCAACAGGGTGCGAATGCCGCCGAAACGGTCGGCCAGGGCACCGCCCAACGGGCGCATCAGGCTGCCACCGAACACGCAGGCGGCGGTGTAGTAGCCGGCAGTCACCGGGCTCAGGCCGTATTGATCGTTGAAATAGCCGGGCAGGGCGCTGGCCAGGCCGATGAAGCCACCGAAGGTCACGCTGTAGAAAAACATGAACCACCAACTGTCGCGGTCGCCCAAGGCCTTGAAGTAGTCGGCCATCGACTTGGCTTTCGGCCGTTCAGGCGCGTTTTTGGCCAGCCAGGCGAAAACGATCAACGACAGGATCAGTGGAATGAGGGCAAAACCGAACACGTTGCTCCAGCCATACGCCGCCGCCAGAACCGGCGCGATCAACGCCGCGAACACGGTGCCCGAGTTGCCGGCACCGGCGATGCCCATGGCTTTGCCTTGATGCTGCGGCGGATACCATTGCGATGCCAAAGGCAGGGCCACCGCGAAAGATGCGCCGGCCATGCCGAGGAACAAGCCCAGGACCAGAGCTTGCTCGTAGCTGTGAATGCCGAGCTTCCAGGCCCCGAACAGCGCGCAGATAACGATCACCTGGCCAATCAGGCCAGCGGTTTTCGGTGACAGGCGATCAGCCAGCATGCCCATGATGAAACGCAATACCGCGCCGGCGAGAATAGGCGTGGCCACCACCAGCCCGCGTTGTTGGGTGGTCAGGTGCAGGTCGGCGGCGATTTGCACAGCCAGGGGGCCAAGCAGGTACCAGACCATGAAGCTCAGATCGAAATAGAGGAAGGCGGCAAACAGGGTTGGGGTATGGCCGGATTTCCAGAAGCTTGAATTCATCGCGCACCTCAGCTGATAGGAGTCTCGAACGGGAGTCATGCAGGTGGGGCGCCTTGAGGGCTGCTCCACCAGCCCCGGGCAATGGGGCCAAAACAAAAAAACGCCGCCACCTGATTCGCCATGGGGCAAATGAGGTGAGCGACGTCTTTGTCGTAGGTGGGGCAACCGCCGTTGGTTACCGGTGTGGATTACGTAGCGAGATTTGTGCCAACCGTCGGTATTGGTTGGCTGAGGAAATTATTGTGGCGAGGGAGCTTGCTCCCGCTTGGGTGCGCAGCACTCACAAAGCAGGCAAGGCTGCCGGATTTTGGGGCGGCTTCGCAGCCCAGCGGGAGCAAGCTCCCTCGCCACAGGGGGGTGTCAGCCCAGCAGTTCACTCATCGCGATGATCTGCTCCGCCACCTGAATCAGCTTCTGCTGGCGGCTCATGGCCTGGCGGCGCATCAAGGTGTAGGCCTCTTCTTCATTGCAGTCCTTCATTTTCATCAGCAGCCCTTTGGCCAGCTCGATGCGCTTGCGCTCGGCCAGCTGCTGGTCGCGGGCGTGCAGTTGCGCGCGCAGGGCCTGGTCGCTTTCGAAGCGCGCCATGGCCACGTCGAGAATCGGCTGCAAGCGTTGGGCGTGAATACCTTCGACGATGTAGGCACTGACCCCGGACTTGATCGCCTGGCGCATCACGTCCGGATCGTGTTCATCGGTGAACATCACGATCGGTCGTGGTTGGTCGCGACTGACCAGTACCACTTGCTCCATCACATCGCGGCTCGGTGACTCGGTATCGATCAGAATCACATCCGGACGCACCGTTTCGACGCGCTCGGGCAGGTCGATGGTCAGTCCCGACTCGTCGATCACCTCGAACCCGGCCTCGGTCAGGGCCGCCTTCAGGCGTCCGACTTTTTTGGCGGTGTCGTTGATCAGCAGAATACGCAGCATGTTTGTAATCTCCTGTCAGCGGCTGGCCAGTCGGTACGAGCTGTCGCTCATGGCGTGCAGTTTGAAACTGCGGGCATAACCGGCAGGGTCCGAGCCGTCCCAGACCTTGCCGTCGATCAACTGGCTGCTGCGCATTTCCTTGTCCGGTGCGGCGACGCCAACGGCGCTGGCGGCCTCACGATACAAGCCCAGTTGTTGAACCTGGCGGGCCACCGCGAGGTAATCCGGATCGTCGCGCAGCAGGCCCCAGCGCCGGAACTGGGTCATGAACCACATGCCATCGGACAGGTACGGCAGATTGACTTCACCCTCGCCGTGGAAGCGCAAGGCGTGCGGATCCTGCCAGCGATTGCCGAGACCGTCGTCGTAGTCGCCCAGCAAACGCGGTTCAATGCATTCGAGCGGCGCATCGAGGTATTGCGCGGCACTGAGCAATTGCGCGGTGCTGCGACGATTTTCGCTACTTTGCTCGATGAAACGGCTGGCCTGCAGAATCGCCATCACCAACGCGCGGGCGGTGTTCGGGTATTGCTCGACGAAGGCGCGGGTGCAGCCCAGGACTTTTTCCGGGTGATCGGGCCAGAGGGTCTGGCTGGTCGCCATCGTAAAACCGAGGTTCTGTTGCACCGCGCTGGCCGCCCAGGGCTCGCCGACGCAGAAACCGTCGATGCGTCCCGCTTGCAGGTGCGCGACCATTTGCGGCGGCGGCACCACTACGCTGTCGACGTCCTGCAACGGATGAATGCCCTGGCTGGCGAGCCAGTAATACAGCCACATGGCGTGTGTGCCGGTGGGGAAGGTCTGGGCAAAGGTGAGTTTTGGGCGACTTTGGTGCACATGCCGGTCCAGTGCTTCAGGACTGGTCACGCCCAGCGCCTGCAAACCGTGGGAGAGGTTGATGCTCTGGCCGTTCTGGTTCAGTCCCATCAGTACGGCCATGTCTGTGGGCGCCACACCGCCGATGCCCAGGTGTACCGCGTAGATCAGGCCGTAGAGGCTATGGGCGGCGTCGAGTTCACCGCTGACCAGTTTGTCCCGCAGGTTGGCCCAGGATGGCTGGCGCTTGAGGTTCAAGGTCAGGCCGTAGGGCTGGGCGAAGCCCTGGGTGGCAGCGACCACGACTGAGGCGCAGTCGCTCAGGGCCATGAAGCCGAGGTTGATTTCGGACTTTTCCGGGGCATCGCTGCCATTTACCCAGGCCAGCGGGCCGGCTGATGGTTCGTTCATCGCGTCTTCACCTTGCAAAAAAAAGCGCCGTCCCGCGTCCTTGCACGCGCAAGGCCGGATGACGACGCCATTGTCCTTGCACTCATCCCGCCGTTGGCACGAGTGCTGATGACTGGAGCGGTGCAAGGCATATGCCATCGTCGATTGATTGAGTCGCGCGCCTCGCCTGTGGGCCTCTTGCCCGGCTATAATCGCCGCCACTTTTCATAGCCCAGAGTCAAAGCCGCCCATGTACACCCTGGCCCGTCAGCTGTTGTTCAAACTTTCCCCGGAAACCTCCCACGATCTGTCCCTGGACCTGATCGGCGCGGGCGGGCGTCTGGGGCTCAACGGCTTGTTGTGCAAGGCGCCGGCGAAGTTGCCGGTGACGGTCATGGGCCTGGACTTCCCGAACCCGGTGGGCCTGGCGGCCGGTCTGGACAAGAACGGCGCGGCCATTGACGGTTTTGCCCAGCTGGGTTTCGGCTTTGTCGAAATCGGCACCGTCACCCCGCGCCCTCAGCCGGGTAACCCTAAGCCACGGCTGTTTCGCCTGCCGGAGGCCGAGGCGATCATCAATCGCATGGGTTTCAACAACCTCGGCGTCGATCACCTGCTGGCCCGCGTCGCTGCGGCCAAGTACAAAGGTGTGCTGGGCATCAATATCGGCAAGAACTTCGATACCCCGGTCGAGCGTGCGGTCGACGATTACCTCATTTGCCTGGACAAGGTTTACGCCCATGCCAGCTATGTGACGGTCAACGTCAGCTCGCCGAACACGCCGGGGCTGCGCAGCCTGCAGTTCGGTGACTCGCTCAAGCAACTGCTGGCCGACCTGGCCACGCGCCGGGCGGAACTGGCGCTACGCCACGGCAAGCATGTGCCCCTGGCGATCAAGATCGCGCCGGACATGAGCGACGAGGAAACCGCGCAGGTCGCGCAGGCGTTGATCGAAACCGGAATGGACGCGGTCATCGCCACCAACACCACCCTGAGCCGCGTAGGCGTCGAAGGCATGGAGCACGGTGACGAGGCGGGTGGTTTGTCCGGCGCACCGGTTCGCGACAAGAGCACCCACACCGTGAGAGTGCTGGCGGCAGAGCTGGCGGGTCGCTTGCCGATCATCGCCGCGGGCGGTATCACCGAAGGCAGGCACGCAGCGGAGAAAATCACCGCCGGGGCGAGCCTGGTGCAGATCTACTCGGGCTTCATCTATAAAGGCCCGGCGCTGATTCGTGAGTCGGTAGACGCCATCGCAGCCCTGCGCTGATCCTTTGTAGGAGCAAGCTCGCTCCTAGAGAACGAACAGGCATAAAAAAGGGCTCCTCGAAGGAGCCCCTGGGCCGGAGCCCGCCGTCCGGATGGGACGTGCGTGGTTAATTCGTTACGTAATCAGATTGTCGTGTCGGAGTGTGTGCCCTGTGTTAGCCGACGGCGTGAAGTTCGTTGAGTCTGTGGATTCCCGCAGTGCCGGTCATACCGTCCCAGTGGTCGCCGCGTCCTTCTCGCCAGCCGTTAATCCAGGCTTGGCGTACCGACGGTAGAGTAAATGGGCAAAGCTCACGGGATTTGCCACCAACGCCATATTGATATCCGCGCAAAAACGCTCTTTCCAACGGATCACGCTTAAGTCTTCTCATAGGGTGTAGCCCTCACTTGTTGACTGTTTTCATCGCGTCGACCTCAATCGAGGTCAGGCAGAAAAACTCTGCCGTTGGGGGGCTCGCTGCCGGCGTGGCGAGCCAAGGTGTTGGCGTCATTGCGGCGCCAACCTGAGTTGAGTTCTAACCAATGCGTCACATCGAGGGAATGATCGTTTTGTCATAAGGACGTAACCATAAAGATGCTATGGCCATAAGTAACACGATGTTTGTCGCGTATTTATTGATCAAAGCCCTGTATGATCGGCCCCCCGCCGGATGCCGGGGTTAATCCTTTGGTGAGAATGCCTCGCGTTGCAGCGCGGGATTATTCGACGAAGGGTCGAGTTATGACATTTTGTTGCATCAACTTTTTTATCTGTCCTTGCATCTAAGCTCTTTTAACCCGAGCAGCAGGGGTGGAACGGCACACCTTCGTGCCACGCGGGCGCTCTTCGAGAAAAGCGCCTGATTGAAAACCGGGCCGGCAATGCGTTGCCGGCTCACTCAGCTAAAGGCTCTGGAACTCCCATGTCCGATCGTTTCGAACTCTTCCTCACTTGCCCCAAAGGCCTTGAAGGCCTGCTCATCGAGGAAGCCGTCGGGCTTGGCCTTGAGGAAGCGCGGGAGCACACCTCTGCCGTGCGCGGCATGGCCACCATGGAAACCGCTTATCGCCTGTGCCTGTGGTCGCGTCTGGCGAACCGCGTGCTGCTGGTGCTCAAGCGCTTCCCGATGAAGGACGCCGAAGACCTCTATCACGGCGTGCTCGATATCGAGTGGCAAGACCACATGCTCAACGACGGCACCCTGGCCGTCGAGTTCAGCGGTCACGGCTCGGGCATCGACAACACCCACTTCGGCGCCTTGAAGGTCAAGGATGCCATCGTCGACAAACTGCGCACCCCGCAAGGTGACCGCCCGTCCATCGACAAGCTCAACCCGGACCTGCGCATCCACCTGCGCCTGGACCGTGGCGAAGCGATCCTCTCCCTCGACCTGTCCGGCCACAGCCTGCACCAGCGCGGTTACCGCCTGCAGCAGGGCGCGGCGCCGCTGAAGGAAAACCTCGCGGCCGCCATCCTGATCCGTTCCGGCTGGCCACGCATTGCAGCCGAAGGCGGGGCGCTGGCGGACCCGATGTGCGGTGTTGGTACATTCCTCGTCGAAGCAGCAATGATCGCCGCCGACATGGCGCCGAACCTGCGCCGCGAGCAGTGGGGCTTCACCGCGTGGCTCGGTCACGTGCCGGCGCTGTGGAAAAAACTGCATGAAGAAGCCGTCGAGCGTGCCGCGGCCGGGCTGGCCAAGCCGCCGCTGTGGATTCGCGGTTACGAAGCCGACCCGCGTCTGATTCAGCCGGGCCGCAACAACGTCGAGCGTGCCGGCCTGAGCGAGTGGATCAAGATCTACCAGGGCGAAGTCGCGACCTTCGAGCCGCGCCCGGACCAGAACCAGAAAGGCCTGGTGATCTGCAACCCGCCGTACGGCGAGCGTCTGGGCGACGAGGCGAGCCTGCTCTACCTCTACCAGAACCTCGGCGAACGCCTGCGCCAGGCCTGCCTGAACTGGGAAGCGGCGGTGTTCACCGGCGCGCCGGACCTGGGCAAGCGCATGGGCATCCGCAGCCACAAGCAGTATTCGTTCTGGAACGGCGCCTTGCCGTGCAAATTGCTGCTGATCAAGGTGCTGCCGGACCAGTTCGTCACCGGTGAGCGTCGTTCCCCGGAACAGCGTCAGGCCGAGCGTGAGCAAGCGATCTATGATCAGGCGCCGACCGAGCCGCAAGAGCGCAAGTACAACAAAAACGGCAATCCGATCAAACCGGCGCCGGCACCGGCTCCGGTGATCGAGCAGCCGCGCCTGAGCGAAGGCGGGCAGATGTTCGCCAACCGCCTGCAAAAAAATCTCAAGGCGCTGGGCAAGTGGGTCAAGCGTGAGGGCATCGATTGCTACCGCGTCTACGATGCCGACATGCCGGAATACTCCATGGCCATCGACCTGTATCACGATTGGGTCCACGTTCAGGAATACGCTGCGCCGAAATCCATCGACCCGGAAAAGGCTTCGGCGCGCATGTTCGATGCCCTGGCGGCGATTCCGCAGGCCTTGAACATCGACAAGAGCCGTGTGGTGGTCAAGCGCCGCGAGCGTCAGAGCGGCACCAAACAGTACGAGCGTCAGGCTGCGCAGGGCAAATTCGTCGAGGTCAACGAAGGCGGCGTGAAGCTGCTGGTGAACCTCACCGATTACCTCGACACCGGGCTGTTCCTCGATCACCGGCCGATGCGCATGCGCATTCAGAAAGAGGCGGCCGGCAAGCGCTTCCTCAACCTGTTCTGCTACACCGCGACGGCCAGCGTTCATGCGGCCAAGGGCGGCGCGCGCAGCACCACCAGCGTCGACCTGTCGAAAACCTACCTGGACTGGGCGCGTCGCAACCTGTCGCTGAACGGATTTTCCGACAAGAACCGCCTGGAGCAGGGCGATGTGATGGCCTGGCTGGAAAATGCCCGTGAAGAGTACGACCTGATCTTCATCGACCCGCCGACCTTCTCCAACTCCAAGCGCATGGAAGGGATCTTCGACGTGCAACGTGACCAGGTGCAGTTGATTGACCTGGCCATGGCACGTCTGGCGCCAGGCGGGGTGCTGTACTTCTCCAACAACTTCCGCAAGTTCGAGCTCGAACCCAACCTCAGCGAGCGTTATGCGGTCGAGGAAATCACCGCCCAGACCATCGATCCGGATTTTGCCCGTAACGGCAAGATTCACCGTGCCTGGAAAATCATGGCCCGCTGATACGCGGATCCACTCGTAGGATCGAGCTTGCTCCGGGCGGCGCTCCGACGATGGTCGTCAACGATAACGCGTGCATTATTGAATGCACGCGGTACATCGGAGTCCATCGCAAGCCGGCTCGCTCCTGCGGGGGCACTGGTCAAATTAGTGGCTAATAGCTATAACTCCACTCAGGGCCAAAGGGCTTTCCTGCACCTGGCGTTTTGAGTCGCGTTTATGTCGTTGCACGCCGTGCGCCCAAAAATCCTGGGTTTTATCAGCGAAGACGTTTCGGCCTGGCTGGTCGCGCTTCTGGTATTGCTCGTCGGCGGGATCCTCACGGGATTGCTGGCCTGGTCGACGCTGAATGTGTTTCAGCATCAACTGCGGCAACGTTTCCAGCTGCTGGCCAGCGAGCGTTACAGCCGTATCGAAGAACGTTTCCAGGATCAGGAGCAGCGCCTCGATGGCCTGCGCCGCTTCTTTACCAATTCCGATGCGGTCTCCCGTGCAGAATTCAACGGCTATACACAGCCTCTGTTACGCCGTACCCAGGCCTATTCGTTCGCCCAGCGGATAAGGGGCGACCAGCGGGAGGCTTTCGAGCGTCGAGTGCGGGATGAGGGCCTGACGAATTTCACCGTGCGCGAGCTCAACGCTGATGGTCAACTGCAACCGGCCGGCGAGCGTGAAGAGTACGTGGTGGTGCTGTACAGCCAGACGCAAAGCAAGCTCGGTGCGCCGTTTGGCTATGACTTGCTGGCCCAGCCCTTGCGGCGCGCGACCCTGGAGAGGGCCGATCAGCATCGCGGCATGGCGGTGTCGCAACCCATGCATCTGGTCAGTATCGAACCCGCCTATGCGCGGGGCGTGCTGCTGGTCGCGCCAGTCACGTTGCGCGATGACCCCGATGCGGTGAACAACAAACCCTTCGGTTATGTCATGGCGGTGATCAGCATGCGCCAGTTGCTGGCCGACGGATTGCCCGAGGCCGAGCGTGACTACCTGTCGGTGCGCATTCTCGATTTATCCACAGACGATCAGCATGAAGTGCTGTTCGAATCGCCCAATGCACCGGCACTCAGTGAATTGTCGACGACTCGCCTGTTACGCCTGGCTGACCATGATTATCAGGTCGATATCCAGCCCAGCGAGGCCTTCCTGTTGGCCAATCATTCGTCAGTGACCACGCTGGTGGTGCTCGGCGGTTTGCTCAGTGTGCTGCTCAGTGCCTTGCTGTATGTGCTGGTCAGTCAGCGTCAGCGCGCGTTGAAGCTGGTTGAGCAGCGCACCGGTGAACTGCGCGCCCGCGAGCAGGAATTACGCGGCACCCACGGCCAACTGCGCGGCGTGCTGAATGCCGCGACCCAGGTAGCGATCATCGCCACGGACTTGCGTGGGGTCATCAGCACCTTCAATGCCGGCGCCGAACAGATGCTCGGCTACCGCGCCGCCGAAGTGGTGGGGCACATGACCCTGGAAAACCTGCACTTGCCCCGGGAGCTGGAAGCACGTTCGGCGGAGTTGAGTGCACGTTATGGCAAACCGGTGCCAACCTGCCACGCGATGCTGGTCGAGGGCAGCGTGGAAGGCAATGTAGAGGGCGGCCACGAAGCGCAGGAATGGACGCTGGTACGGGGCGATGGCAGCCATCTGATGGTCAACATGCTGGCGACCCCGGTGCTGGATGAGCAGGGGTTGTGGGTCGGACACCTGGCGGTTTGCATCGACATCACCGAGCGCAAACGCGTGCATGAAGCGCTGGCGGCACGGGACGTCTTGCTGAAGAAGCTCAGCGCCCATGTGCCCGGCGGGATCTACCAGTTCAAGATGGAATTCGACGGTCGCTTCAGCGTGATCTACGCCAGCGACGGCATCCGCGAGATCTACGAACTTGATCCGGACGTGCTGCTGCTCAACGCCGAGGCGATCTTCACGCGAATTCATCCCCAGGACACCACCCGGGTCCGCGCTTCGATCCGGGCCTCTGCCGAGACCCTCAGCCACTGGCGCGAGGAGTACCGCGTACAGCTTCCCCAGCGCGGCCTGCGTTGGGTGCGCGGCGAGGCGACCCCCGAGGAGCTGCCCGGCGGCGGTGTGCTCTGGCATGGTTATATCTCGGACATCTCCGATTTGAAGCGGGTGGAAGAAGAGCTGCGCGCGCTGTCTGTCACCGATTCCCTGACCGGCATTCACAACCGTCGCTATTTCCAGGAACGCCTGACCAGCGAAATGGCCCGGGTCGAGCGCGGTGGTGGCGAACTCTCGGTGATCATGCTCGATATCGACCACTTCAAGCGCATCAATGACCAGTATGGCCATGCCGTCGGCGATCGGGTGTTGAAGGCGGTGTGCGAGCGCATCGGCCTGCGGTTGCGCCGCACGGACGTGTTCTGTCGTCTGGGTGGCGAAGAGTTCATGGTGCTTTGCCCGGACATTGGCGGCGAACAGGCTTATCTGCTGGCGCTGGAATTGTGGCAAAGCTTGCGCAGTGCACCGATCGACGAAGTGGGGGTGGTTACCGCGAGTTTCGGGATTGCCAGTTGGCGGGCCGGCGAGGGCGCCGATGCGCTGTTGCTGCGGGCGGACTCGGGGGTTTATGTGGCGAAACAGGAGGGGAGGGATCGAGTGCAGGGCGAGGCGGACTGACCCGACGCAATCCCTGTAGGAGCGAGCCCGCTCGCGATGGTGCATCAGCTACAGAGTTGTCGACTGACACACCATCGCGACCAGGCTCGCTCCTGCACTGGGTTTCGCGGCGTATTACAGCGCCGAGGCGGTCTGCGCCAGTTTTGGCTGGCGATACAGGTCCAGCAGCACCTGATCAAGCACCGACGAGGCGCCAAACGGTGCCTTGTCGTTGAGGATCGCCACCACGGCCCAGGTATTGCCGTTGACGTCGCGGCTGAAGCCGGCGATTGCGCGCACGGTATTCAGGGTACCGGTCTTGACGTGGGCTTCACCGCGCATTGCCGTGGTTTTCAGGCGTTTGCGCATGGTGCCGTCAGTGCCGGCAATCGGCATCGAGCTGATGTATTCGGCGGCGTAAGGGCTGTGCCACGCGGCTTGCAGCATCGAGGCCATTTCCCGGGCGCTGACGCGTTCGGAGCGGGACAGGCCGGAACCGTTTTCCATCACCAGGTGCGGTGCGGTGATGCCTTTCTTCGCCAGCCACTGACGCACCACACGCTGGGCGGCCTTGGCGTCGTCGGCATCGGCGTCGGTACGGAATTTCTGGCCCAGGCTCAGGAACAGCTGTTGAGCCATGGTGTTGTTACTGTATTTGTTGATGTCGCGGATGATTTCCGCCAGGTCCGGCGAGAACGCCCGCGCCAGTACCTTGGCGTCTTTGGGCGTTGGCGCCAGGACATCTTTGCCCTGGATGCTGCCGCCCAGTTCCTTCCAGATCGCGCGCACAGCGCCGGCGGTGTAGGTCGCATGGTCAAGCAGCGACAGGTAGGTCTGCGAACTGCAGCCTTCTCCCAACTGGCCACCCACGGTCACGGTCACGCTGCCATCGGCCTGGGGCACCGGGTTGTAGCGCACACCGCCGGTGCATTGTTTGGAGTTGATGGCCTTGACCTGATTGTCGATGCGGATGGTGGCAATCGGCGGCTCCACCGAAACCAATACCTTGCCCGAGTCGTTACGCGCAACGAATCGCAGGGCCTTGAGGTTGACCAGCAACGCATCGGGCTTGACCAGGAACGGTTTGTTTTCGTCGTTGCCGTCGTCATTGAACTCCGGCAGTTGCGGTTGCACGAAGAAGCTCTTGTCCAGCACCAGATCGCCGGTGACCTGGGTCACGCCATTGGCCCGCAGGTCGCGCATCAGCAGCCAGAGTTTCTCCATGTTCAGCTTCGGATCGCCGCCACCCTTGAGGTAGAGGTTGCCGTTGAGGATGCCGCCACTGAGGGTGCCATCGGTGTAGAACTCGGTTTTCCACTGATGGTTCGGGCCGAGCATTTCCAGGGCCGCGTAGGTGGTCACCAGTTTCATGGTCGAGGCCGGGTTGACCGACACATCAGCGTTGAAAACAGTCGGGGTGCCGGGGCCGGTGAGTGGAATCATCACCAGCGACAGGGCGTTGTCCTGCAATTTGCTGGCCTTGAGGGCTTTCTCAACGTTGGGCGATAACGCGGTGTTGATCGGATCAGCGTAGACGGGGAGGGCCAGGGGAAGGAGAAGACCGGCCAGGAGCAATGGACGCAACGATTTGATCATGTGAAATAAAACCCTACAGCCGAGGGGGAAAAGACGAGGGCATGAAAACAAATTCCCTCAGTGGTCATGAAAGTGTCGGCATTATGCCCCAAGGTGTTGTGGCTTGTGCCGTGCCTTGGCCCTCTAATCCGCTATTTTTTACCAATGGCAGGCCTGGCGCCGTTCAGAGGCGGGCAATCGGCGGCTTAAACTGCTAAAGTGCCGCCCGTTATTACTTAAGAGGATTGTTCCAATGGCGACTAACCGTTCCCAGCGTCTGCGCAAAAAACTGTGCGTCGATGAATTTCAAGAGCTGGGTTTCGAGCTGAACCTGGATTTCAAAGAAGATTTGGCTGATGAAGCCATTGATGCTTTCCTCGACGCGTTCCTGAAAGAAGCCATGGAAGCCAACGGTCTGGGCTATGTGGGCGGCGACGACTTCGGTCTGGTTTGCCTGCAGAAGCGTGGTTCGGTGACTGAAGCTCAGCGCGCCGCTGTTGAAGCCTGGCTCAAGGGCCGTAGCGAACTGACCGAAGCAACTGTCAGCCCGCTGATCGACGTTTGGTACCCGGAAAAGCCGATCAATCCGGTAGCTTGATGTTCTGAAAAGCGGCGACCCATGGGTCGCCGTTTTTTTGTAAGCGTCGCGATGAACCTCAAAGCGCTGCGAGGCGTCATGTGTCCAGCGTTATCGTTGACGACCATCGCGAGCAAGCTCGCTCCTACAAGGCTTTGCGCCAGTTCAGAATCAGCAGCGTCACCACCCCCGCGACAATCCCCCAAAACGCCGAACCAATGGAAAACAGCGTCAGCCCCGATGCCGTGACCATGAAGGTGATCAGCGCCGCTTCACGTTCCTTCACCTCGCTCATGGCAATGCTCAAGCCGTTGATGATCGAGCCGAACAGCGCCAGCGCGGCAATCGACAGCACCAGTTCCTTGGGCAGTGCGGCAAACAGGGCCGCCAGCGTCGCACCGAACACCCCGGCGATCCCGTAGAAAATCCCGCACCAGACAGCCGCCGTGTAGCGCTTGTTGCGGTCTTCATGGGCGTGCGGCCCGGTGCAAATGGCAGCGCTGATGGCGGCGAGGTTGATCCCGTGGGAGCCGAACGGCGCCAGCAGCAGCGAGGCGATGCCGGTGGTGGTGATCAGCGGTGAGGCCGGCACCGTGTAACCGTCGGCGCGCAGTACGGCAATGCCGGGCATGTTCTGCGAGGTCATTGCCACGACGAACAGTGGAATGCCAATGCTGATGGTCGCGGCCAGGGAGAAGTGCGGGGTGGTCCAGACCGGTGTCGCCGCTTCCAGGTGGAATCCACTGAAGTCCAGCAGCCCCATCAGTCCCGACAAGGCCGTACCGATCAGCAACGCGCCCAATACCGCATAGCGGGGGGACAGCCGTTTAACCACCAGGTAGGTGAAGAACATGCCCAGCACCAGCGCGGTGCGATGCTGGGCGGCGACGAAAATTTCACTGCCGATCTTGAACAGGATTCCCGCCAGTAATGCAGCCGCCAAGGACGCCGGGATTTTTTTCATCAGGCGTTCGAAGCTGCCGGTCAGCCCGCAGATCGTCACCAGCACGGCGCAGGTAATGTAGGCACCAATGGCCTCGCCGTAGCTCACGCCGCCAAGGCTGGTGATCAGCAGGGCGGCGCCAGGGGTCGACCAGGCAATGGTGATCGGCGTGCGATAGCGCAGCGACAGGCCGATGGAGCACACCGCCATGCCGATGGAGATCGCCCAGATCCACGACGAAATCTGCCCGCTGCTCAGGCCCGCTGCTTGCCCGGCCTGGAACATCAGCACCAGGGAGCTGGTGTAGCCGGTCATCATGGCGATGAAGCCGGCGACGATGGCGGAAGGCGATGTATCGGCCCATGGGCGCAGTTGCGTGTGCGTGGCGTCGCTCATGACGGTGATGTTCCTTGTTCTGATAAAGATGTCCGCCACACCACAATTCCATTGTGGGAACGGGCTCGCTCCCACAGGGATTCTGTGCAAAGGCGGATTCTGCGATTAAGCCTAAACTCAAACGTAACCAATCGTTGCGATACAGCGGAAGCGACAAACAGCCATACAGTCGTGTTGCCACCATTCATTGTGTACAATTGCAGTGTTTTTTACGCGATACTTGCCAGCGACCCACTGTGCCGTATTACAGTCACGGTCAATTCGCCGCAGTTCTCCCGACTCGAGTGCCCATGAACGAACAGTTGCAGCCCCTCAAGAAACAACCGCGAGCAGGCAAAGCCGGCCGCAGCGGTACCCAGGACGATATTGTCTATGCGCATATCTTCGAGGCGATCCTCGAACAGCGCCTGGCGCCCGGCACCAAGCTGAGTGAAGAAGCGCTGGGGGAAATTTTCGGGGTCAGCCGCACCATCATTCGTCGTGCACTGTCGCGCCTGGCTCATGAAGGCGTGGTACTGCTGCGTCCGAATCGCGGCGCGGTGGTGGCCAGCCCGAGTGTCGAAGAGGCCCGCCAGGTGTTCATGGCACGGCGTCTGGTAGAGCGCGCCATCACCGAACTGGCGGTGCAACACGCTACCGCCGAACAGATTGCCGAGTTGCGCCAGATGGTCAACGACGAGCGCGACAGCTTCTCCCGCGGCGATCGCGGTGCGGGCATCCGCCTGTCGGGCGAATTCCACCTGAAACTGGCTGAAGCGGCGAAAAACGCCCCGTTGATCAGCTTCCAGCGCAGCCTGGTGTCCCAGACTTCGCTGATCATCGCCCAGTATGAAAGCGGCAACCGTTCCCACTGTTCCTACGACGAACACACCCAGTTGATCGACGCCATCGAGGCGCGCAACGGTGAACTGGCAGTGGACCTGATGATGCATCACATGGATCACATCGACAGCAAACTCAACCTCGACGAAGAAAGCGCGTCAGATGATTTGCATGCGGTGTTTTCACATTTGTTGCAGACCAAGAAGCCTGGGCGTTCCACCGCAAAGCTCTGAAATACCGAGGCGGTCTCAAGGACACAAAAAATCCCCCGGTATCTGACGATCACGGGGGATTTTTTTATGCCTGTGAAACCTAGCGCTGATGCACCAGATTCCCCGCCGCATACGTCTGCAGCACGGTCCGGTCATCCCCCAGGGTCATCAACACAAACAGCGTCTCGGCGATGTTATTGGCCTGCTTCAGGCGATAGCCCAGCAGTGGCGTGGCGTTGTAGTCCAGCACCAGGAAGTCGGCGTCCGTGCCCGGCTGCAGGGTGCCGATCTTGTCTTCCAGGCGCAGGGCGCGGGCGCCGCCGAGGGTCGCCAGGTACAGCGATTTGAACGGGCTCAGACGCGCACCTTGCAGTTGCATGACCTTGTACGCTTCGTTAAGGGTTTGCAGCAGCGAGAAACTGGTGCCGCCACCGACATCGGTACCGATGCCGACATTGAGCTTGTGCTTCTCGGCCATCGGCAGATTGAACAGGCCGCTGCCGAGGAAGAAGTTCGAAGTCGGACAGAACGAAATGGCCGAGCCGGTTTCTGCCAGGCGCGCGCACTCGTCATCGCACAGGTGCACGCCGTGGGCAAACACCGAGCGCTTGCCCAGCAACTGGTAGTGATCATAGACGTCCAGGTAGCCCTTGCGCTCCGGGAACAGTTCCTTTACCCACTCGATTTCCTTGAGGTTCTCGCTGATGTGGGTCTGCATGTACAGATCGGGGTATTCGGTCAGCAACTGGCCAGCGAGGGTCAATTGTTCCGGGGTGCTGGTCGGCGCGAAGCGCGGGGTCACCGCGTAGTGCAGGCGGCCCTTGCCGTGCCAGCGCTCGATCAGCGCCTTGCTTTCGACGTAGCTGGACTCGGCGGTGTCGGTCAGGTAATCCGGGGCATTGCGGTCCATCATCACCTTGCCGGCGATCATCCGCAGGTCCAGCTGTTCGGCGGCTTCGAAGAACGAGTTCACCGATTGCGGATGCACGCTGCCGAACACCAGTGCGGTGGTGGTGCCGTTGCGCAGCAGTTCCTTGATGAAGATGTCCGCGACCTCATCGGCGTGGGCCTTGTTCGCGAATTGGCTCTCGCACGGGAAGGTGTAGGTGTTGAGCCAGTCCAGCAGTTGCTCGCCATAGGCGCCGACCATGCCGGTTTGCGGCAGGTGGATGTGGGTGTCGATGAAGCCCGGGGTGATCAGGGCATCCTGGTAATGGGTGATCTCGATGTCCGCCGGCAGGGTCGGCAGCAAGTCGCTGGCGTGGCCAAGGGCGCTGATCTGGCCGTTATCCACCACCAGCAGGCCGTCCTCGAAATACTCGTAGGAGGCTTCGATCCCGACTTCGGCGGGGTCGGCAATGCTGTGCAGAATGGCGGCGCGGTAGGCTTTGCGAGTCAAAGGCATGGTCATTCTCTATTTATGAAGCTCATCAGTTTGAGGCTTTCAGTTTTGTGGCCTGACTGCGGCGCGACACGGGCAGCAGTTTGGCAATCGGTTCGGCGTTGGCGGTCTGTTGGCCGAAATTGGCGTTATAGGTGGCGATGATTTCGCCGGCGATGGAGATGGCGATTTCCACAGGCAACTTGCCTTTGACTTCGCCGATGCCCATCGGGCAGCGCATGCGTTGCACGACGCTGCTGTCGAATCCGCGGTCGCGCAGGCGATGTTCGAACTTCACGCGCTTGGTCTTCGAGCCGATCAGACCGAAGTAAGCGAAGTCATTGCGCTTGAGGATCGCGGCGGTGAGTTCCAGGTCGAGCTGATGGTTGTGGGTCATGACGATGCAGTAGCTGCCGGCGGGCAGGTCGTCGATTTCGTCCACCGGTTCTTCGCTGACAATCTTGCGCACGCCGTGGGGGATCTGCTCGGGGAACTCCGCATCCCGCGAGTCGATCCAGCGCACCCGGCAGGGCAGGCTGGCCAGCAGCGGCACCAGTGCGCGGCCGACATGGCCGGCGCCGAACACGGCGATCTGCGCCTGGACCTGGCCCATCGGTTCGAACAGCAATACGGTGGCGCCACCGCAGCACTGGCCCAGGCTCGCGCCGAGGCTGAAGCGCTCCAGATGGGTGTCCTGCTTGCCGCTGGCGAGCATCTCGCGGGCGATCTGCATGGCCTTGTATTCCAGGTGCCCGCCACCGATGGTGTCGAACGTCTGGCTGGCACTGATGACCATCTTCGAACCGGCATTGCGTGGCGTCGAGCCGAGCTCTTCGATGATGGTCACCAACACGCAGGGTTCACCGCGGTTTTGCAGGTCGGCGAGGGCGTCGATCCAGTTGTACATGTTCACCTCGACATCTTCGTTGTCTGTTCGGGCCTCTTCGCTGGCAAGCCAGCTCCCACAGGGTTTGCGTCGATCGCATAAGCGCGATTCAGCGCCTGTCTGTGGGAGCTGGCTTGCCAGCGATGGCAGCGCCTCGGGCTTAGAGCGGAGCCAACTCGGTTTCAGCCTCGACAGCCTTCGCCACCTTCAACTGGCGCATCTGCTCACAGCCCCACAACACGCGTTCCGGGGTCGCCGGTGCATCGATTTTCGGTTGATGCTTGTAGTCGCCCAGGCTTGCCACGGCGTCCTTGATTGCACACCACGCGGCGATACCGAGCATGAAGGGCGGTTCGCCCACGGCCTTGGAGTGGAACACCGTGTCTTCCGGGTTCTTGCGGTTTTCCACCAGCTTCACCCGCAGGTCCAGCGGCATGTCCGCCACGGCCGGGATCTTGTAGCTGGCCGGGCCGTTGGTCATCAGCTTGCCTTTGTTGTTCCAGACCAGCTCTTCCATGGTCAGCCAGCCCATGCCCTGGATGAAACCGCCTTCGACCTGGCCGATGTCGATCGCCGGGTTCAGCGAGGCGCCGACGTCGTGCAGGATGTCGGTGCGCAGCATCTTGTATTCGCCGGTCAGGGTATCGACCAGCACTTCGCAGCACGCCGCGCCGAAGGCGAAGTAGTAGAACGGACGACCACGGGCCTGGCTGCGGTCGTAGTAGATTTTCGGGGTCTTGTAGAACCCGGTGCTCGACAGCGACACCTGGGCGAAATACGCCTGCTGGATCAGGGCCTCGAAGGTCAGGATGTGATCGCGAACCCGCACGTGGCCGTTGTGGAATTCCACGTCTTCTTCGCTGACCTTGTATTGCCGCGCGGCGAATTCCACCAGGCGCTGCTTGATGGTTTCGGCGGCGTTCTGCGCCGCCTTGCCGTTCAGGTCGGCGCCACTGGAGGCGGCAGTCGGTGAGGTGTTCGGCACTTTATCGGTGTTGGTCGCGGTGATCTGCACGCGGTCCATTTCCACCTGGAACACTTCGGCCACGACTTGCGCGACTTTGGTGTTCAGGCCCTGGCCCATTTCTGTGCCGCCGTGGTTCAGGTGAATGCTGCCGTCGGTGTAGACATGCACCAGCGCGCCGGCCTGGTTGAGGAAGCTGGCAGTGAAGGAAATGCCGAATTTCACCGGGGTCAGCGCCAGGCCTTTTTTCAGGATCGGGCTGTTGGCGTTGTAGCGGCGGATCGCTTCGCGGCGCTCGGCGTACTGGCTGCTTTCTTCCAGTTCGGCGGTCATTTCCTCGAGCATGTTGTGCTCGACGGTCTGGTAGTAGTGGGTGACGTTGCGCTCGGTCTTGCCGTAGTAGTTGGCCTTGCGCACGGCCAGCGGATCGAGGGCCAGATGACGGGCGATGGCGTCCATCACTTCTTCGATGGCGACCATGCCTTGCGGACCGCCGAAACCACGGTAGGCGGTGTTCGACGCGGTGTTGGTCTTGCAGCGGTGACCGTTGATGGTCGCGTCGCCCAGGTAATACGAGTTGTCGGAGTGAAACATCGCCCGGTCGACGATCGAGGCCGACAGGTCCGGTGAGCAGCCACAGTTGCCGGCCAGTTCCAGGGCGATGCCGTGCAGGCGGCCGGTGCTGTCGAAGCCGACGTCGTACTCGACATAGAAGGGGTGACGCTTGCCGGTCATCAGCATGTCTTCGACGCGCGGCAGGCGCATCTTGGTGGGCTGTCCGGTCAGGTGCGCGATCACCGCGCACAGGCACGCCGGGCTCGCTGCCTGGGTTTCCTTGCCACCGAAACCGCCACCCATGCGGCGCATGTCGACGACGATTTTATTCATCGACACATCCAGCACTTCGGCCACCAGTTTCTGCACTTCGGTGGGGTTCTGGGTCGAGCAGTAGACGATCATGCCGCCGTCTTCGGTCGGCATCACCGAAGAGATCTGGGTTTCCAGATAGAAATGCTCCTGGCCGCCGATGTGCAGCGTGCCCTGGATTCGATGTTCGGCGGTGGCCAGCGCAGTGGCTGAATCACCGCGTTGATGGGTGTGGCTGTCGAGTACGAAGTGACGCTTGCGCAGGGCTTCGACCACATCCAGCACCGGCTCCAGATCTTCGTATTCAATGATCGCGGCCATCGCCGCCTTGCGCGCGGTTTCCAGGTCTTTCGCGGCAACCGCGACCACCGGTTGACCGACGAACTGCACCGTATCGATTGCCAGCAGCGGGTCGCCCGGCAACAGTGGGCCAATGTCTTTCAGGCCCGGCAGGTCTTCGTGGGTGATGGCGATGCGCACGCCTTCAAAGGCGTAGCACGGCGCGGTGTCGATACTGATGATCCGGGCGTGGGCACGGTCCGACAGGCGGGCGTATACGTGCAACTGGTTCGGAAATTCCAGGCGATCGTCGATGTACTGCGCTTCACCGGACACGTGCTTGGCGGCGCTGTCATGCTTGACGCTGCGGCCGACACCGGTGGTCAGGTCCTTGGCGAACAGTTCAGCCAGTTCGGCCTGGGTCTTCTCTACGGCGTGATGATTAGACATAAGCGGTCACCCGAGTCTCGATGTGCGGTGTTTGCAGTTCGATGAAGTATTTGCGCAGCAGGTTCTGCGCGCTGAGCAGGCGATATTCCTTGCTGGCGCGGAAGTCCGAGAGCGGTGTGAAATCTTCGGCCAGGGCCGCGCAGGCACGTTCGACCGTGGCGCTATTGAAAGGCGCGCCAAGCAACGCGGCTTCACAGGCTACGGCACGTTTCGGAATGGCTGCCATGCCGCCGAAGGCCACGCGGGCGTCTGCGACCACTCCATTTTCCAGGCGAATGTTGAAGGCGGCACACACTGCCGAGATGTCATCGTCCAGGCGCTTGGAGACTTTGTAGGCGCGGAACAGTTTTTCAGCGCTGGCGCGCGGCACGATGATCTTCTCGATGAACTCGCTTTCCTGGCGGGCGGTGACGCGGTAATCGATGAAGTAATCCTCCAGCGCCAGGGTGCGGCGGGTTTCGCCCTTGCACAGAACGATTTGCGCGCCGAGGGCGATCAGCAGGGGTGGCGAGTCACCGATGGGCGAGGCGTTGCCGATGTTGCCGCCCAGGGTGCCCTGGTTGCGGATCTGCAAGGAGGCAAAACGTTGCAGCAATTCGCCGAAGTCCGGGTACTCGGCTTTCAAGGCGTCGTAGCAGTCGGAAAGGGCTGTGGCGGCGCCGATTTCCAGGCGATCCTCGAAGCGCTCGATGCGTTTCATTTCGGCGACGTTGCCGACGTAAATCATCACCGGCAGCGTGCGGTGGAACTGGGTGACTTCCAGCGCCAGGTCCGTGCCGCCGGCCAGCAGGCGGGCCTGTGGATAAGCGTCGTAGAGGTCGGCCAGGTCAGCCACGGTCAGCGGCACCAGGCAACGTTTGTCGCCACTGTTGAGTTCTCCGATAGCGGTCGGGGCAATGGCTTTGAGGCGGGCGATGGTTTCGGCTTCACGGGCGTCGAACTGGTCGGGCTGTTTAGCGCAGCAGGACTGTTGGGCCGCTTCCAGAATGGGGCGATAACCGGTGCAGCGGCAGAGGTTGCCGGCCAGGGCTTCGTGGGCTTTATGGGTGTCGGGTTCGTCGCTGTTCTTTTGCAGGGCGAACAGCGACATGACGAAGCCCGGCGTACAAAAACCACACTGTGAGCCGTGGCACTCGACCATGGCTTTCTGCACGCTGTGCAGCTCGCCTTTGTGCTTGAGGTCTTCGACGCTGATCAATTGCTTGCCGTGCAGGGACGACACGAAGGTCAGGCACGAGTTGAGGCTGCGATAACGGATGTGTTGGCGACCCTCGTCATCCGTTTGCAATTCGCCGACCACCACGGTGCAGGCGCCGCAGTCACCGCTGGCGCAGCCTTCTTTGGTGCCGGGTTTGCCCACATGGTCGCGCAGATAGTTGAGCACGGTCAGGTTCGGGTCCAGGGCGTGCTCGCTACGGAGTTCCTGGTTTAGTAAAAACTGGATCACGGAAGGCCTCGCAGACTCATTATTGTTGTTAACCGACTTGAACCGAATTTAGCAGGTCTGACTTTTCGGTCAATGATTTTCTGACTTAAAGGTCAGGAAATCGCATTTTGTCGATCGACAACCGGTTTCTTCATTATTGACCCTTGCGGGATAGCCTGCTTTTTTGCGCGAATCGTGCCAAAAACCACCGGGCGGGCCCTGCGCCATGTCGTATCAATTGCGCTACACTGCGCCGCCTGTACAGATCGAAGAGTTTGAAGGGACAACCATGACGTTCAAGGCGCCGGACAGCCTCGCCGAGCAAATCGCTCACCACCTCGCCGAACGCATCATTCGCGGCGAAATGAAGCCCGGAGAGCGCATCCAGGAGCAGAAGGTCACGCTGGCACTCAATGTCAGCCGCGGCTCGGTTCGCGAGGCCCTGCTGATCCTTGAACGCCGACACCTGATCGCGATCCTGCCGCGACGTGGCGCCCATGTCACCGAACTCACCGCGCACAAGGTGCAGAGCCTGTGCACGCTGATGAGCGAGATGTACATCCTGCTGGGCAATGCCGTGGCCAATGGCTGGCAAGTCCAGGCCGACCTGGCGCCGTTCGTGCAGATCCAGCAGCGCCTGAGCAGCGATTTCGAGCGCCAGGACATTCGCAGCTTCGTCGATGACAGTTTCAGCGTGATGCGCGCCGCGTATCCGTTTGCCAACAACCCGTACCTGCAGGAAACCGTCGAGAACCTGCAGCCGGCCATGAGTCGGGCGTATTTTCTCGCCCTGGACCAGCGCAAAGCGTCGATGAGCGAGTTTCTGGAGCTGTTCGAACGCTTGCTTGCCGCCGTGATCGCCCGTGACTTTGCGCAGATTCGCCTGGTGCTGACGGCTTACGCCCAGCGCAGTTGCGATCTGGTGGTCTCTGCCCTGACGGACGCTTAAGCGTGCGGCTCAAGTGCATCAAGCTGGCGGGGTTCAAATCCTTCGTCGATCCGACCACGGTGAACTTCCCCAGTAACATGGCGGCGGTGGTCGGGCCCAATGGTTGCGGCAAGTCGAACATCATCGACGCCGTGCGTTGGGTCATGGGCGAGAGCTCGGCCAAGAACCTGCGCGGCGAGTCGATGACCGACGTCATCTTCAACGGCTCCACCAGCCGCAAGCCGGTGAGCCAGGCGAGCATCGAACTGGTGTTCGATAACTCCGACGGCACGCTGCTCGGTGAATACGCTGCTTACGCGGAAATTTCCATTCGGCGCAAAGTCACCCGCGACAGCCAGACCACCTATTACCTCAACGGCACCAAATGCCGGCGCCGTGACATCACCGATATTTTCCTCGGCACCGGCCTCGGCCCGCGCAGCTACTCGATCATCGAGCAGGGGATGATCTCCAAGCTGATCGAATCCAAGCCCGAAGACCTGCGTAACTTCATTGAGGAAGCGGCGGGCATCTCCAAGTACAAGGAGCGCCGGCGCGAGACTGAAAACCGCATCCGCCGCACCCACGAAAACCTGGAGCGCCTGACCGACCTGCGCGAAGAGCTCGAACGCCAGCTCGAACGCTTGCACCGTCAGGCCGAGGCCGCCAAGAAGTATCAGGAGCTCAAAGGCGAAGAGCGGCAGCTCAAGGCCCAGCTGTCGGCCCTGCGTTGGCAGGATCTGAACGCTCAGGTCGGCCAGCGCGAAGCGGTCATCGGCACCCAGGAGATCAGTTTCGAGGCGCTGGTGGCCGAGCAGCGTAACGCCGATGCCAGCATCGAGCGTCTGCGCGACGGGCACCATGATCTTTCCGAGCGCTTCAATCTGGTGCAGGGGCGCTTCTATTCGGTCGGTGGCGACATCGCCCGGGTCGAGCAGAGCATCCAGCATGGTCAACAGCGCTTGCGCCAGTTGCAGGATGATTTGAAGGAAGCCGAGCGCGCGCGTCTGGAAACCGAGTCTCACCTGGGCCACGACCGCACCTTGCTGCTGACCCTCGGCGAAGAGCTGGACATGCTCACCCCCGAGCAGGAAGTCACCAGCGCTGCCGCCGAAGAAGCCGCCGCCGCGCTGGAAGAGTCCGAAACCACCATGCGCGGCTGGCAGGAGCAGTGGGACACCTTCAACCTGACTGCCGCCGAACCGCGACGTCAGGCCGAAGTCCAGCAGTCGCGAATCCAGCAACTGGAAACCAGCCTTGAGCGTCTGGCTGATCGCCAAAAGCGTCTTGGCGAAGAGCGCGCCTTGTTGTCGGCGGACCCGGAAGACGCGGCGATCATGGAACTCAGCGAGCAACTCGCTGAATCCGAGGCGACCCTTGAGGATTTGCAGACCAGCGAAGAAGCTCAGGTCGAGAAGCTAGAGCAGTTGCGTCAGCAATTGCAGCAAGCGCTGACGGCGCAGCAGCAGGCCCAGGGCGATTTGCAGCGCCTCAACGGTCGACTGGCCTCCCTGGAAGCCTTGCAGCAAGCCGCCCTCGATCCGGGCACCGGCACCGCCGAATGGTTGCGTGAGCAGAACCTGGCCGATCGCCCGCGTCTGGCCGAAGGGCTGAAGGTCGAAGCGGGTTGGGAGCTGGCGGTGGAAACCGTGCTCGGTGCCGACCTGCAAGCCGTGCTGGTGGATGATTTCAACGATTTCGATCTGTCCGGATTTGCCCAGGGTGATCTGCGTTTGCTCAGTCCCGCGACCGATGGCGTGCGCGTGCCCGGCAGTTTGCTCGACAAGGTCGAGGCGCAGATCGATCTGTCGCCGTGGCTGGGGCAGGTCAAACCGGTGGACAGCCTCGAACAGGCATTGGCCTTGCGTGGTCAGTTGGCGGTCGGCCAGAGTCTGATCAGCCGCGACGGGTACTGGGTCGGTCGGCACTTTTTGCGGGTGCGCCGCGCCAGCGAAGCGGAAAGCGGCATGCTGGCCCGAGGGCAGGAAATCCAGAAGCTGGGCCTTGAGCGCGAAGAGCGCGAAGCCGCGGTTGAAACCCTGGAAACCGAATTGCAAAACCTGCGGGCGCAGCAGCGTCAGCAGGAAAACGGACGCGAACACTTGCGTCGTTTGCTGCAGGACGAGGCTCGTCAACAAGGCGAATTGAAAGCCCAGTTGTCGGCCGGAAAAGCCAAGGCCGAGCAGTTGACCTTGCGCCGCACGCGTCTTGATGAAGAAATCGAGGAGTTGGGCGAGCAACGGGCCCAGGAGCACGAAAACATCGGTGAAGCGCGCATCCAGTTGCAGGAAGCCCTCGACGCCATGGCGCTGGACACTGAGCAGCGTGAGTTGCTGCTGGCCCAGCGCGACAGCTTGCGTGAGCGTCTTGACCGGGTGCGGCAGGAAGCGCGGCAGCACAAGGATCACGCTCATCAATTGGCGGTACGCCTCGGATCGCTCAAGGCGCAGCACGATTCGACGCGCCAGGCACTGGAGCGTCTGGAGATGCAGTCCGAGCGCCTGACCGAAAAGCGCGAGCAATTGAGCCTCAATCTGGAGGAGGGCGAGGCGCCACTGGAGGAGCTGCGCCTGAAGCTTGAAGAGCTGCTCGACAAGCGCATGACCGTCGACGAAGAACTCAAGACCGCGCAGATCGCTCTCGAGGATGCCGACCGCGAGCTGCGCGAGGCCGAGAAGCGCCGTACCCAGGCCGAGCAACAATCCCAGCTGATTCGCAGCCAGCTGGAAACCCAGCGCATGGAATGGCAAGCCCTGACCGTGCGGCGCAAGGCATTGCAGGACCAGTTGCTGGAAGACGGTTACGACCTGCACGGCGTACTCGCCACGCTGACACCTGAAGCCAACGAGAAAGACGCCGAGGAAGAACTGGAACGCATCGCGGCGCGGATTCAGCGCCTGGGTGCCATCAACCTCGCGGCCATCGACGAATACCAGCAACAATCCGAGCGTAAACGTTACCTGGATGCGCAGAACGACGATCTGGTCGAAGCGCTCGACACCCTGGAGAACGTGATTCGCAAGATCGACAAGGAGACCCGTAACCGCTTCAAGGATACCTTTGATCAGATCAATGGCGGTTTACAGGCACTTTTCCCAAAAGTTTTCGGTGGAGGCCGCGCGTATTTGGAACTGACGGGCGAAGATCTACTCGATACAGGGGTGACGATCATGGCGCAGCCGCCAGGAAAGAAGAACAGCACCATCCATTTGCTCTCAGGTGGCGAAAAAGCCCTGACCGCATTGGCCCTGGTTTTTGCGATCTTCAAGTTGAATCCGGCGCCGTTCTGCATGCTCGACGAAGTTGACGCACCACTGGATGACGCTAACGTTGGACGCTACGCACGATTGGTCAAAGAAATGTCGCAGACCGTGCAGTTCATCTATATCACCCACAACAAGATCGCCATGGAAATGGCCGAGCAATTGATGGGGGTGACGATGCATGAGCCTGGTTGTTCGCGACTGGTAGCGGTGGATGTCGAGGAGGCGATGGCGATGGTGGACGCCTGATGACGGCGTGTATCAGGGTAGACAAGACGTTTTACTGGCCTGGACTTGCTGGCCAATCGACATAATCGCTGAAGCCAGCGTGACAAGCGGTGTAAAGTTACCTTTGGTCGTGCTAGTTTAATGTCAATTTTTCGTATACGTGGGCAAAACGCCTGTCAGAACATAGAGTTGGCGCCACGTTTTAAAGCGGTTTACAGGTTGTAAACCCCTTATTTTTCAGCATTTTTTATAGAGGCACGGGATTACATGGAAATCGGTCTGCGCGAGTGGCTGATCGTCATCGGCATTATTGTCATTGCCGGTATTCTTTTCGATGGCTGGCGCCGTATGCGCGGCGGCAAGGGAAAACTGAAATTCCGTCTTGACCGAAGCCTGTCCAACCTGCCGGACGAGGACACCAGCGCCGAGCTCTTGGGCCCGCCTCGGGTGCTGGACACCCACAAGGAACCGCAACTGGACGAGCAGGATCTGCCGTCGGTGAGCATGCCGGCCCGCGAACCGCGTGAATCGGGTTCCAAGCGCGGCAAGCGTGGTCATGGCGAACCTTCGCAAGGTGACATGAACCTCAGCCTGGACCTGGATGGCGGCCCGAGCTTCAGCAGTCGCGACGACGATTTCGTCGAAGATGCCAAGGCAGCCCCTGCGGTCAGCGACAAGGATCATCCACAAGCCGAAGAAGTGCTGGTCATCAGTGTGATCTGCCGTGACGCAGCCGGCTTCAAGGGCCCGGCCCTGTTGCAGAACATTCTGGAAAGCGGCCTGCGGTTTGGCGAAATGGACATCTTCCACCGTCACGAAAGCATGGCGGGCAACGGTGAAGTCCTGTTCTCCATGGCCAACGCGGTGAAGCCGGGTGTCTTTGATCTGGACGACATCGATCACTTCAGCACGCCGGCGGTGAGCTTCTTCCTGGGTCTGCCAGGTCCGCGCCATCCGAAGCAAGCCTTCGACGTGATGGTGGCGGCGGCACGCAAATTGTCCCAGGAGCTGAACGGCGAGCTCAAGGATGACCAGCGCAGCGTGCTGACGGCCCAGACCATCGAGCACTACCGTCAGCGTATCGTCGAGTTCGAACGTCGCGCCCTGACCCAGAAACGCTAGGATCGCTGTTGTGGCGAGGGAGCTTGCTCCCGCTCGGCGGCGTAGCCGTCGTAAATCCTGCAAACTCGTCGTACCTGGCACAATGAGGCGGATGGCCTTGGGGCCGCTTCGCGGCCCAGCGGGAGCAAGCTCCCTCGCCATCTCCATTGCCTTGAGCGAGTGTGATTAAGAATATTGAGCAGCCTCGGCTGCTCTTTTGCTTTATGAGAGAACACCCATGACTGCCGCCAAAAACCGCATTCTAGAGCTGCGCGCCGAGCTGGATCAGCACAACTATCGCTATCACGTGCTGGACGAGCCGAGCATTCCGGACGCCGAATACGATCGGTTGTTCAACGAGCTCAAGGCGCTCGAAGCCGCCAACCCGGAACTGATCACCAGTGACTCGCCAACTCAGCGAGTGGGCAGCGCGGCGCTGTCGGCGTTCACTCAGGTGCGCCACGAAGTGCCGATGCTCAGCCTCGGCAACGCCTTCGAAGAAACCGACATGCGTGAATTCGACCGCCGGGTGACCGAAGGGCTGGATCTGCCGGCCGGTGATCTGTTCGGTGGCGGCGCGGCGGTCGAGTACAGTTGCGAGCCGAAGCTTGATGGTCTGGCGGTCAGTTTGCTGTATCAGAACGGCGTACTGGTGCGTGGCGCAACGCGCGGCGACGGCACCACCGGCGAAGACATCAGCGTCAATGTGCGCACCGTGCGCAACATTCCCCTCAAGCTGCACGGCACCGGCTGGCCGGCCACGCTGGAAGTGCGCGGCGAAGTGTTCATGTCCAAGGCTGGTTTCGAGCGGCTCAACGCCACGCAACTGGAAGTGGGTGGCAAGACCTTCGCCAACCCGCGTAATGCGGCGGCGGGTAGCCTGCGTCAGCTGGATTCGAAGATCACCGCCAATCGCCCGCTGGAATTCTGCTGCTACGGCATCGGCCAGGTGTCCGCCGATATCGCCGATACGCACATCGGTAACCTGCAGCAGCTCAAGGCCTGGGGCATGCCGATCAGTCATGAGCTCAAGCTGGCGAACGGCATCGACGCATGTCTGGATTACTACCGTGACATCGGTGAGCGGCGCAATGCACTGCCTTACGAAATCGACGGCGTGGTGTTCAAGGTCAACAGCATTGCCTCCCAGCGCGAACTGGGTTTCCGCGCTCGCGAACCGCGTTGGGCCATCGCCCATAAATTTCCGGCCATGGAAGAGTTGACCGAGCTGCTCGACGTCGAATTCCAGGTCGGACGCACCGGCGCCGTCACGCCCGTGGCCCGCCTGAGGCCAGTCAAGGTGGCGGGTGTCACCGTGGCCAACGCGACGTTGCACAACATGGACGAAGTTGCGCGCCTGGGGCTGATGATCGGCGACACCGTGATCATCCGCCGTGCTGGCGACGTGATTCCGCAAGTGGTTCAAGTCGTGCTTGAGCGTCGTCCGGACGATGCGCGGCCGGTTCATATTCCCCAGCAATGCCCGGTGTGCGGCTCCCATGTCGAGCGCACGCAACTGATCAAGCGCAGCAAAGGCCGCGAGACCGTCAGCGAAGGTGCGGTGTATCGCTGTGTCGGTCGACTGGCCTGTGGCGCGCAACTGAAGCAGGCGATCATTCACTTCGTTTCCCGTCGCGCGATGGACATCGAAGGCCTGGGCGAGAAGAGTGTCGAGCAACTGGTGGACGAAGGTCTGGTGAGTTCGCCGGCCGATCTGTACGCCCTGA
This sequence comes from Pseudomonas sp. TE12234, assembly GCF_054061835.1. Classification (NCBI taxonomy): domain Bacteria; kingdom Pseudomonadati; phylum Pseudomonadota; class Gammaproteobacteria; order Pseudomonadales; family Pseudomonadaceae; genus Pseudomonas; species Pseudomonas sp. TE12234. Next base: position 76,935 of record NZ_JBSSEP010000014.1, read on the forward strand.
CGTTCGAGCAGATCGTGGATCTGGAAGGCTTTGCCGAGCTGTCGAGCAGGAACCTGCTTGGCGCCATCGAAGACAGCAAGAAGCCGGGTCTGGCACGGTTCATCTATGCCCTGGGGATTCCCGATGTCGGCGAGGAGACAGCCAAGGTGCTGGCGCGCTCCCTGGGTTCGCTGGAGCGGGTACAACAGGCTCTGCCGCAAGTGCTGACGTACTTGCCGGATGTCGGGCTGGAAGTCGCCCACGAGATTCACAGCTTCTTCGAAGACGAGCATAACCGGCAGGTGATCGCCAATTTGCTCAAGCACGGTTTGCAAATACAGGATCAGGGCGAACTGGGCGCCGAATTTGCCGCCAGCACGACATTGGGCGGCTTTCTCGACAAGCTGAACATTCCTTCGGTCGGGCCGGGCGGTGCACAAAAGCTCGCCGACAAGTTTGGTTCGCTGCAAGCGGTCATGAGTGCCGACTGGCTGGATATGCGTCAGGCGTTGCCGGAGAAGCAGGCCAGCTCGGTCCGCGAATTTTTCGCGATCGAGGAACATCGCCAATTGGCCGAGTCTGCCGAAAAACAACTGGCCGACTTCGGCATGCATTGGCACAGCGAGAAGAAGGTCGTCGAAGGCTTGCCGCTGGCCGGTCAGACCTGGGTGCTGACCGGCTCGCTGGAGCTGATGAGCCGCGATGTGGCCAAGGACAAGCTGGAAAGCCTTGGCGCCAAAGTGGCGGGCTCGGTGTCGGCCAAGACCCATTGCGTGGTCGCCGGGCCGGGCGCCGGGTCGAAATTGACCAAGGCCAATGAGCTGGGGCTGAAGGTGCTGGATGAAGAAGCGTTTGTCGGATTCCTGAGCGGGCACGGTATTTCGGTCTGACGCCATTCGCTGGCAAGCCGGCTCCTGCAAGGACGACGCAGTTCATTGCAGGCGCGGGCTTGCCAGCGAAATCGGTATCAGCCCCTTTGAAAGTCACGGGAACGATCGACGGCCAATCATGATCTAGTCTTGGCAAGCCCCAGGGAGAGATCGTCATGTACCGCTACTTCGACCAGCTCAGCTCGCGCATCGCTGCGCCTGTCATCGGCGAAAGCTCACGCAATAGCAAGGTCTGGCCGTGTCGTTGCGGGCAGTCATTGTTCTTTCGCAACAGCCAGTGCCTGGCCTGTTCGGCGGCGTTGGGTTATCACCCTCGGCTCAGTCGTGTCTCTTCATTGCAACCGGGCGCGATAACTGACACCTGGTCGCTGGATGCCGCCCCTGCCGCCGGCGTGTTCCGTCGGTGTGCCAATCTCGACTCCCCGGCGGCCTGTAACTGGCTGCTGCCCGCCAATGATCACGATGCCTTGTGCATGGCCTGTAGCCTGAATCGCACCATCCCTGATCTGTCATTGGCCGAAAACCATGAACGCTGGTGCAAAGTCGAAACTGCCAAGCGGCGCCTGATCGCGCAGTTGGTCAGCCTCGGATTGCAGGTCATCCCGAAAACCGTCGACGAGGACACCGGCCTGGCCTTTGACTTTATCGGCGTGAACCTCGAGGGCAAGCCACCGACCACGGGCCATGCCAACGGCTTGATCACGCTGGATATCAATGAGGCCGACGACGCCCATCGCGAACGGGTACGCGTGCAAATGCACGAGCCCTATCGCACCCTGCTCGGGCATTTTCGTCACGAAGTCGGGCATTACTACTGGGACCGGTTGATCGCCGGCAGCGATTGGCTCGAAGCCTTTCGCGGCCTGTTCGGTGACGAGCGCGCCAGCTATGCCGAGGCCCTGGAGCAGCATTATCAGCAGGGTGCACCGCTCGACTGGCAGCAGTTTTACGTCAGCGCCTACGCCACCATGCATCCCTGGGAAGACTGGGCGGAAACCTGGGCTCACTACCTGCATATGATGGACGCGGTGGATACCGCGCTGGGGTTTGGCATGAGTGCCCGGGAAATGGATTTCGACTACCAGCCGTTCCCTTCAAGCACCCTTTATGATCCGCAGCATCCCGGTGCCGAGGCGTTCCTGTCCTTCGTCAATGCCTGGATCGAGCTGGCCGGCATGCTCAATGAACTGTCGCGCAGCATGGGGCAGCCGGATTTTTACCCTTTTGTATTGCCGCCGGCGGTGATCACCAAACTTCATTTCATTCACCTGGTCATCCAGCGCGAGGGCGGCAGGGCAGACGAGGTGCTGCAGGACCTGTAGGAGCGAGCTCGCTCGCGTAGAACGTGAACGCGACGCTTACCTTCAGGCAACACACGTCACCGCCAACGTCTATCGCAAGCAAGCTCGCTCTTGCACGGGCTGATTTTTATCGTTGGCGCATGTCCTTGACCGGACTGATATTTTTTATCCGAAACCAACGGTTGTAACTTCGCCGCAGATAGGTACAATGGCGCGGCTCGCCGTCAGGTGAGCGTCGTTATGGTGACCCCATCGGTCCCCCCGCAACGATCAGCCGTGAACCCGGTCAGGCCTGGAAGGGAGCAGCCGCAGCGGTGACATTGTGTGCCGGGGTGTGGCTGGTGGGGTTGCCTCCATAACGCACCGCGAGCCCTCTCTCGCGTTATCTATTCGAATACCCTCTTTATTGCGCTGCCATGGATTTTGTCCATCGCGGCTTGTCATCGTTCGTGATTGACAGATCAGGCATAAATAAAAAGGAGGCCGACCTGTCGTACCAGACAAGTCGGCCTCCTTTTTTATTTTTCTGCCACTAAGGCTTGGACAAGGCCTGGTCAACCGCTGCAATCAGCTTTCCCAGGTCCTTTGGGGTGGCTTTATGAATGACTTCGAACAAATACGCCCGCTGTTCGTCTTCATCGCCCAAATCTGCGAAAAAGGCTTTCAGCTTCACGCCCAGCACGTCGGCTAACTGGAACAGGACATCCACGCTGGGGGTATAGGTGCCGGTTTCGAAGCGGCTGATGGTTTTGGGGTCAAAACCGGTTCTTTCGCCAAGTTCAGCCTGAGTAAGCCCCGCGACCTTGCGGTAGCGCCGAATGGCTGGACCCAAACTTGAAATTTGCATTACTTAATTCCCATTTAGAATCAAGAACTTAACGATAGATTTTTGCATTAGGCAACTGCATGATCCATCACCTTGCTTTGCAAAATGTGATGTGTTTCGTAGAATTGCCGGTCAGTTAGGGCTTTCAGTGACCGGTTTTCAGAAGTTTGAATAATGTGAAAAAGCCAGCATGGCACGCGCTCGCACGGTTGCGTACGCGTTAAACCGGCTCTGAAAACCTGCCGAATTTACCATTGTTGACGTTGCTCCCTTAAGCGGGTTCCATCGCCAGCAACAGCGAGTCTGACTCATGGATGAGAAGTACCGCAGGGCGGTCGATGCCGCTGCTATTTTTTCCGAGACCGATCTCTCCGGCCGGATTACCCACGTCAACGATCAGTTCTGCGCAGTCTCCGGCTACAGCCGTGAGGAACTGCTCGGGCAGAACCACCGCATGCTCAATTCGGGCATGCACTCCACGGAGTTTTTTGCCGGCATGTGGCGCACCATCGCCCTGGGTAACGTGTGGAAGGGCGAAATCTGCAATCGCGCCAAGGACGGCAGCCTGTATTGGGTCGAAAGCACCATGGTGCCTTTGCTCGATAGCGCCACCGGGCGGGTCGAGCGTTATGTCTCCATTCGTTTCGACATCAGTGAAAAGCATAAATTGCTGCATTCGCTGCAATGGCGGGTCGGGCACGATGTGCTGACCGGATTGCCCAATCGCGCGTATCTCTCGGACATGCTGGACCAGGCGCTGGAGTTCTCGCGCCAGGAGAGTATTCCGCTGGCGGTGTGCATGCTCGATCTCGATGGCTTCAAGGCCGTCAACGATAGCTACGGGCATGCCAGTGGCGATCTGTTGCTGGTGGAAGTGGCCCGGCGCCTGCGCGGCATCGTGCGTGGCGAGGATGTGGTGGCGCGGCTGGCAGGTGACGAATTCGTGCTGATACTGCGTTATGTGCGCGACTTGCCGGACCTGCGTGCGGCGTTGAACCGGGTGCTGGGGATCATCTCGGCGCCGTACTCGCTGCATGGCAAGGACGTCAACGTGTATGCCAGCATCGGCGTCACTCTGTTCCCCCACGACAACGCAGATGCCGAAACCCTGTTGCGCCACGCGGATCAAGCCATGTATGTGGCCAAGCAGAGCGGGCGCAAGCGCTTTCATTTGTTCGACGTATCACGGGACCGGGAGGGCAGGGCCAAGCACCAGACCGTCGAGCGGGTGCGCCAGGCACTGGCCGCCAACGAATTGCGTCTGCATTTCCAGCCCAAGGTCAACATGCGCCGTGGCGAGGTCGTCGGTTTCGAAGCACTGCTGCGCTGGGAGCATCCGCAGGACGGCCTGGTGGCGGCGAAGGAGTTTCTGGCGCTGGTTGAAGAGACGGACCTGATCATCGATATCGGTGAATGGGTGATGGATCAGGTGCTGTCGCAACTGGATCGTTGGCAACAGGCCGGGCATGACTGGCCGGTGAGCATCAACATTGCCGCGCGGCATTTCCAGCGGGTGGATTTTGTCGAACGGCTCGCCAGCCTGCTGGCGAGACATGCGCAGGTCGCACCGCAAAGGCTGGACCTGGAAATCGTCGAGTCGGTCGCCATCGAGAACATTCAACACGTCAGCGATTGTTTGCGCGCCTGCCAGGCGCTGGGGGTGCAGTTCTCACTGGGCGATTTCGGTACCGGTTATTCATCCCTGAGCTACCTCAAGCGCCTGCGCACCCAAACCATCAAGATCGACAAGTCTTTTGTGCGCGACATCCTGCATGACCGCGACGACCTGGCCCTGACCACCGCGGTGATAGGCCTGGCGCGGGCGTTTGGTCGGCAGGTGATCGCCGAAGGGCTCGAAAGCGCCGAGCACGGTGAGTTGTTGCTGCAACTGGGCTGTGAAGTGGCGCAGGGCTATTACATTGCCCGGCCGATGCCGCCTGCAGACATACCGGACTGGGTCGCCGGTTTTGTCGTGCCAGCACAATGGCGGGCTCTGGAAGTCAGTCGCTGAATTCTGTGAGAACGAAGGTGCCCGCTGCCACAGGTTATGGGGCGAGTTCGGATCTACCGCCGATGTAGAGGCGAATGATGTCGTCGATCTCGCCGGACATTTTCATGCGCAGCAAGGTGCGCAGAATCCTTTGCACCGGCACCTCGGGGGCGTTGCGCACGTAGCAGCCCACATGCTGGACCTGCAGCACCGCGACACTCTGCAGTTGTTGCTCCGGCATCAGGCGCTGATTGAACCATTCCAGCGACCATTGATTGCTGACGGCATACCGGTTGCGGCCCGCCTGGAGCTTTTCCAGCACCTGTTCCTGGTTGCGCGCGTCGTCGCGGTGCAACTGGTTGTTATCGAACAGCGGTTGCAGGGTCGGGTAGCTATAGCCGAGCACGGTGCCGATGGACTGGTGCGATAAATTCGCCGGCGTCACCGAAGCGGGGCCAGGAGGGCGACTGACCAGGATGTCGGGCTGGGTCCAGAGCGGGATGCTCCAGATATAGTCGCCGGACTGGTTTGGCATCCAGGACTGCGCGGCATAGCAGCGGATATCGACTTCGCCCTGTTCCATGGCGCTCTGAACCCGGGTCCGGGGCAATACATGAAACTCCGCCGGGACGCCGACCTGGGTCGCGAGGCTGAGCATGACGTCGTACAGAATGCCCTGGGTCGGCCGCCCACGGTCCAGTTGCAGCATCGGCATCGCCCAACTGTCGGGCACCACAAAACGCAACGGCGCATCGGCGGCCGCTCCGTTCAGGCTGATCAACAGCAGTGCCCCCAAGGCCAGCCGCATAAATGCTCCGATGAATCTTTGAAACAAAAAGCCCCCAAAGTGCAGCTTAGCCAGATTAGACGAGCGCACCGGATGCAATTTTGGCCTTGCTCCGCTAGCATTAGCCGCTTCAGCTTCCTTCGTTGCGACGGTTTTCGATGAGTTATCAGGTTCTTGCACGTAAATGGCGTCCGCGCTCGTTCCGCGAAATGGTCGGCCAGACCCATGTGCTCAAGGCTCTGATCAATGCCTTGGACAGCCAGCGGCTGCACCACGCCTACCTGTTCACCGGTACGCGCGGGGTCGGCAAGACCACCATCGCGCGAATCATTGCCAAATGTCTGAACTGTGAAACAGGTATCACTTCAACGCCTTGCGGCGAATGCTCGGTGTGTCGCGAAATCGATGAGGGCCGTTTCGTCGACCTGATCGAGATCGACGCCGCGAGCCGCACCAAGGTCGAGGACACCCGCGAACTGCTCGATAACGTGCAGTACGCGCCGAGCCGTGGACGCTTCAAGGTCTACCTGATCGACGAAGTGCACATGCTCTCCAGCCATTCCTTCAATGCGCTGTTGAAAACCCTCGAAGAGCCGCCACCCTACGTCAAGTTCATCCTGGCGACCACTGACCCGCAGAAACTTCCTGCAACGATTCTCTCGCGGTGCCTGCAGTTCTCCCTGAAGAACATGACCCCGGAGCGTGTTGTCGAGCATTTGACCCATGTGCTGAGCGTCGAGAACGTGCCGTTCGAAGACGATGCACTGTGGCTGCTGGGCCGCGCCGCCGATGGGTCGATGCGTGACGCCATGAGCCTGACCGATCAGGCGATTGCCTTCGGTGAAGGCAAGGTCATGGCCGCCGATGTGCGGGCGATGCTCGGGACCCTCGATCATGGGCAGGTCTACGACGTCCTGCATGCCCTGATTGAGGGTGATGCCAAGGCCTTGCTCGAGGCCGTTCGTCACCTGGCCGAACAAGGCCCGGACTGGAATGGCGTGCTCTCGGAAATTCTCAATGTGCTGCACCGTGTCGCCATCGCCCAGGCCTTGCCTGAAGGCGTCGACAACGGCCATGGCGACCGGGACAGAGTGCTGGCACTGGCCCAGGCGTTGCCGGCCGAAGACGTGCAGTTCTATTACCAGATGGGACTGATCGGCCGTCGCGACCTGCCCCTGGCGCCGGACCCCCGAGGCGGCTTCGAAATGGTGCTGCTGCGAATGCTCGCCTTCCGGCCCGCCGACACCGCGGATGCCCCGAGGCAAACGCTAAAGCCAGTGGGGATCAGCCAGGCCACAGTTGATTCCGCCAAATCCGTGGCTGCCGCGCCCGTTGTTGCGCCGGTAGTCGCTGCGGCAGTTGCACCTCTGGCGCCCGCGCCTGTCGTCACTCCGGTAGCGCCGCCTGAGCCGGTCGCGGTGCCCGAGCCCGAGCCGGTGGTTGAGGCGGTCGTGGTCGAAGAAGTGGTCGACCTGCCGTGGAATGATCCGGTCGAGCCGGCAGACGTTCAGCAGCCTGCCGTCGAGCCGGTACTGGAAACCGCCAGCGAGCAACCGGAATTGCCGCCGATGCCGTTGCCGACGCCCGACAGCGTGGTGCCGGATGCGCCGGAGTGGGTCGCCGCACCGATTCCGGAGCCTTCGGTGGCCGAGGTCGATGCCGCCACACCCGGCATGGATCTGGACGACGAGCCGCCGCTGGATGAGGATTACATCGAGCCGGACATGGATTCCGCCTACAGTTACCTCGACGAACTGGCCAGTGAGCATGCCGCCGAGCCTGCTGCCGAACCTGAGCCCGAGCCTGCCGCCGCGCCGGCCACGGGACTGGCCCTGCAATGGCTGGAACTGTTCCCGAACCTGCCGATCTCCGGCATGACCGGCAGCATCGCCGCCAACTGCACGCTGATCGCCGTTGATGGCGACCATTGGCTGTTGCACCTGGACCCGGCCCACAGCGCCCTGTTCAACGCTACCCAGCAACGCCGCCTCAACGATGCGTTGAATCAGTACCACGGGCGTACGTTGACCCTGACCATGGAACTGATCAAGCCCGAGCAGGAAACCCCGGCCCAGGCCGCGTCGCGCCGGCGTGCCGATCGTCAGCGCGAGGCCGAGGAGTCGATCCATGGCGATCCGTTCATCCAGCAAATGATGCAGCAGTTCGGTGCGGTGATCCGTAACGATACTATTGAACCTGTCGAAGCTCTGGTCAGTCAGGGCTAATAACTGAGGGCGTTCGGTCAGCAAGGCCGGGCGCTGTTTTTATCCAAGTACTTTTGAGGTGATTCCCATGATGAAAGGTGGCATGGCCGGCCTGATGAAGCAGGCACAGCAGATGCAGGAAAAAATGGCCAAGATGCAGGAAGAGCTGGCCAATGCCGAAGTCACCGGTAAGGCTGGTGGCGATATGGTCACCGTGGTGATGACCGGTCGTCACGATGTCAAGCGCGTGACCATCGACCCAAGCCTGGTCGAAGGCCTGAGCGAAGATGACAAGGAAATGCTGGAAGCGGTGTTCGCCGCAGCCGTCAACGACGCTGTGCGCAAAATCGAAGCCAACAGCCAGGACAAAATGTCCGGTATGACCGCTGGCATGCAACTGCCACCGGGCATGAAACTGCCGTTCTGATTTCGTCTTCGGGCGTCAGATGAGCGACAAGAAATGCCAGGCATCGAGCCTGGCATTTTTGTTTCCGGCTTCCCGGGATGGCGTCGACCCGGTAAAACTGAACAATCATCGAACGCGCCACCGCCACAAAGGTCTTCTCCCTAACCACTGAATTCAACGATCAAGGAGACGCTGCCATGTCTGACCCCATGACCCTCAACCAACGTATCGTCCTGGCCTCGCGCCCTGTCGGCGCGCCAACGCCGGAGAATTTCCGCCTGGAGCGGGTCGCGCTGCCCGAGCTGGCTGACGGACAGGTGCTGCTCAAGACCCTTTATCTGTCGCTGGACCCTTACATGCGCGGGCGCATGAGTGACGCGCCGTCCTACGCCGCGCCGGTGGAAATCGGTGGCGTGATGACTGGCGGAGCTGTCAGCCGCGTCGAGCGCTCGCTCAATCCGAAGTTTCAGGAGGGCGATCTGGTGGTCGGCGCCACGGGTTGGCAGAGCCACAGCATCAACGACGGTCGTAGCATCATGCCTCTGCCGGCGGGTCTGCCGAGCCCGTCGATGGCCCTGGGCGTCCTCGGCATGCCGGGCATGACCGCATACATGGGATTGATGGACATCGGCCAGCCCAAGTCCGGCGAGACGCTGGTGGTCGCGGCCGCGTCGGGTGCGGTCGGCTCGGTGGTCGGGCAGGTGGCGAAGATCAAGGGCCTGCGCGTGGTGGGCGTGGCCGGTGGCGCCGAAAAGTGCCGCTATGTAGTCGAAGAGTTGGGCTTCGATGCCTGTATCGATCACAAGAGCCCGACCTTCGCCGAGGAGCTGGCCCAGGCCTGCCCCAACGGCATCGATATCTATTATGAAAACGTCGGCGGCAAGGTGTTCGACGCGGTCGTGCCACTGCTCAATCCCAAGGCGCGGATTCCGCTGTGTGGGCTGATTGCGTCGTACAACGCCAGCGAGGCGCCGAGCGGTCCGGATCGCCTGCCGCAATTGCAGCGCACACTGCTGACCAAGCGCGTGCGAATTCAAGGTTTCATCGTCTTCGACGATTACGGTGACCGTCAGCCGGAATTTGTCAGCGCCATGGTGCCGTGGGTGCGCGATGGCAAGATCAAGTTCCGCGAAGACGTGGTCGATGGTCTGGAGCAAGCGCCCGAGGCATTTATCGGTCTGCTGGAAGGACGCAACTTCGGCAAGCTGGTGGTTCGGGTCGCCAAAGACTGACGCCGCAATTTGACGCTAATCAGAGGCGCGGGTATAAACCGCGTCTCGTTGTTTTGTCGGATTTTTCCCCCATGAGCTTCAGCCCTTTGATTCGCCAACTGATCGATGCCCTGCGAATTTTGCCAGGTGTCGGTCAGAAAACCGCCCAGCGCATGGCGTTGCAGTTGCTCGAACGTGATCGCAGCGGCGGCTCGCGCCTGGCACTGGCCTTGAGTCAGGCCATGGAAGGCGTCGGTCATTGCCGTTTGTGCCGCACCCTGACTGAAGATGACCTCTGCCCGCAATGCGCGGACACCCGCCGTGACGACACCTTGCTCTGCGTGGTGGAAGGGCCGATGGATGTCTATGCCGTGGAGCAGACCGGGTTTCGCGGTCGCTACTTCGTGCTCAAGGGCCACCTGTCGCCACTCGACGGGTTGGGGCCTGAGGCCATCGGCATTCCGCAGTTGATGGCGCGGATCGAGGAGGCGGGCACGTTTACCGAAGTCATTCTCGCCACCAACCCGACGGTGGAAGGCGAAGCGACCGCCCATTACATCGCCCAGTTGCTCAGCAGCAAAGGCCTGATCGCCTCGCGCATCGCCCATGGCGTGCCGTTGGGTGGCGAGCTGGAGCTGGTGGATGGCGGGACGCTGGCGCATTCGTTTGCCGGGCGTAAGCCAATCAGCTTGTAATGTGTGTCGTTTGGGGTGACGTCATCGCGAGCAGGCTCGTTCCCACAGTGATTTGGGTACGCCGCGAATCCAATGTGGGCGTCGCCTCGGTCCCCTTGATTCACACAATCCTGTTGAAAACCAAGCAAGCGCTCGGTTAACGTCGGCGAACCCTTCAGTGGAGTTCGCCGATGTCTGCCTTTCAGGAATACTTCGACCCCAGCCACCAATTGGTCCGCGACAGCGTCAGACGTTTCGTCGAGCGCGAGATTCTTCCGGACATTGACCAGTGGGAAGAAGCTGAAAGCTTCCCCCGCGAGCTCTACCTCAAGGCCGGTGCGGCGGGCATCCTAGGCATCGGTTACCCCGAGAGCCTGGGAGGTAGCCACGAAGGCGATCTGTTCGCCAAGGTCGCCGCCAGCGAAGAGTTGATGCGCTGTGGTTCGGGTGGCCTGGTGGCGGGGCTTGGCTCGCTGGACATCGGCCTGCCACCGATTCTCAAGTGGGCCAGGCCTGACGTCCGTGATCGGGTTGTGCCACAGGTGTTGTCCGGCGAGAAAATCTGCGCCCTGGCCGTCACCGAACCCGGTGGCGGTTCCGATGTTGCCAACCTGCAAACCCGTGCCGTGCGTGACGGCGACGTTTACCGGGTCAGCGGCAGTAAAACCTTCATCACCAGTGGCGTGCGCGCGGATTTCTACACAGTCGCGGTGCGAACCGGTGAGCCGGGTTTCGCCGGCATCAGTCTGTTAATGATCGAAAAGGGCACGCCCGGTTTCAGCGTGGGGCGTCAGTTGAAGAAAATGGGGTGGTGGGCGTCAGACACTGCTGAATTGTTCTTCGATGATTGCCGGGTGCCCGTAGGCCATTTGATCGGCGGCGAGAACATGGGCTTCGCTTGCATCATGGGCAACTTCCAGAGCGAGCGCCTGGCCTTGGCCTTGATGGCCAACATGACGGCCCAGCTGGCGCTGGAGGAAAGCCTGAAATGGGCACGGGAGCGTGAGGCCTTTGGCAAGCCCATCGGCAAGTTCCAGGTGATCAAGCACCGCCTCGCCGAAATGGCCACGGCACTGGAAGTGTCGCGTGAATTCACCTACCGCCAGGCCGCGAAAATGGCCGCAGGGAAGAGTGTGATCAAGGAAATTTCCATGGCCAAGAATTTTGCGACGGACACGGCGGATCGCATCACCTCGGACGCGGTGCAGATTCTGGGTGGCATGGGTTACATGCGCGAAAGCCTGGTGGAGCGGTTGTACCGGGATAACCGGATACTTTCGATCGGCGGCGGTACGCGGGAAGTGATGAACGAGATTATCAGCAAGCAGATGGGGCTCTGAGGCTTGCGGTGTAACGACTGACGCCATCGCTGGCAAGCCTCCTACAGAGATCTGCGCCGTACACAAATCCTGTGGATGACAAAGAACCCTGTGGGAGCTGGCTTGCCAGCGATGGCGTCAGTGCAGGCGCCGCTTACCTGTCAGTCAGCGCAAACTGCGTCAGGCAGAACGTCGGAATCCCCATGTCTTCCAGGCGCTGCGAACCGCCCAGCTCCGGCAAATCAATGATCGCCGCCGCTTCATGCACCCGTGCCCCCATGCGCCGAATCAGGTTCGCCGCAGCAATCAGGGTGCCGCCGGTGGCGATCAGGTCATCGAACATCACCACCGAATCACCTTCGCAAAGACTGTCCGCGTGCACTTCGAGGAAGGCTTCGCCGTATTCGGTCGCATAGCCTTCGGCCAGCACATCGGCGGGCAGTTTGCCTTGCTTGCGGAACAGCACCAGCGGCTTGTTCAACTGATAGGCCAGCACCGAACCGATCAGGAAACCACGGGCATCCATGGCGCCGATATGGGTGAAATCAGCCTCGACGTAGCGGTGGGCGAAGCTGTCCATCACCAGGCGCAGGGCCTTGGGCGACTGGAACAGCGGGGTGATGTCGCGAAAAATCACCCCCGGCTTGGGGAAGTCGATCACGGGGCGAATGAGGGATTTGATGTCGAAGGAGTCGAAGGCCATCGTCAAGGTGTCCTGGCAGGGCTGCAAACGGCGCAGTATACCCGCGGCTGAAAGGGTTCGCTCAACCGCGGATCGAGATCAGCCTTCGATCGAGCCGCCAGCCAGCGCACAGAGCTGGATCGGATCGAGAATCTGGATCTCCTTGCCTTCAGCGGCGATCAGTTCGTTCTGCTGGAAGCGCGTGAACACCCGCGATACGGTTTCCACCGCCAGGCCCAGGTAGTTGCCGATTTCATTGCGCGACATGCTCAGGCGGAACTGGTTGGCCGAGAAACCACGGGCACGGAAACGTGCCGACAGGTTGACCAGGAAGGTCGCGATGCGTTCGTCGGCCGTCTTTTTCGACAACAACAGCATCATCTGCTGATCGTCACGAATCTCGCGACTCATCACCCGCATCAGCTGGCGGCGCAGCTGCGGCAGTTGCAGGGCCAGTTCGTCGAGGCGTTCGAAAGGAATCTCGCACACCGACGTGGTTTCCAGCGCTTGCGCCGACACCGGATGTTTCTCGGTGTCCATGCCCGACAAGCCCACCAGTTCACTCGGCAAGTGGAAACCGGTGAGCTGTTCTTCGCCGGCATCGCTCAGATTGAACGTTTTCAGCGCACCGGAGCGTACGGCGTAAACGGAGTCAAAGGTGTCACCCTGGCGAAACAGAAACTCGCCCTTTTTCAGCGGGCGGCCACGTTTGACGATTTCGTCCAGGGCATCCATGTCTTCCAGGTTCAGTGAAAGTGGCAAACACAGCGGGGCCAGGCTGCAATCCTTGCAATGGGCCTGATTATGAGCTCGCAACTTTACTGGCTCAGACATTTCTTCAATCCTTGTGGGAAAACACGCATAAGACGTAAGGGTAACCCACCGAAGGACATTGAGGCCAGCGTACGGCGGATTTGCCGTAAGGGCTTAGATCACACGGGAAAACCGTTGGCGATTGTGATGTTCCAGATACGCATCAAAGACCATGCACACCGAACGCACCAGCAGGCGGCCGGCAGGCAGTACGGTGATCCGTTCACTGTCGAGTTCGATCAGGCCATCCTTGGCCATGTCGTGCAACTGAGGCCAAAGTTCGCCGAAATAACCCTGAAAATCGATATTGAAGTCTTGCTCGATCTGGGCGAACTCCAGGTTGAAAGTGCAGATCAGCTGCTGAATGACCGCACGCCGCAGCCGATCATCGGCGTTGCACAACAGGCCGCGGCTGGTGGCCAGCTGTGAGGAGGCCAAAGCGTTCTGGTACTGATTCAGGTCGCTGCTGTTCTGGCAGTACAGGTCGCCGATCTGGCTGATGGCCGACACGCCCAGCCCGATCAAGTCGCAATGCCCGTGGGTGGTGTAGCCCTGGAAGTTGCGTTGCAGGGTCGATTCTTCCTGGGCAATCGCCAGTTCATCGTCGGGCAGGGCGAAGTGGTCCATGCCGATGTAGCGATAACCGGCAGCGGTCAGTTGTTCGATGGTGCGCTGCAGCATTTCCAGCTTCTGCGCCGGTGTCGGCAGTTCGTTGCTGTTGATCCGACGCTGTGGCAAGAAGCGTTCCGGCAGGTGCGCGTAGTTGAATACCGAAAGACGATCCGGTTGCAGGTTGATGACTTCTTCGACTGTGCGGGCGAAGTTGTCCGGGGTCTGTCTCGGCAGGCCGTAAATCAGGTCGATGTTGATCGAACGAAACTGCAGGGTGCGGGCGGCGTCGATCACCGCGCGGGTTTCTTCGAGGCTCTGCAGCCGATTGACGGCGCGTTGCACCGCCGGGTCGAGGTCTTGCAGGCCGATGCTGACGCGGTTGAATCCCAGCTCACGCAGCAAGCCCATGGTCGACCAGTCGGCCTCGCGTGGGTCGATCTCGATACCGTAGTCGCCGGAATCGTCGTCCAGCAAGTTGAAGTGTTTGCGCAAATGCGCCATCAGCTGGCGCAATTCATCGTGGCTGAGAAAGGTGGGCGTGCCACCACCGAAGTGCAGTTGCTCGACTGTTTGCGCGGGGTCGAGGTGGCAGGCGATCAACTGGATTTCCTGCTCCAGGCGCTGCAAGTAGGGCAGGGCGCGGCCACGATCCTTGGTGATGACTTTGTTGCAGGCGCAGTAGTAGCAGATGTTGGCGCAGAACGGCACGTGCACATACAGCGACAGCGGGCGCTGGGCCTTGCGGCTGTCGCGCAGGGCGTGAAACAGGTCGAACGTGCCAACCTGGCTATTGAATTGTACGGCGGTCGGATAGGAGGTGTAGCGCGGTCCCGCCAAGTCATAACGGCGGATCAGATCGGTATCCCAACGAATGGCGTCGAGCATCATGCGGGCGTTCCCCCGGATAGGCTGGCAGTGTCGGCGAGTCTAGGGTCTGCGTCGTTGAGGCATCTTGATTTGCGTCAAGGGTCAGGGTTCGTGTTGTCGGTGCGGGCCTCATCGCGAGCAGGCTCCCACATTTGCAATGCATTCCCTGTGGGAGCGAGCCTGCTCGCGAAGGGTACACCGCCGATCTAATGCCCCATGAGCCAATGCTGATGCGGTCCCGGCAAGGTCCAGATACCAAACAGGATCACCAGCAATCCTCCCGCCATGCGCACACTGCGCTTGCGCAACAGCGCCGTCACTCGCTCGGCCGCCAGCCCGGTGGCGAGCAGCACCGGCCAGGTGCCCAGCCCGAACGCCAGCATCAGCACTGCACTGTCGAGCGCGTTCCCCTGACTGGCCGACCACAACAAGGTGCTGTAAACCAGGCCGCACGGCAACCAGCCCCAGAGCGCGCCCAACAGCAGCGCACGGGGCACGCTCGACACGGGCAAAAGTTTGTTGGCAACCGGCTGGATATGCCGCCACAGGCCGCGCCCGAGGCTTTCGATGCGGGTCAGGCCGCTCCACCAGCCCGCGAGGTACAGGCCCATCGCGATCAACAGCAAACCGGCGAGCACGCGCATGAACATCGCCGCCGGACTGTTGGCTACCGCCCAGCCCGCCAGACCGATCAGCAGGCCGGCGGTGGCATAGCTGAGAATTCGCCCAAGGTTATAAGCCAGCAGCAGGCGAAAACGTCGGCTGCGCTGTTCCTTGGGGATCGCCAGGGTCAATGCGCCCATCAGGCCGCCGCACATGCCCAGGCAATGACCGCCACCGAGCAGACCCAGAATCACCGCCGACACCAGCAGTGGCGCCAATTCAAGCATGGGGCGGCGCCTTGTCGTCGGGGTTGGCGGCATGACTGCCGGCTTCGTCGACTGCGGCGGTGTGGTTCGGATCCTGGTCGTCGAACAGGATGCTGTGGGCCGGGCCGTCGAGGTCGTCGTACTGCCCGCTGTCGACCGCCCAGAAGAAGATGTAGACAGCGATGGCCACGATCAGCAGGGCAGCCGGGATCATCACGTAAAGAGCTGGCATCTGGACTCCATGCCCGTTGCGGCTCAGGCCGGCAGCGGACGGGTTTGTGGCGTGCTGCTGGTGGCGGGCGCGCTCGGCAGGCGAGTCAGGCGCAGCGCGTTCAGCACCACGGTCAGGGAACTGATGGACATACCGACCGCGGCCCATACCGGAGTGATCCAGCCGAGGGCGGCGAACGGCAGCATGAGGCCATTGTACAGCCCGGCCCACAGCAGGTTCTCGATGATTACCCGACGGGTGCGCCGAGCCAGGCTGAAGGCCTGCACCAACGCGTCGAGTCGATTGGACAACAGCACCGCGTCCGCACTGGTTTTTGCCAGATCGGTGGCCGAACCCATGGCCACGCTGATGTCGGCAGCGGCCAGCACCGGTACGTCGTTGACCCCGTCACCGAGCATCAACACCTTGCGACCTTGCTGGTGCAGCTGTTGCAGGACTTGCAGTTTGTCGTCCGGGCGCAAGCCGCCGCGGGCTTCGTCGATACCGAGTTCGGCGGCGACACTGGCGACCATCGGCGAGCTGTCGCCCGACAGCAACAAGGTGCGCCAGCCACGCGCCTTGCAGGCATCCAGCAGGGCGCGGGCATCGGCACGCAAGCGGTCGTCGAGGACCAGCCACGCCAGCGGCCCCTGGCTATCGCCCAGGAGCAGCCATTGCCCGGCTTCATCCGGCATCGACGGCAGGGCGGCGCCACTGAGTTCGCAGACAAAACCGGGTTGGCCAATGCGCAAACGCTGTTCGCCGACCCGCCCTTCGAGGCCGAGGCCGGGCGTGCTGTGCACGTCTTCGGCGGCCAGTGGCGCACGGCCAAAGGCGCGGGCAATCGGGTGTTCGGAGCGGTTTTCCAGCGCGGCGGCGAGGCTCAGGCATTGACCGCTGTCGAGGGCGCCAAGGGGACGGATCGAGCGCAGCGTCAGGCGTCCTTCGGTGAGGGTGCCGGTCTTGTCGAAAATCACTGTATCGATCTGGTTCAGGCCTTCGAGCACATGGCCGCGCGTCAATAACAGCCCCAGCTTGTGCAACGTGCCGGTGGCCGCGGTGAGCGCCGTCGGCGTGGCCAGGGACAGGGCGCATGGGCAGGTCGCAACCAGCATCGCCAGGACAATCCAGAATGCCCGCGACGCATCCAGCTCCCACCACAGCAAGCCGATCGCGGCGGCGGCGATCAGTGACAGCAGGAGGAACCATTGCGCCGCGCGGTCGGCGATTTCCGCCAGTCGCGGCTTTTCGGCCTGGGCGCGGTCCAGCAGGCGGACGATGGCGGACAGACGAGTGTCCTGACCCAGGGCCTGGACTTCCACGGTCAACGCACCTTCGACGTTCAGGGTGCCCGCGGTAACCGCATCGCCTGTGGTCCTGGCCTGCGGCAGGTATTCGCCGGTGAGCAGCGATTCGTCGATGCTCGACTGGCCTTCGAGGATCTTGCCGTCGGCCGGGAGAACCGCGCCGGGGTGCACCAGCACCTGGTCACCGACGCGCAGTTCGCTGAGCAGGATGCGTTCACTCTGACCGTCGGCACTCAGGCGCAGGCACGAGGCTGGCAACAGATTGACCAACTGTGCGGTGGCGGCGGCCGTACGTTCCCGGGCGCGGCGTTCCAGATAACGCCCCGCCAGCAGGAACAGCGCGAACATGCCGACGGCGTCGAAGTACAGCTCACCCACGCCGGTGATCGAGGTCCAGATCCCGGCGAGGTAGGCGCTGCCAATGGCCAGTGACACCGAAACGTCCATCGTCAGGTGGCGAGTGCGCAGGTCGCGCATGGCCCCTTTGAAGAAGGGCGCGCAGCTGTAGAACACGATCGGGGTGGTGAGGAACAGCGCAACCCAGCGCAGGATCGTGTGCAGCTCGGGGCTGAGGTCGATGTTGAATTCCGGCCAGGTGGCCATGGTCGCCATCATCGCCTGGAACCACAGCAGTCCGGCGACACCCAACTGACGCAGGGCCAGACGGTTTTCGCTGGCCAGTTGTTCGCTGGCGCGGTCGGCCTGATAGGGATGGGCGGCGTAACCGATGTGGCGCAACTCGCCGAGCACCTGACTGAGCGGCAATTGGGCATCGGCCCAACGGACGTGCAGGCGATGGTTGGACAGGTTCAAGCGCGCTTCGGCCACGGCTGGCAACGCACGCAGATGTTTCTCGATCAGCCAACCACAGGCGGCACAACTGATGCCTTCCATCAGCAACGTGGTTTCGGCGAGTTCGCCTTCGTGGCGGACAAAGGGTTGCTGAACATCCGCGCGGTCGTACAGGGCCAGTTCGTCCACCAGTTGCACCGGTAGCGCTTCGGGGTTGGCCGACGCTTCGCTGCGATGCTGGTAATAGCTTTCCAGTCCACCGGCGACAATCGCCTCGGCCACCGCCTGACAGCCCGGGCAGCAGAACTCGCGGGTTTGCCCCAGGACCGCCGCGGTGAATCGGCTGCCGGCCGGGACGGGCAGGGCGCAGTGGTAGCAGGGGATTGGGGTGGTCATGTCGGTCGTTATGAAAACCAATGTGGCGAGGGAGCTTGCTCCCGTTCGGCTGCGAAGCAGTCGTAATGCTGAATACTCGCAATTTCTGAAAAAACCGGTCTGCAGGCTTTAGGGGCGCTTCGCACCCCAACGGGAGCAAGCTCCCTCGCCACATCGCAGGTGCTTTATTTTTTCAGGTCTTCCGCGCCTTGCAGTGGTTCGTCACCGAGCAGCAGATCCTTGTCATGGCTGATCAGTTCTTCTTCGAACAGGCGCCATGTGTGGTCGTCCTGAGTGCCGAGCAATTCGACAAAGCGCCGGCCTTCGATCTTGTCGCTCAACTGGCCAATATAGCGACCCTGTTCGGTCTCACTGCGGGTCAGGACAATCTTGCGGTCCTTTTCCGGCTGGGTCGGCGAGATCAGGTTCAGATCCACGGTTTTCGGCTGGCTGTTGCCGCTCAAGCGCAGGTCGACTTCCCCCGTCACGTCATCCAGGTGAAGGTTGGCACGCATCTTTAGCGTCTGCGCCAGCAGTTCACGGTCGAGGGAACGGTTGATGCCTTTGCCGGCCTCGTAGTAGTTGTCGTTGACCAGGTTGTCCGGGTGGTTCACCGCAATGGTCACCATGGACAGGGTCAGGGTCACCGAGCAAGTCAGAATCCCGATGATGATCCACGGCCAAAGGTGCTTGTACCAGGGGCTTGCGGCGTTTGCTGCGGGCATGTTCAGTCTCTCAACGATTTTGGGGGCCGATGAATCGGCTCTTGGCTTCTACGTGGATGCTGGCGTCATCGGCATCCTTGAGGATGAATTTCACCTCGTTGGTGCTCGACGGCAGGTGTTCTGGCGCCACGGACAGTTCGGCCGGCTGGCTGATGATATCCCCGGCCGCCACCTTGATCTCGCGCCGGCCTTGCAACTTCAGGTCCGGCAAGCCGGTGGCTTCCAGCACATAGGTGTGGTCGCGCTGATCCTTGTTCATGATCTTCAGGCTGTAGACGTTTTCGATCCGCCCTTCGGCGTTTTCACGGTACAGCACGCGATCCTTGCTGACGTCGAAACCCACCAGCGAACGCATGAAAAACGCAGTGACCAGCAAACTGATCATCGCCAGCAGCACCACGGCGTAGCCGATCAGGCGCGGACGCAGTTTATGGGTTTTCTGCCCGGACAGGTTGTGCTCGGTGGTGTAGCTGATCAGGCCGCGCGGGTATTCCATCTTGTCCATGATGCTGTCGCAGGCATCAATGCACGCGGCGCAACCGATGCACTCGATCTGCAGGCCGTCGCGAATGTCGATGCCGGTCGGGCAGACCTGAACGCACATGGTGCAGTCGATGCAGTCGCCCAGGCCCTGGGCCTTGTAGTCGACGCCTTTCTTGCGCGGGCCACGGCTTTCGCCACGACGTGGGTCGTAGGACACGATCAGCGTGTCCTTGTCGAACATCACGCTCTGGAAGCGTGCGTACGGGCACATGTAGATGCACACCTGCTCGCGCAGCCAGCCGGCATTGCCGTAGGTGGCGAGGGTGAAGAATCCGACCCAGAAATACGACCAGCCATCGGCTTCGCCGGTAAAGAAGTCGATAACCAACTCACGGATCGGCGAGAAGTAGCCGACGAAGGTCATGCCGGTTACAAAGCCGATCAGCAGCCACAGGGCGTGCTTGCTGAATTTGCGCAGAAACTTGTTGGCGCTCATGGGCGCCTTGTCGAGCTTGATGCGCTGGTTGCGGTCGCCTTCGGTGACCTTTTCGCACCACATGAAAATCCAGGTCCAGACGCTCTGCGGGCAGGTATAGCCGCACCAGATCCGCCCGGCGTACACCGTAATGAAGAACAGGCCGAAAGCGCTGATGATCAAAATGCCCGAAAGCAGGATGAAGTCCTGCGGCCAGAAGGTCGCGCCGAAAATAAAGAATTTGCGCTCCGGCAGATTCCACCAGACGGCCTGATGGCCGCCCCAGTTCAACCAGACCGTGCCGAAATACAACAGAAACAAAAAGGCGCCGCCCATCATTCGCAAGTTGCGGAACAGGCCGGTGAACGCACGGGTGTAGATTTTTTCTCGAGAGGCGTAGAGATCGACGCTGTTGTTCGCGTTTTTGTTGGGCGGTGTGACGTCGTGTACCGGAATCTGGTTGCTCATCATTGCATCCCACGGCAGTGGAAAAATGCCTCGGTCAGTGCGTGCCGACCGCGGTCAAAGAGAGGTGTTGCAGTGGCGCAATGATACGCCTGTCGCTCTAGCCCAAGGGTGCGACCTTTGGTCGCGTTGGGTGAAATTCATAGATGGTGTAGCGAATGTAACAAAACATGATGCAGGTCAATTGACATGTGCAGTATAGCTGTCCGGTCGTGGGGTGGTGACAACGTCAGCCCCTGGCGCGGCAACAGGGGCTGTGTGATCGGGATCTTGTCTTGCGGTTACAAAAAAAAGACCCCGTCAAATGACGGGGTCTTTTGTGTTGCGTCCAGCGTTCGCCTTACTGAGCGTCCGCCGCCGGAGCCTTCTCACCGTGAGACAGGCTGTAGACGTAAGCGGCCAGCAGGTGAACCTTGTCGTTACCCTGCAGTAGCTCTTGCGCAGGCATCTGGCCCTGACGGCCGTAGCGGATGGTCTGCTGCAGTTGAGCGAAGCTCGAACCGTAGATGAACGCGGCAGGGTGGGTCAGGTTGGGGGCGCCCATTGCCGGGGTGCCTTTGCCTTCCGGACCGTGGCAAGCCACGCAGTTGGCCGCGAACAGTTTCTGGCCGGCAACCGGGTCAGCCTTGGTGCCTTCCGGCAACTTGCGGCCATCGAGGTTGGTCACCACGAACGCGGCAACGTCAGCAACGCCTTGTTCGCCAATCACTTCAGCCCACGCCGGCATGACCGCGTGACGGCCACCCATGATCGTGGTCTTGATGGTTTCCGGCTCGCCGCCCCAGCGCCAGTCGGCGTCGGTCAGGTTAGGGAAGCCGTAAGCGCCTTTGGCGTCGGAACCGTGGCAAACCGAGCAGTTGGAGGCGAACAGGCGGCCACCCATCTTCAGGGCTTGCGGGTCCTTGGCGACTTCTTCGATCGGCATGGACGCGAATTTGGCGAAGATCGGGCCGAACCTGGCGTCCGACTTGGCCATTTCCTTTTCCCACTCGTGAACGCCGGTCCAGCCAGTCTGGCCGTTGGCGAACGCGGTCTGCTTCTCGTTATCCAGGTAGTTGTAACCCGGCAACAGCCCCTTCCAGTTGCCCAGGCCCGGGTACAGCACCAGGTAGCCCAGGGCGAAGATGATGGTGCCCACGAACAGCATGAACCACCATTTCGGCAGCGGATTGTCGTACTCCTCGATCCCGTCGAAGGAGTGTCCAACCGTCTCTTCGGTCGCCTCGGTGCGCTGGCCCTTGCGGGTCGACAGCAGCAGCCAGGTCAGGGAAAAGATCGTACCGAGACTGAGGACTGTGACGTACAGACTCCAGAATGTAGTCATTCTTTGTTACTCCTAGAAGCTTGCTCGACGTGCTTGATGGCTTCGGGATCATCCGCGAAAGGCAGCAAGGTCGCGTCTTCAAACTCCGACTTGCGCTTGGGGCTGAAAACCCACAACGCCAGACCGATAAAGGCAACCATCACGACAACGGTGCCCAGGCCGCGAATCATCCCGATATCCATTTAGATCACCGTTTGCTTTTGATGATGGTGCCCAGGCCTTGCAGATAGGCCACCAGCGCGTCCATTTCGGTTTTGCCCTTCACAGCATCCTTGGCGCCGGCGATGTCTTCGTCGGTGTAAGGGACGCCGAGCGTGCGCAAGACTTCCATTTTCCGGGCAGTGTCCTTGCCGTCGAGCTTGTTTTCCACGAGGAACGGGTAGGCCGGCATTTTCGACTCGGGCACGACGTTGCGCGGGTTGTACAAATGCGCACGCTGCCAGTCATCGGAGTAACGACCGCCGACGCGGGCCAGGTCCGGACCGGTACGCTTGGAGCCCCACAGGAACGGGTGATCCCAGACGCTTTCACCGGCCACCGAGTAGTGACCGTAACGTTCGGTCTCGGCGCGGAACGGACGGATCATCTGCGAGTGGCAGCCGACGCAACCGTTGGCGATGAAAATGTCACGACCTTCCAGTTCCAGCGCCGGGCGAGGCTTCATGCCTTCGACCGGCTTGTTGGTGACGTCCTGGAAAAACAGCGGAACGATCTGGGTCAGGCCGCCGACGCTGACGGCGATAACCATGAAGAAGGCCAGCAGGCCAATGTTCTTCTCGACTGCTTCATGCTTCATCAGTGAGCTCCAACTACAGCAATCTGTTCGGCGGCTTCAGCTTCAGCCGGGTTCGAGGCGCGTACGGTACGGAATACGTTGTAGGCCATGAACAGCATGCCGGTGGCGAAGAATGCACCTCCCAGTGCGCGGACGATGTAACCCGGGTGGCTGGCTTGCAGTGCTTCGACGAACGAGTAGGTGAGGGTGCCGTCATCGTTGATTGCACGCCACATCAGGCCCTGGGTGATGCCGTTGACCCACATCGAAGCGATGTACAGAACGGTACCGATGGTCGCGAGCCAGAAGTGCGCGTTGATCAGGCCGGTGCTGTGCATCTGCGCACGACCGAACAGTTTCGGGATCATGTGGTAGATCGCGCCGATCGAGATCATCGCCACCCAGCCCAGGGCACCGGCGTGTACGTGGCCGATGGTCCAGTCGGTGTAGTGCGACAGCGAGTTCACGGTCTTGATGGCCATCATCGGGCCTTCGAAGGTCGACATGCCGTAGAACGCCAGGGACACGACCAGGAAGCGCAGGATCGGGTCGGTGCGCAGCTTATGCCAGGCGCCCGACAGGGTCATCATGCCGTTGATCATGCCGCCCCAGCTCGGAGCCAGCAGGATGATCGACATGGCCATGCCCAGGGACTGGGCCCAGTCCGGCAGCGCGGTGTAGTGCAGGTGGTGCGGGCCGGCCCAGATGTACAGGGTGATCAGTGCCCAGAAGTGCACGATGGACAGGCGATAGGAGTAGATCGGACGTTCGGCCTGTTTCGGCACGAAGTAGTACATCATCCCCAGGAAGCCGGTGGTCAGGAAGAAACCTACGGCGTTGTGGCCGTACCACCACTGGATCATCGCGTCCGTGGCGCCCGAGTAGGCGGAATAGGACTTGAAGAAACTGACCGGCAGGGACGCGTGGTTGACGATGTGCAGCATCGCGGTCACGACGATGAAGGCACCGTAGAACCAGTTGCCCACATAGATGTGCTTGGTCTTGCGCTTGACGATGGTGCCGAAGAACACCAGGCCGTAGGTGACCCAGACAATGGCCAGCAAAATGGCCAGCGGCCATTCCAGCTCAGCGTATTCCTTGGTGGTTGTGTAACCCAGCGGCAAGGTAACGATGGCGCCGACGATCACTGCTTGCCATCCCCAGAAGTGGAAGGCAGCGAGGCTGTCGGAAATCAGTCGCGTTTGGCAGGTTCGCTGCACGACATAATAAGAAGTGGCAAACAGTGCACATCCACCGAAGGCGAAAATCACCAGGTTGGTGTGCAACGGGCGCAGGCGTCCAAAAGTCGTCCACGGCAGACCGAAATTCAATTCCGGCCATACGAGCTGTGAGGCGATGAAGACACCGAGCCCCATGCCAAGGATCCCCCAGACCACCGTCATGATGGCGAACTGGCGGACTACCTTATAGTTATAAGCAGTCGGACTGATTGCTGTGCTCATTCTAAGGTTCCACGGTTTGGGTGTTTTATTAGGATTAAAAATCGGCCGCAAGTATGTAGAAAGCAGGGGGTCATTGCAACGCGCCATGACCTGGATCAATGCTTTCAAATGCTGATTCTGCGGCCTTTCCATGCGCCGCGTAGGGACAAAATTGCACACCGGCAAAGTGTCCCGCCGGACTAAATGGGCGAGGGGGTCAGGTCACATGTAACGGGGTGTGTTCAAACGCAAGGATCAGGTGACCGATGGCAATTCGCGCGACAGCCGGTATCTACCAGCCTTTGCGGCCTGTCATCGAGCTGAATCCGTCGAACACATCGGTTAGGGTCGACCTGGAACCGGTACTTGCCAGTCCGCATCGGAGCAAGCTTAGACCCGAATCTGGCGAACCGAAAGGAAGACTGAATGAGGGTGCGACAATGGGTCGCAAAGGGGCAGGAAGCTGCCGCATTCCGGAGAATGCGGCAGTAGAGCGGTCACCGATTACTCGGCTTTGCCTTCGGCCTGCAAGCGCTCGGTGCCGGCAGCGTGAGACAGGCTGTACACATACGCCGCCAGCAATTGAACCTTGTCGTTACCGAGCAGTTCGCTTTGCGCTGGCATATGGCCCTGGCGACCATGGCGGATGGTTTGTTGCAACTGCGCCAGGCTTGTACCGTAGATAAAACCGGCCGGGTGCGTCAGATTCGGCGCACCCATGGCTTCAGTGCCCTGGCCGTTTGCCCCGTGGCAGGCTACGCAGGTGGTGCTGAACACTTGCTGTCCGGCTTGCAGATCCGCACCGCTGTCGGCGGCCAGCGGCAGGCCGGCCAGTTCATGGCGCACGTAAGCCGCGACGTTTTTCACCCCGGTTTCACCAAGGATTTCACCCCAGGCCGGCATCGCTGCCATGCGTCCACCCATGATGGTGGTTTTGATCGTGTCGGGGGTGCCGCCCCAGCGCCAGTCGCTGTCTGTCAGGTTGGGGAAGCCGAATGCGCCCTTGGCATCCGAGCCGTGGCATACCGAGCAGTTGGAGGCAAACAGGCGGCCGCCCATTTTCAACGCTTGCGGATCCTTGGCCACGTCTTCCAGTGGCATGGCGGCGAATTTGGCGAAGATCGGTCCGAACTTCGCATCAGCCCTGGCCATTTCCTTTTCCCATTCGTGCGCACCGGTCCAGCCGTTTTCGTAGCCGGGCAGGATGCCCTTCCAGTTGCCCAGGCCCGGATAGAGAATCAAGTAGCCGACGGCAAACACCAGGGTGCCGGCGAACAGCATGAACCACCACTGCGGCAACGGGTTGTCGTACTCCTCGATGCCGTCGAAGCTATGGCCCATGGTCTGGTCGACGCTGCCCTTGGTTTCACCCTTGCGAGTGCCGATCAGCAGCCAGGTCAGGCCGATCAGGCTGCCGATGGTCAGTACGCAGATCCACGTACTCCAGAAGGTGGTCATGGCCGGGTACTCCTTGTTGCGGATTCTTGGGGGGGGACACTGTCGGGTTGTGGCTCGTCGGCGAACGGCAACAGGCGCGCTTCGGCGAACTCCGGATTGCGCTTGCCGTTGAACACCCAGAGCGTCAGGCCGACGAAAGCCACGAACACCACGACCGTGCCCAGGCCGCGAATCATTCCACTTCTTATTTCAAAGACCATGGCTCACCTCTTGCTCTTGATCGCAGTGCCGAGCACTTGCAGGTAGGCGACCAGGGCATCCATTTCCGATTTGCCCTTGAGCGATTCGGTCGCGCCGGCGATGTCTTCGTCGGTGTACGGCACGCCCAGGGTGCGCATGGCGCGCAGCTTGGTCTCGGTGTGGCTGCTGTCGAGCGCGTTGGCCACCAGCCATGGGTAGGCCGGCATCTTCGATTCCGGCACGACGTTGCGCGGGTTGTACAAGTGCGCGCGGTGCCAGTCATCGGAGTAACGTGCGCCGACCCGCGCCAGGTCCGGTCCGGTGCGTTTCGAGCCCCACAGGAACGGGTGATCCCAGACACTCTCACCGGCCACCGAGTAGTGCCCGTAGCGTTCGGTCTCGGCACGGAACGGGCGGATCATCTGCGAGTGGCAGCCGACGCAGCCTTCGCGGATATAGAGGTCGCGGCCTTCGAGTTGCAGCGCGGTGTAGGGCTTCATGCCTTCCACCGGTTTGTTGGTCACGTCCTGGAAGAACAGCGGGACGATCTGGGTCAGGCCGCCGATGCTCACGGCAAAGATCATCAACAACAGCAGCAGACCGACGTTTTTTTCGATTGTTTCGTGTTTCATGGCGGACTCCTCAGGCCATCTGCGCGGCAGCGGCAACGTCGGCAGGCTGCGAGGCCCGCACGGTGCGCCAGGTGTTGTAAGCCATCAGCAACATGCCGCTGAGGAAGATCGCCCCGCCCACCAGCCGTACGATGAAGCCCGGATGACTGGCCGCCAGGGTTTCGACGAAGGAGTAGGTCAGCGTTCCGTCTTCATTGACTGCGCGCCACATCAGGCCCTGGGCGATGCCGTTGACCCACATGGAGGCGATGTACAGCACGGTGCCGATGGTGGCGAGCCAGAAGTGCGCGTTGATCAGGCCGATGCTGTGCATCTGTGGGCGACCGAAGACTTTCGGGATCATGTGGTACAGCGCGCCGATGGAAATCATCGCCACCCAGCCGAGTGCGCCGGCATGGACGTGGCCGATGGTCCAGTCGGTGTAGTGGGAGAGGGCGTTGACGGTCTTGATCGCCATCATCGGCCCCTCGAACGTCGACATGCCGTAGAACGCCAGGGACACCACCAGGAAGCGCAGGATCGGGTCGCTTCGCAACTTATGCCAGGCCCCCGAGAGCGTCATCATCCCGTTGATCATCCCGCCCCAGCTCGGCGCCAGCAGGATCAGCGACATCACCATGCCCAACGATTGCGCCCAGTCCGGCAGCGCGGTGTAGTGCAGGTGGTGCGGACCGGCCCAGATATAAAGGGTGATCAGCGCCCAGAAGTGCACGATGGACAGGCGATAGGAATACACCGGGCGTTCGGCCTGTTTCGGCACGAAGTAATACATCATCCCGAGGAAACCGGCGGTGAGGAAAAAGCCCACGGCGTTGTGCCCGTACCACCACTGCACCATGGCATCGGTCGCACCGGAATATATCGAGTAGGACTTGGTGAGGCTCACCGGCAGCTCAAGGTTGTTGACGATGTGCAGAATCGCCACGGTGATGATGAACGCACCGAAGAACCAGTTACCGACGTAGATGTGCTTGGTCTTGCGCTTCATGAGCGTGCCGAAGAACACCACGCCATAGGCGACCCAGACAATGGTGATCAGGATATCGATCGGCCATTCCAGCTCGGCGTACTCCTTGGAGCTGGTGTAGCCCAGCGGCAGGCTGATGGCGGCCAGCAGGATCACCAGTTGCCAGCCCCAGAAGCAGAACGCGGCGATTTTTGGCGCGAACAGTTGGGTCTGGCAGGTGCGCTGCACGGAGTAGAACGAACTGGCGAAGAGGGCGCAGCCGCCGAAGGCGAAGATCACCGCGTTGGTGTGCAGCGGGCGCAAGCGGCCGAAACTGGTCCACGGCAAATTGAAGTTGAGTTCGGGCCAGACCAACTGGGCAGCGAGAAAAACCCCGAGCCCCATGCCGACGATGCCCCACACCACCGTCATAATGGCGAATTGGCGGACCACCTTGTAGTTGTAGGCGGTACTGATAGAAGTGTTCAT
Source organism: Pseudomonas sp. TE12234 (assembly GCF_054061835.1). Taxonomy (NCBI): domain Bacteria; kingdom Pseudomonadati; phylum Pseudomonadota; class Gammaproteobacteria; order Pseudomonadales; family Pseudomonadaceae; genus Pseudomonas; species Pseudomonas sp. TE12234. Next base: position 104,444 of record NZ_JBSSEP010000014.1, read on the forward strand.
GGTTCCCCATCCACGGTTCAGCCGAAGTGGGCGCTTGCGCAAGGCAGTGTCCCCTTCGCCTGGAGTTATAGGCAGACTAAAAGCGAGGCAAGCATGGACAAGAAGCACAAGGCCGGTATTGACGGGGATCAATGGGCGCAGTGCGTGCGGGATCATGGATGGCTGTGGAATGCCGCCGTGGCGCCGGCTTCGGCGACGCTGATTCTGGCCCATGGTGCCGGTGCGCCGATGGACAGCGACTGGATGAGTGACATGGCTGCACGCCTTGCCGCACAGGGCGTCAACGTCTTGCGCTTCGAATTTCCCTACATGGCGCAGCGGCGTGTCGACGGCGGCAAGCGCCCACCGAATCCGGCACCGAAGCTGCTGGAGTGCTGGCGCGAGGTATACGCCGTGGTGCGACGCCATGTCGCCGGGCGCCTGGCCATTGGTGGCAAGTCCATGGGCGGGCGGATGGCCAGTTTGCTGGCGGATGAAATGGGGGCCGATGCGCTGGTGTGTCTGGGGTATCCGTTCTATGCCGTGGGCAAGCCGGAGAAGCCGCGTGTGGAGCATCTGGCTGAGTTGAAAACGCGGACGTTGATCGTGCAGGGCGAGCGAGATGCATTGGGCAATCGCGAGACGGTCGAGCGGTATGCGCTGTCACCGAGTATCGAACTGATGTGGCTGGCGGCGGGGGACCATGATTTGAAGCCGTTGAAGGCCTCAGGGTTTACCCATGAGGAGCACCTGGCGGCTGCGGCGCAGAAGGTTGCATCATTCCTTCAGTGAGGCTTTGTTGAGACGCTGATAAGCCCATCGCGAGCAAGCTCGCGATGAGGGACTGCCAGGCAGCATCACGTTCACAGACTCAAAAAAAACCCGGAAGCTTTCGCGATCCGGGTTTTGTTTTTCCAGCAGCTATCAGCGATTGAACCGCTCCACCAACGAATATTGGGTATTCGCGGTCTTGGTCAGCTCTTCGCTCAGCAGCGCCGAGTTCTGTGCCTGTTCCGAAGTCTGGTCGGCGAGGGTGGAAATGTTGCTGATGTTGCGGCTGATTTCCTCGGCGACCGCGCTTTGCTCTTCGGTCGCGGCAGCGATCTGGGTGGTCATGTCGGTGATGTTGGCCACCGCTTCGCTGATGCCGACCAGGGCCTGGTCCGCTTCCAGCACCCGCGCCACACCTTCTTCCGCCTGACGATGCCCGGCTTCCATGGTCTGCACCGCCGTGCCGGCCGTTTGCTGGAGCTTGGCGATCAGGGCGTGAATCTGTCCGGTGGATTCGCTGGTGCGTTGCGCCAATTGGCGCACTTCATCCGCCACTACCGCAAAACCACGACCCATCTCACCGGCGCGGGCCGCTTCGATGGCGGCGTTCAGCGCCAGCAGGTTGGTCTGGTCGGCGATGCCTTTGATCACATCGACCACACCGCCGATTTCGTCGCTGTCCTTGGCCAGTTGGGTCACGGTCTGTCCGGTTTCCCCGACCACCACCGACAGGCGCTGGATGGCTTCGCGGGTTTCCCCGGCGATGTCACGGCCACGCCCGGTCAGGCGATTGGCTTCCTGGGTGGCGTCGGCGGTGCGTTGCACGTGGCTGGCGACTTCCTGAGTCGTGGCGGCCATCTGGTTGACGGCAGTGGCCACCTGTTCGGTTTCGACGCGCTGGCGCTCCAGGCCCGAGGAACTGTTGTGGGCCAGGGTGTCGGACTGTTTCGCCTGGTCGGTCAGGTGCTCGGCGGTGTCCTGCAAGCGGGTCAGGCAGGTTTTCAGGCGGGCTTCCTGGCTGAGGATCGACATCTCCAGGCGCGCCTGGGCACCGCGGCTGTCGGTGTACATCTGTGCGATCAGCGGGTCCGAGGTGGTCTGCTCGGCCAGTTGCAGCAAACGCTTAATGCCGCGTTGCTGCCAGCTCAGGCCCATCAGGCCCAGTGGCACCGAGAGACCGGCGGCCAGGGCAAACCCCCACTGGGAGTTCAGCGAGGCACCGATCATGAAGCTCAACTGGCTGACCAGAATGAACGGCAGCCAGTCTTGCAGGATCGGCAACCATTTATCGGTGGAAGGAATGGCCGGCTTGCCCTGATTGATGCGTTGGTAGAGCGCTTCGGCACGGCGGATCTGTTCCGCAGTGGGCTTGACCCGCACCGACTCGTAACCGATCACCTGATTGCCTTCGAAGATCGGCGTCACATAGGCGTTGACCCAGTAGTGATCACCGCTCTTGCAGCGATTCTTGACAATGCCCATCCATGGCAAGCCTTGTTTGAGTGTTGCCCACATGTGCGAGAACACCGCGGCCGGAACGTCGGGGTGACGAACCAGGTTATGCGGCGCACGGATCAGTTCCTCACGGGAAAACCCGCTGATTTCGACGAAGTCGTCGTTGCAGTAGGTGATCAGTCCCTTGGCATCGGTGGTGGAAATCAACCGTTGCTGAGCCGGGAAGGTCCGTTCGCGTTGTGTGATGGGCTGGTTGTTACGCATGGCTTTTCAATCCGCAAGGCTTTCAAGAGTTGTCGGCTGCGTCGCGAATTTGTTGAATTTTTTTTTGCGGAACCTGATGCGTGTCGCAAATTCGCCGCGAAAATGAAGGTCGAGCCGCCGGGCGGCTGCGCTTTTCAGGTTTCCCTTGATGGGATCCAAGCGTATGATCCGCGGCTGTTTTGCGTGGGTGTTTGCTGCGGTCAAGGTTGGCTCAGTACATGGCCCTAAAGGTTTCGCCGGGTTTCCAGCATTTACATTAATGGAATTTGATTGTTGTTCAGCTTTGGAAAAGGGCTGGGGATAAAGGGTTAGTTTCAATGCTTAAAAAAGTTGCAATCATAGGGACGTCGTTCAGGTTTCCAGGATCTACTTCTGCAACTTTTTGGCCGCAACTGCTGGACCGGCGAAGCTTCATTACCCAAGCAGATTTTTCCCGCTGGTCCAAAGACGAATTCTTGCACCCGGACAAGGCAAACCCTGCAACGTCCTACACCTTTGCTTCCGGATCCCTGGGCGACATATCGACCTTCGACGCCGGATTCTTCAATATTTCGCCTCGTGAAGCGGCGGTCATGGACCCTCAGCAGCGCTTGTTGCTGGAGCTTGGCTGGGAATTGTTCGAGAACGCCGGCGTCAAGCCGTCGAGCCTGCGTGGCAGTGATTGCGGGGTGTACCTGGGCATTGCCAGCACCGACTACGGCTATCGCCTGGCCCATGACCTGTCGATGGTCGATGCCACCACCGCCACCGGCAATACCTTCAGTATCGCGGCCAACCGGTTGTCCTTTTTCTACGACCTGCAAGGTCCGAGCATGGCCATCGACACGGCATGCTCTTCTTCGTTGATCGCGTTTCACCAGGCTTGCCAGGCCATTCAGAGCGGCGATATCGAGCAGGCGATCACCGGCGGGATCAGCCTGCACCTGCATCCTTTCGGCTTCCTGATTTTTTCCAAGGCTTCGATGTTGTCGCGCACCGGGCAATGCCACGTGTTCGATGAGGCGGCGGACGGCTATGTCCGTTCCGAAGGCGCCGGACTGTTCTACCTGAAGGATTACCACAAGGCGATCGAGGACGGTAACCAGATCCTCGCGGTCGTTGCCGGCACGGCGGCCAATACCGATGGGCGCAAGTCGAGCCTGACGGTCCCGAATGCGGATGCACAGATTGCCCTGATGAAACAGGCTTACGATTCGGCAGGCATCAATGCGGCCGACATCGATTACCTGGAGGCTCACGGCACGGGCACGCCGGTGGGCGATCCCATCGAGAGCCGGGCCATCGGCGAGGCGCTGGGCCAGCAACGCCCATCGGATCAGCCACTGCTGATCGGCTCGGTCAAAAGCAACATTGGCCACCTCGAGGCCGCCTCTGGCGTCGCCGGCCTGATGAAGGCGCTGCATTGCGTGATCGAGCGCAAGGTGCCGGCGACCATTGGCATCAACAAGCTCAATCCGAACATTCCTTTCGCTGATCTCAACCTGAGGGTGGTCACCGAAACCCAGGCCCTCAAACCCACTGGAAAACTGGTGGTCGGGGTCAACTCCTTCGGGTTCGGCGGGGCCAACGCCCACGTGATCCTGGAGAGCCCGCCACCGGCAGCGCCAGCTGCGAGCCAGGCGCAACACTCTGTGCCGCTTGTGGTTTCGGCCAAGGACAGCGCAGCCCTGAGCGAGCAGTGTGAACAGCTTGCGCAGTTCATGTCCGCGCCGGACGCACCGAGCCTCTACGACGTCGCCTACCAATCGCTGTGCCGCCGCGAATTGCACCCGCAAAGGGTTGTGGTACTCGGTGCGCAAGCGCAGGGCAGCGCACAGGCGCTGCTGGATTTCGCCACTGAACCTGGCGTGCCGGCTCTGTCGGCGGTCCTGGAAAGTGGCCGCGCCGTGGAGCAGGCCAACGGTCCGGTATTCGTTTACTCCGGCAATGGTTCGCAGTGGCAGGGCATGGGCCGGTCCTTGCTGGCCGACCCGGTGTTCCATCAGGCGGTTGCCGAGCTGGACGCGATTTTCCAACCCTTGTCCGGTTATTCGTTGATCGCGGAACTGGCGGGTGAGCTGGGCGACGACCGTTATCCGCTGACCGAGTTTGCCCAGCCGGCGCTGTTTGCATTGCAGGTGGGTGTTACCCGCATGCTGGCGGAAAAAGGTGTCGTGCCGGTGGCCGTGATCGGCCACAGCGTGGGTGAAGTCGCGGCCGCCTGGGCGTGCGGCGCGTTGACACTGAATGACGCCACGGCCGTGATCTACCATCGCAGTCGCCTGCAAGGCTTGACCAAGGGCTGCGGCCAGATGTCGGCGGTCGGCTTGTCGGGTGACGACACCGCGAGCCTGTTGCAGACACTTGGCCTGGACAGCGAGTTGGTTGTCGCCGGCGATAACAGTTTCAAAGGGGCGACCGTCGCCGGCTTGCCGGCAGCCCTGGATACCCTGGAGAGCGCCCTGACCGAGCGTCAGGTGTTCGCCCGCCGCCTGGGTCTCGATTATGCGTTCCACTCGCCGGCCATGGAGGTGATAGCCGATCAGGTGGTCGCAGCCTTGAGCGATATCGTTCCGGGACCTGCGCGTATTCCCCTGTATTCGACCGTGACCGGCCACCTGCTGGCTGGCGAATGCCTGGACGCCGAATACTGGTGGAAAAACATCCGTTATCCGGTGCTGTTCAAATCAGCCAGCGAAGCGCTTGTCGAGCAGGGTTACAACGTATTCGTTGAAGTCGGGCCACACCCGATCTTGCGTGCCTATGTGACCGACGCACTGAACAGCCAGGAACGGGAAGGTGTCGTGATTCCGACCGTGCTGCGCGGCGACGAGTCCCTGCAGTCCATCGACCGCACCCTGGCGAAGGTGCTGATTGCCGGTGTCGACATCGATCTGCAATGCCTGTTTTCCGCTCCCGGGCGTTTCGTGCAGTTGCCCAATTACGCCTGGCAGCGTGAACGTCTGTGGGTTGGCGAGTCGCCGGAATCGAGCGGCAAGCTGCAGCGTGAGCGCGTGCACCCGCTGCTCGGTTACCCGTTGCCGGAACACGAATTCACCTGGGACAACCGCCTCGATACGCAACTGTTCCCGTCACTGGGCGACCACATGGTGGGCGACTCGGTGTTGTTTCCGGGGGCAGGCTTTACCGAGCTCGCACTGGCTGCTGCCTTGCAGTATCAACCCGGCGAATTCGTTGAAATCGAAGAACTGGAGATTCACAGCCCGCTCTTGCTGCATGCGGAATTCAGCAAGAAAGTCCGGGTGACGGTCGATAGCAGCGACGGCACCGTTTCCATTGTGTCGCGTACCACCGCCCAGGCTGAGCCGTGGGTGCAGCATGTGGTCGCCAGGCTGCCCGGCGAGGCGCGCGGCGTCCTGCTGGCCTGTGCTGCGCCGGCCTTGCCGGCACGTGCACCGGATTTCACTTCGTCCGGGCACCTGGCGCTGACCCGTGCCGTCGGCCTCAATTATGGTCCGGCCTATCAGGCGGTGGAGGCCGGCTGGATCGAGGGCAACCAGGTGTTGGCGCGCTTGGCGGTCCCGACCCCGATCGAAGCAGAACTGGCCAGCCTGAATCTGCACCCGGCGTTGCTGGACAGCGCCTTCCAGTTGATCACCCAGCTGTTGAGCCAGGAGGCCGGCAGCCGCAAAGGTCTGGCCTTTATTCCGGTGAAGCTGGGGCGCATCGCCTTTGCCGCCGGCAGCCTGCCGCCTTGTCTGGCCCAGGTCAGCCTGGTGAAACGCTCGGAGCATTCGCTGCTGGCGGATTTCACCCTGTACGACGCCGACGGCCGCGCGGTCATCTGCATCAAGGACGCGCGTTTTCGTGGGGTGCGACTGCACAAGGATCGCAGCGGCGATATCAAGCTGGCGGATTTTGTCGGGGTTGCCAAACCCTATCCCGCCAATGAACGCGCCGTGCCCACGGCCGGTTCAGGGTTGCAGGCATTGCTGCAGCAGCACCTGGACACTGTCGCGGATGAGCCCGGGCTCGTGCGGTATGCCCATGAAATCGACCCCTTGCTCGACGGTTTGTGCGCCAGCTTCCTGCTCGAAGCCATCGACAAACTCGGCGGTGAACTGACCCGCCAGCAGTACGCCACCTGGAACGCCGGTCGTTATCTGGATCATCTGCTTGCACAAGCGGTGGAGGATGGCAGCCTGGTCGCGGTCGGTGATGACACCTGGCAATTGGCCGATCAGGGCGAGCGCGCGAGTGCCCAGGACATCTGGCAGGAACTGTTCCGCAGTTACCCCGAGCATTTTCAGATCATTCATTCGGTTGGCCGTATCGGCATGCACCTGCTGGAGCTGATGAGCGGCCAGGTGGAGCTGGCGCAGTTGTTGCCACGGGAAACCACGCCCGCCGTATTGACCCGTCTGGTGCTCGGCGCTGGCGGCTACCACGCGGTGCTGGGTGGTGTGCGCGAGCACATCGCCCAACGGTTGCGTGCCCTGCCTGACGGGCAGCGCTTGCGAATTCTCGAGCTGGGCTTCGAAGGCGCGCCATTGGCGGCCGATCTGTGTGTTGGCCTGGATTTCGATCGGGTCGACTATCAGTACGTGGCTCGCAACATTGAAGCGCTGTCGATGCTCCAGGCTGACGTCCCGGACCTTCAGGTGCTGAACCTGGAAGACGCGGAAAAAGTGGCCCGGGTGCCGGCCAATGACTTCGATTTGCTCCTCGTCGCCACCGACCTGGCACCACTGGAAGCACTCAGCCAGGGCTTGCAACAGGCGAGCGCCAGGTTGGGTGCCAGGGGCGAAGTGCTGCTGCTGGCGCAACACCCTGCGCGTTGGGCCGACTTCACTTTCGGCGCCGAGCCTTCCTGGTGGCTGGCCCGTCAGGGGCAGCAGGCACTCTCGGTGCAGCAGACCCCGGGTTTCTGGCAACAGGAATTGCGGCGTCATGGGCTGACGGTAGCCGAGCCCCTGGAGTTGATTCCGGACATGGCATCCGGCAGCTATTTGCTGGTGGCCGCCAGGGACAACGCGAAGCCCCTCGCGGTTGCCCCGGCGTATCCGCACCAACGCTGGATGCTGGTCGCCGACGAGCAAGGGCCTGAAGGCCCGTTGGCCGAGGCGCTGGCCACGATCCTGCGCGAGCAGGGTCAGGACGTCGCGCTGCTCGTGCCGGGCTCGGCCGCAGTACTGACGCAACAGTTGAGTGCAGGGCCGGCGGCTCAGCACATCGTGATGCTCGCCGGTCTGTTCGCCTCCCAGGGGCTGGATGCGCAGGCGGATCGCTGCATGCTGGCGGCGTCCATCACTCAGGCCTGTGAGTCGGCCGGCATCGCCGCCGACTGTTGGTTGCTGACCTCGGGCGCCGCTGTTCATCTGCTGCCCCCAGGCGCTGCGCAGGAAACGACGGTGACTCATATCGCCGATGCGGCCTTGTGGGGTTTCGGTCGGACCCTGAGCAACGAAGCGGTCGGCTGCCGTGTCCGTCTGCTCGATCTGGCAATGGGCGCCGACGCCGGGCACCTGGCCACGGCGCTGCTCAATGCCGATGAAGAAACCGAACTGGCGATCAGCGCGGCGGGCGATCGCTATGTCGCACGGCTGCGAGTCCAGCCCGATGAATGGCCGCAAGACGGCACGCCGCAGGTGCCGGCGCAGATCAAGCTCGGGTTCGACTTGCCGGGACAACTGCGTCATTTGCGCTGGGAAGCAGGGGAGCCAAGGCTACCGGCTGACGACCAGCTGGATATTGAGGTTCAGGCGACCGGTCTGAATTTCCGTGATGTGATGTATGCATTGGGCCTGCTCTCCGATGAAGCGATTGAAAACGGCTTCTCGGGTCCGACGCTGGGCTTTGAATTTGCTGGCGTGGTGCGCGGCAAAGGGGCGTTGGTCGAGGGTGATTTCCAGCCGGGCGATCGCGTCGTGGGCTTCGGTCCGTCGAGCTTCGCCAATCGCCTGGTGACCAATGCCAACGCGGTGGCGCGCATTCCTGAAGGCATGTCCTTCGAGGCTGCGGCGACCATCCCGAGTACCTTCTTTACCGTGTACTACGCCGTGCATCACCTGGCGCGCCTCGAACCGGGCGAGAAGATCCTGATTCACGGTGCTGCGGGCGGTGTGGGGATTGCGGCGATCCAGATTGCCAAATGGTGCGGCGCCGAAATCTATGCCACCGCCGGCAGCGACGAAAAACGCGATTTCCTGCGGCTGATGGGGGTCGAGCATATTTTCGACTCGCGTTCGCTGGCCTATGCCGATGACATCCTGGCCATCACCGATGGCCGAGGTGTGGATGTGGTGCTCAATTCGCTGGCGGGCGAGGCGATCAATCGTAACCTGCGGGTTCTCAAACCCTTTGGCCGCTTCCTCGAACTGGGCAAGCGGGATTTCTACCAGAACACCAGGATCGGCTTGCGCCCGTTCCGCAACAACATCAGTTACTTCGGCATCGACGCCGACCAACTGATGAGCGAGCGCCCGCAACTGACCCGTCGACTGTTCGGCGACATGATGGAATTGTTCCGCGACGGCCTTTTGAGCCCGTTGCCGTACCGTGCCTTCGATGCCAATGAAGTGGTCGAAGCCTTCCGCTACATGCAACAGGCACGGCAGATCGGCAAGATCGTGGTGACGTACCGCACGCCGATTCGAGGTGTTGTCGCGACATCGATGGCGCCCGCACCGACGTTGTCACTGGCTGCGCAGGGCAGCTATCTGGTCACCGGCGGGCTCAGTGGTTTCGGCCTGCGCAGCGCGCAATGGCTGGTGGAAAAAGGCGCCCGGCACCTGGTCCTGCTGGGTCGACGTGGCGCCGCGACGGAAGAGGCGCAACCCTTGTTGGCGATGTGGCGCGAACAGGGCATCGAGGTCCAGGCACTGGCCTGTGACATCACCGATCGCGCACAGCTGCTGTCCGTCATGTCGCGTATCCAGGCCAGCGGCCAGCCGTTGCGTGGCGTGGTGCATGCGGCAACGGTGTTCGATGACGGCTTGATTCGCAATCTGACCCGTGAACAACTGCAGAGCGTTCTGGAGCCCAAGGCCAAGGGGGCGCAGTACCTGCATGAATTGACGGCCCATTTGCCACTGGACTTCTTCGTGCTGTTCTCCTCGGCAACCACCCTGTTCGGTAATCCGGGGCAGGCCAACTATGTGGCCGCCAACCATTGGCTCGAAGCATTGGCGCGCCATCGCCTGGCGCTTGGTTTGCCGGCCACCAGTGTGCTGTGGGGGGCCATCGATGATGCGGGGTTCCTCGCCCGCAACCAGGACATCAAGGACGCCTTGCAAAGCCGCATGGGTGGTGCGGCCCTGCAGTCGCAGGCGGCGTTGCAAACCCTGGAACGCTTGCTGTTGCAACGCCGTTCGGGCCTGGGCGTGCTGGAGCTGGACTGGAAGGCGTTGTCGCGCTTCCTGCCAGCCGCCGGTTCCCCCAAGTTCAATGAACTGGCGAGGTTGCACGGTGGCGAGCAGGACGAAGAAAGCGATGCCGACGATATCCAGCGGCTGCTGGCGGAAATGGACGACCCCGAGCTGATCGAGCTGTTCAATGAAATGCTCAAGCAGGAAATCAGCGAAATCCTGCGTATACCCACCAGCAAACTGGATATCACCCGACCGCTCCAGGAGTTGGGGCTGGACTCGCTGATGAGTGTCGAGCTGGTGGTCGCGGTCGAGGAGCGGTTCGGTGTGCGTCTGCCGGTCATGGAACTGAGCGAAGCGTCGAACATCGGCAAGATCACCGTGCGCATCCTTGAGCTCTTGCGCGGCAACCAGGACGGTGATGTGCAAGCGGATGGCGAAAAAAACCTGCAGTCCCTGGCGAGCGAAACGTTCTCGCGTCATGGCGTCGACATCTCCCATGACGACATCGCGCAACTGAGCGATGGCCTCGACGCCCAGGGTTCCAAACTTTCACGCTTGATTAATTGATCCGGACCATGACCCATAAAACCTCGCCCGGGCTTGCCACTTCGATGAAGGACAAGCTGATCCAACAAGCCCTGGAACGGCGTCTGCGCAAAACCGGCGATGGCGCACCAAGCCCATCGCTGGAAGGTTTCAAGGGCACTCCGAAGGAGGCGTTCGGGCAGTTCTGCCGATTTGACCAGTTCCCCGGCTATCAGCAGCTACGCATCATGCTCGACGGCGCCGCGCGCTTTGGCCTGGCCAATCCGTTCTTCAAGCTGCATGAAGGATTGGCGGGGGCTGAAACCGTCATGGGTGGCAGCCGCTATGTGAATTTCGCGAGCTACAACTACCTGGGGTACTCGGGTCACCCGGTAGTCGCCGAGGCTGCCAAGGCCGCCATTGACCAGTACGGCACCTCGGTATCGGCCAGCCGTCCAGTGTCGGGCGACCGTCCGATTCATCGCGAGCTGGAGCAGGCATTGGCTCGCCTCTATGAAGTGGACGATGCCATTACCTTCGTCAGTGGCCATGCGACCAACGTGACCACCATCGGTTACCTGTTCGGCCCACGGGACCTGATCCTGCATGACGAACTGATTCATAACAGCGTGCTGCAGGGCATCCAGTTGTCCGGTGCGCGGCGCTTGAGCTTTGCCCACAATGACTGGGAAGCGGTCGACCGGGTGCTGAGCGATCAGCGCCAACATTTCGAACGCGTGCTGGTGGTGCTCGAAGGTATTTACAGCATGGACGGCGACTTCCCGGATTTGCCTCGTTTCGTCGAGCTCAGAAGCAAACACCAGGTATTGCTGATGGTGGATGAAGCGCATTCCCTGGGGGTCATGGGGCAGACCGGCAAAGGTATCCGCGAGCATTTCGGCCTGGCCGGTGGTGATGTGGATATCTGGATGGGCACCCTGAGTAAAAGCCTGGCCAGCTGCGGTGGATACATTGCCGGTGAGTCGGCGTTGGTGGAACACCTCAAGTTCCTGGCGCCGGGCTTTCTCTACAGTGTCGGCATGCCGCCATCGGTGGCGGCGGCAGCGCTGGCAGCGTTGCGTTGCCTGCCGGAAGATGGCGAGCGCGTCGCCACCTTGCAGGCACGTGGCCGGCAATTTCTTGAGCTTGCCAGGGAAGCGGGACTGGACACTGGCACCAGCACCGGTCTGGCGGTAGTGCCGGTCATCACGGGCAGTTCGCTCAAGGCCACCCAATTGTCCAGCGCATTGTCCCGTCGTGGCATCAACGCCCAGCCCATCCTGCATCCGGCAGTGCCCGAGAAATCGGCGCGCGTGCGCTTTTTCGTGTCGTGCCTGCACACCCCGGAACAAATCGCCGAGACCGTCGCCATCGTTGCGCAGGAACTGCGCAAGCTCTGAGGCGCGCGGCCGAAGACCAACGCAATCTTCGGCGACGTCTTCGCCGGCAAGCCGGCTTCTACGGGTTTGGCGTGTTCTGCAGGTGTACGCGTTTTTGTAGAGACCGTCTTGCTCGTCACCGGGCAAGCCGGTTCCTGCAAGGGCGGCGACCTCACCATGACAAAGCCTGCCACCCACCCCTCAAGTCCTGCGCGGCATACAGGGTGCGTTGGCTCTCCAATGTGCTGTGATCCATTGATTTTGTGTTCTATCGGCAATAGATCGCAGTCTGCGGCAGCTCCTACATGGAATGTGCTGGAGTGGTATGGGATTTAGGAAAAGTCCTACAGAAAGCTCGTTGGGTCTTCCGTAGCCTTGCGCCCTCACTCATCTGACTCGCTTCCGGGGGCGCACTTTGTCGAACAAGTCGTTACGCATTCTGATCGCCGATGAACAACATTTTAACCGGCTGAGAATCGAGCGTTGGTTCAATCAGCTCGGTTACTACCGGGTGGCGCCAGTGCAAAACCTCGACGAACTGTTGACCCTGGTGGAATACGGTTACGAGCCGTTCGACCTGCTGGTCATCAATGCCGCACTGGCGGGCGGCAAACTCGACCTGCTGGGTTTCTGCCTCGATAACCGGCAACTGGATCGCGTGTTGATCTACGATGGACAGCAGGCGCAGCTGCCACCCATTCCGGCCTGCGAGCAGCAGAAAACCCAGGTAAGTCATGCCGTGCTGCCGGATCTGGCGGCGCTCCAGCGCCTGATGACTATCATTGATCCAGGCATGCCGTTCGTCGGGACTGTCATTTCTGTCAGGTAGTCCGTCAAGGCGTTCCATGCCACAGTTTATGCGCAGCGTTGTGTCCGATCCGGGCCTTGCCCATGGGCAGCCAGTGCCCAATCGTCGTGTTTTTTTGCACAGGGAGTAGCCATGAAGTCAGTGCTGATAGTGGACGATCATCCGGTGATACGCGGCGCCCTCAAAATCGTACTCAAGCAGGAAGGATTCAAGCGAATTCACGAAGCGACCAGTGGAAACGAAGTCCTGCCGATGATTCGTAAGCACACACCGGAACTGGTGGTGCTGGACCTGAACATACCGGCGCTCGACGGCCTCGATGTGCTGGCCAGGATCAAGGCCGGTGAGGTGCCATGCCGGGTCGTGGTGTTCACTTCCCAGGAACCGATGTTTTATCAGGAGCGCTGCATGCGCGCCGGTGCCTCGGCCTACGTGGCCAAGACCAACGACCTGCAGCATTTGCACAAAGCCGTGCACGCCGTGATGTCCGGATACACCTATTTCACCCGGTTACCCTCCAGTTCAGTGTCGTTGAGCACCTTGCAACGCAGTGAAAAACAGATGATCGACAACCTCTCGGACCGAGAACTGACGATCTTCCAGCACCTGTCCCGAGGCATGACCAACAAGGCCATCGCGGAAATCATGCACCTGAGCCACAAGACCGTCAGCACCTACAAATCCCGATTGACGGAAAAGCTCAATGTGGAGTCGTCGGTGCACCTGCGGGACCTGGCCCGGCGCAATCATCTGATCTGAATGAACGCCTTCCGCCCCCTGCGTCTTCTGAAAAACTTCCTGCTGCCTGGGCTTTGCCTCTGGGCATCGAGTGTCTGTGCACAGCCACAGTCACAGACATTGACGTTGCTGGGGCGCTCCGACGTCGAAGGGTACAGCGTCGCGCTGTCAGCGGCCGACTCACGCTGGTTGCAGCAAAAGGGCCGGTTGGTACTGGGCGTCTCTGCTCCGGATTATCCCCCCTTTGACATCACCACCACCGGCCATGCACTGGAAGGGGTAACGGCGGACTATGCCGGATTGCTCGAAAAGCTGTTGCAGGTGCAGATCGTTGTCCAGCGCTATGAGTCCCGCGCTGAGGCGGTCCGGGCGCTCAAGCAAGGTGATGCTGACCTGCTGGGCACGGCCAACAGTTATGAAGCACGGGATTCGCAGTTACGCCTCTCCAGTGCCTATGCGGTTGATCAACCGGTGCTGGTGACCCGCATCGATTCGACTCAAGTGCCGGCCCCGGCGCTGGCCGGCGAGCGACTGGCAATGCTGTACCACTACTTGCCCGAACAAAGCGTGCAGCAGTTCTATCCCGAGGCGAAGGTCCAGCTCTTCCCCTCGACGCTGGCGGCGGTGGGAGCCGTGGCCTTCGGTCAGGCGGATGTCTATCTGGGCGACGCAATCAGTGCCCATTACCTGATCAGCAAAAACTATCTGAACAACGTGCAACTGACCGATTTTTCGCGCATGGAATCGGGGCGCTTTGCCTTTGCGCTGACTCACGAAAACCGGCAATTGCGGCACATCGTCAACCAGGCTCTGGCGGCGATCCCTGCCAATGAACAGATGAACATCTTGCGGCGCTGGGGCGCGGGCGGGGTGTCGATGCCGGGCACTCAGTCACTGCAATTGAGCGTGGCCGAGCAACGCTGGCTCGAACAACACCCGCGGGTCAGCGTGGCGATCAACGCGAATGTGCCGCCGATCACGTTCATCGACAGCGAGGGCAAGTATCGCGGCATCGGTGTCGATGTGCTGGCCAAAATCAGTCTGCGTACCGGGTTGCAATTCGACCTCAAGGCCATGCAGTCGGTGAGCGAAATGATCCAGGGCATACAGAGCCGCCAGGTCGACATGCTGGCCGGGATCGGCCTCAGTTCTCGACGCGAAGAAGCGCTGCTGTTTACCCGGCCCTTCCTGACCAGTCCGTCGGTATTGGTTACGCGGCTATCGCCCTACAGCCCCAAGACACTGGACGAGATGGCCGGAAAAACCCTGGCGCTGACTCAGGGCAACATCGCCAGCGACTACATTCGGGAGCATTTCCCGTTGATCCGCTTTGTCGATGCACCCTTGTCGGCAGAGGCCATGGAGATGGTCGCCCAGGGCAAGGCCGATGGCAGCATCAACTCACTGATCAGCGCCCGTTACCAGATTTCCCGGCAATACCGCGACCGTCTGCAAGTGACCAGCACCGTGGGAACCGATCCTGCCCGCAGCACCCTGGCGACCAGCCGCGAGGCGACCGAGTTGCATTCGATCCTGGACAAGGCGCTGCTGAGTATTCCCCCCGAAGAGATCGACGAACTGACACTCCCCTGGCGAAACGACCAAATGGTGGAGCAGAGCTATTGGTTGCGCTATCGGCAGAGCATTTTCCAGGCGTTCGCTGCGGCCGGCGTCCTGCTCTTGATTGCGCTCGGCGGGATGCTCTGGCAGCGCCGGCAGATTCGCCAGCGCCAGCTGCTGCTGGGGCAATTGCAGGAAGCCAAGGACGCCGCCGAACAGGCCAACCGGGCCAAGACCACGTTTCTGGCGACCATGAGTCATGAAATCCGCACGCCCATGAACGCCTTGATCGGCATGCTCGAGCTGGCGCTGAAACGGGCGGACGAAGGTGTCACCGACCGTTGCGCCATCGAGGTGGCGTCGAACGCCGGACAGCAATTGCTGGCCTTGATTGGCGATATCCTGGACATCGCCCGTATCGAGTCCGGGCATTTGTCACTGACACCGGAGCGGACCAACCTGCAGGCGCTGGTGGTCTCGGTGTGCCGGGTCTTCGAAGGTCTGGCGCGGCAGAAAAACCTGCGATGGCGGGTCGAAGTCGACGCAAACAGCGACTGCGATGTGTTGATCGATCCCGTACGTTTCAAGCAAGTACTGTCCAATCTGTTGAGTAATGCGATCAAGTTCACCGCTGAAGGCGAGGTCAGCCTGAAACTGCGGGTGGATCCGACGTCCTCGCAGCGCCTGGCGGTCAGCGTACAGATACAGGACAGCGGCATCGGCATCAGTGCCTTCGACCAGCAACGCCTGTTCAGCCCCTTCGTGCAGGCCGGCAACAGCCAGCAATCCGGCCGCCAGGGTTCCGGGCTGGGGCTGGTGATCAGCCGCACCCTGTGCGAAATGATGGGCGGCCGCCTGCAACTCGACAGTGCGCTCGGGCGCGGCACCCGTGTCGACATCAACCTTGAACTGATGGCCCTGCAACCGCTGCCCGCCAGCGAGCTGGCGCAGAGCGCTGCGCAGCTGCCCACCCGACCGCTGACGATTCTGGTGGTCGACGATTACCCGGCCAATCGCCTGTTGCTTACGCGACAGCTGAGTTGGCTGGGGCACCAGGTAATGGAGGCGGAGGATGGTCAGCAAGGCTTGGCAAAATGGCGCGAGCACGAGTTCGATCTGGTCATCACCGACTGCAACATGCCGGTGCTTAGTGGTTATGAGTTGGCGGGGGCGATTCGCGATGACGAGCGGTTACAGGGCATGGCGCCGACCGTGATTCTGGGATTTACCGCCAATGCGCAACACGAGGAAAAGATCCGCTGCATCGAGGCGGGCATGGACGATTGCCTGTTCAAGCCGATTCGGCTGGAGGATCTGAGCGGCTGGCTGGGCGCAAGGTTTTTGAGCGAAGCGCAGGACGAAGCACCGTCAGCCGCCGAGATCGATTTGAGTGGCCTGGAGCGTTATGTGGGGGCGGATCGAGAGCTGATCACCCAGTTGTTGCACGATCTGGCGGTGACCAATCGCGATGACCGCGAGCTTCTGCTGCAGGAACACGCCAGTGGCAATCACCCCGCCTTGCAGGATCTGGCGCACCGCATCAAGGGCGGGGCGCTGATGGTTCGGGCGATGACGCTGGTCGAATATTGCGAACAGCTGGAGCGTGCGTGCCGCGAGGGCAACGCCGCACTGATCGACGCTGCCGTCGATCAGTTGCAGCAAGCCATGACGCGCCTGGACCTCAGCCTTGAGCAGGGCTGACCCTTAGTCCCAGTCGGGCGCGATGCCTTTCGGGCTGGTCAGGCGATGGCCGCGATCCAGGCTGGCGATCAATTGCATGTCGGCTTCGCTCAGTGTCAGTCCGCAAGCCTTGAGGTTGCTCTCAAGGTTGGCGCGTTTTGTGGACGAAGGAATCACCGCGTATCCCATTTGCATGGCCCAGGCCAGGGTGACCTGTGCCGGTGTCGCCCGCAGGCGCCCGGCGATCTGCTGGATGGCCGGGTCCTTGAGCACCTCGCCGTAGGCCAGGGTCATGTACGAGGTGATCTGGATGCCCTGGCTCTGCGCGAACCCGACCACTGTGCGGTTTTGCAGATAGGGGTGCAGTTCGATCTGGTTGGTGGCGATGTGCTCGGCGCCGATGGCAGCGATGGCTTGTTGCATCAGGTCGACGGTGAAGTTCGACACACCGATCTGCCGGGTCAGGCCCAGGCGCTTGGCTTCGAGCAGGGCGCCCATGAATTCTTGCACCGGCACCTGATCTTCCGGCGACGGCCAGTGGATGAGCGTCAGGTCAAGGTAGTCGGTCCGCAATTTGCGCAGGCTCTCCCTGAGGCTGTCGATGAGGCGATCCCTGGCGAAGTTGGCCACCCAGATCTTGCTGGTGATGAACAGTTCTTCCCGGGCAATGCCACTGGCGGCGATGGCCTGGCCGACCTCGGCTTCGTTCTCGTAGATTTGCGCGGTATCGATGACCCGGTAGCCCAGTTCGAGGCCGGTGCGCACCGAATCGATGACCACCTGGCCTTGCAAGCGAAAGGTACCCAGGCCGAATGCGGGGATGGACATGTATGACTCCAGAGGTTGCAGTGGGAATGGCCGCGAGTATCCGTGTCTGCATCCGTGGGAAAAACCGCTGCAATGGCAAAGCAATGTTTACCGCAAATCATGAATCGGACAGTCTGATGCAGCGCGGGGGGCTGATCTGGCGGCCTATGAGTCAGATGAGTTGTTATCGTTCCACTGGTAGAACGATCAAGCTGCTTTTTACCGTCTAGCGCATCATTGGCGATGTTTTTAAGCTATGTCCATGGTTTCACTCACCTCTTCAGGAGACACCATGAAAAACATCATCGGTATCTACGCTCGTCCCAATACCCACTGGGTCGGCGACGGTTTTCCGGTTCGTACACTGTTTTCCTACGACAATCTGGCCAAACACATCAGTCCGTTTCTGCTGCTGGATCACGCCGGGCCCGTTGAATTCACCCCGACCACTGAGCGGCGTGGCGTGGGTCAGCACCCGCACCGGGGTTTCGAAACCGTGACCATCGTCTACAAGGGCGAATTGGAACACCGCGATTCCACCGGCAGTGGCGGCAAGATCGGCGCGGGCGATGTGCAATGGATGACCGCCGCTTCCGGCATTCTCCACGAAGAGTTTCATTCCGAAGGCTTTGCCAAAAGCGGTGGCACCCTGGAGATGGTGCAGTTGTGGGTCAACCTGCCGGCCAGGGACAAAATGGCCGACCCCGGTTACCAGACCCTCCTCGACGCTGATATCCCAAACATCGCCCTGAAGAACAACGCCGGCAGCCTGCGCTTGATTGCCGGTGAGTTCGACGGTCACACCGGGCCGGCGCGCACCTTTACGCCGATCGACGTCTGGGACCTGCGTCTCAATGGCGGCCAGGCGCTCACGCTTGACCTGCATGAAGGTCGTAACATGGCGTTGGTGGTCTTGCGTGGCACGGTTCAGGTCAATGGCCTTGCGTCGGTGGGGGAAGGGCAGTTGGCCCTGTTCGAGCGCAAGGGCAAGCAGCTCACCCTGGAAGCCAGCGACGAGGCCGTGGTGCTGTTACTCAGTGGTGAGCCGATTGACGAGCCCATCGTCGGGCACGGTCCGTTCGTGATGAACACCGAGCGAGAAATTCACCAGGCGTTCGCCGACTTCCAGTCCGGCCGCTTCGGCCGCCTGCACGGTTGACGGGAAGACCCGTGACATCACACTGAGCAGCGACGCGTAAATCCGCCAGCTCCCATCCTCTGTGGCAACGGGCACGCACGCTGCCACAGGTTTCTGGACGTCAGGTTCCAGCGAAATCAATTGCTCCTACACTGTGGCCAATGCGATCTTCCGTTCATTGTTCCGGGCTGGAGTTTCTTGATGTTGTCTTTGCTTACCGAACACCCGCTGGTGTGCGCCCTGGTGCTGATCCTGATCGATCTCGGGCTGTGGCGCCTGGTCACGGCCAATCGCAACGGCTGGAAGCTGCTGTTGCGGGTGGTGATTTTCTCGCTGTTCAGCCTGTTGCTGTTCAACGAAGGCTTGAACCCGATGGAGACGGCGCCCTGGGCCGACAACGTGCCGCTGCACCTGGCGGCCACGGGGTTGCAGATCGGTTGGTGGCTGTTCGGCGCGCGCACCCTGACGGTGTTGATTGGCGCGGCGATGATGCAACGGGTCGGGCATACCGGGCGATTGTTGCAAGACCTGCTCGGTGCGGTGATTTTTCTCGTCGCGGTGATCGCCGCCCTGGCGTACGTGCTCGATCTGCCGGTCAAAGGTGTTCTGGCCACGTCCGGCGCGCTGGCGATCATCGTCGGCCTGGCCCTGCAGAGCACCCTTAGTGACGTGTTTTCGGGGATCGTCCTGAACACCACCAAACCCTATCAACTGGATGACTGGATCTCCATCGATGGCACCGAAGGCCGGGTCATCGACATCGATTGGCGCGCCACGCGCCTGCAAACCTCACAAGGCAGCATGGCGGTGATTCCCAATTCGCTGGCGGCCAAGGCCAAGATCGTCAACTTCAGCCGGCCCAGCGATATTTTCGGCATTTCGATCAGTTTGCAGGTGAGCCCCCACGTCCGGCCGAACAAGGTGATCGATGCCCTTGAGCGGGCGATGCAGGGCTGTCGCATGCTGTTGAACAAGCCGGCGCCGAAAGTGGCGCTCAAAAGCTCCTCCAGCGCCGGCGTGGAATACGAAATCAGCGGGTTTGTCGCCTCGATGAACGAACAGCGCGAGGTCCGCAATCAACTCTACGATCTGGCGTACCGGCACTTGCAGGCGTCCGGGGTCAACCTGCTGTCGAGCGTGGAACCCATCGCCTCGACCAACCTTTCACGGGCGCGGGCGCTGCTCGACAGTTCACCGATTTTCTCGACCTTGCGCCAGGAAGAAAAAGAAACCTTCAGCCAGAACATGACCCTGCAAACGTTCCGCGCCGGGGAGACCATCCTGGCGGCGGGGGAGGTCAGCGATCATTTGTTCATCATTGAATCCGGGGTGGTCACGGTAACGCTGAACCGCCACGGCACGCCTTTCGAGTCCGGGCGCATGGGGCCTGGCGAGGTGATTGGCGAGGCCGGCATTCTGGACGACAGTTCGGTGCCCGCCACCTTTGCGGCGAAGACTCCCTGCATGCTTTACCGCATCGAAAAGGAGTACCTCAAACCGTGCCTGGATGCCCGTCACGACATCAACGACGCGATGCAAACCTTGCTGGATTTCCGCCTGCACAAAGCCAAGGCCCTGACTCAGGAGGTGCCGCAGGTGGTACCGAAGACCGGGTTTTTGCACTGGTTGCGTAAACGGGTATGACGGGCCGTTGCAGAGGGCGCGGGTCAGTTGAGCTGTCTTTTCGCCCGTGGAGTGGCCTCCTCGACTTCTGGAAAATTGGCTATTTGTGCAAAGCGCTCCGGGGACTAACTTAGCCACACACCCACTTGCCCTGGAGCATCCCATGCAACCACGTACTGATTTCTACACTGCCAGCCCTGACGCTCTGAAAGCGATGATCGCCCTGGAAACCGCGGTCTCCAAGCTGCCGCTGGAGAAACCCCTGATCGAACTGGTCAAGCTCCGTGCTTCGCAAATCAATGGCTGCGCCTTCTGCATCGACATGCACACCGCCGATGCGATCAAGGGCGGGGAGACTCCGCGTCGTCTGTTCGCCGTGACCGCCTGGCGTGAGGCGCCGTTCTTCACCGAGCGTGAACGCGCTGCGTTGCTCTGGACCGAATCCCTGACCCAGCTCAGCCTGACCCATGCGCCGGATGAAGACTACGAAGTGGTCAGCGCCCAGTTCACACCGAAGGAAATGGTCGACCTGACGGTGGCCATCAGCACGATCAACAGCTGGAACCGCCTGGCGGTAGGCTTTCGCAAAACCCCTCAGGCCTGATCCTCAAGTCATTGCCGATGCGCCTCAATGGGCATCGGCACTCGGCGCGGCCGGTGGTTGCACCTTGCGCATCAAGGGCACCATCGCCGTGGCGATGACGAAGCAGACCCCGATCATCAAAAACGCGTCGCCATAGGTTTGTGTCTGGGCTTCGCGGAAGGTCAACAGCCAGAGCTGATGCAGGCTGGCAGTGACCCCGACATCGCCGCTCTGGCCCAGGGCGGCGAAGTTGTTTCCGACCTGGGACAGCCACTGGTTGAGGGCCTCGTTGGTGCTGTTGAGGTTTTCCGCCAACCTTGTGAAGTGCAGGTTGGTGCGGTCGTTGAGGATGGTCGCACAGGCGGCGATGCCAATCGCGCCGCCCAGGTTGCGCATCAGGTTGAACAACCCCGAAGCATGTTTCAGTCTCGCCGGTGCCAACCCGCCCAGGGTCAAGGTCACCGCGGGCGGCACCGCCAGTTGCTGGGCAATCCCGCGCAGGGCTTGCGGCAGCATCAATTCCCTGGCCCCCCAGTCATGGGTGATCGGGCTGAAATCCCACATCGACAAAGCGAACAGCCCAAGGCCGGTCATCATGATCCAGCGCAGATCGACGCGGTTGGCCAGAAAGGCATACAACGGAATTGCCATGATCTGGAACACGCCGGTGGAGAAAACCGCCAGACCAATGTCCAGTGCGCCGTAGCCACGCACCCGACCGAGAAACAGCGGCGTCAGGTAAATGGTGGCAAACAGGCCGATGCCGGTGACGAACGAGAAGAAGCAGCCGAGGGCGAAATTGCGGTCCTTCAAGGCGCGCAGATCGACGATCGGGTTGGCCACGTTCAAGGTTCGGCCAATGAACGCCAGGCCCGCCAGGCCGCTGATCCAGGCGGTGGTCAGAATCGTGCTGTCGCTGAACCAGTTCCAGCGCGGGCCTTCTTCGAGGGTGTACTCCAGGCAGCCGAGAAACAGTGCGAGAAACACCATGCTTATATAGTCGGCGCCCTTGAGCAGCGAGAGTTCCGGCTGATCGATTTTCACCAGGATCGGCACCGCCACGGCGACAAAAATCCCCGGCACCAGGTTGATGTAGAACAGCCAGTGCCAGGACGAAATGTCGGTGATGTAGCCACCAATCACCGGGCCCAGGGTCGGCGCCAAAGACGCCACGGCGCCGATGGTCGCGGCGGCGATGACCCGTTGCTTGCCGCTGAAGAACACGAAGGCCGTGGTGAACACCATGGGGATCATCGATCCGCCGAGAAAGCCTTGCAGGGCGCGGAAGGCGATCATGCTCTGGATGTTCCACGCCACCCCGCACAACAGGCTGGTCAGGGTGAAGCCCACGGCCGAGGCGCAAAACAGCCAGCGCGTCGAGAACACACGGGAAAGCCAGCCCGACAGCGGAATGACGATGATTTCGGCGATCAGGTAACTGGTTTGCACCCAGGCGGTTTCGTCGGTGCCGGCCGAAAGCCCGCCACCAATGTCACGCAGCGACGCCGAGACGATCTGGATGTCCAGCAGCGCAATGAACATGCCGATGCACATGCTGGCGAAGGCGAAGACCTTGGTCGCTGTCGCCATGTTCGCCGCATTGAACGGTTGCGCCGGGGCGGCGAGGGCGCGGCTCATGGCGCGCTGGCCACGGCTGGCGCTTCAGGCTCCTTGCGTGTGTCCACTTCGGCGGTCACCGACAGGCCGGGGCGCAGGTGGCCGAGTACGCCGTCAGCCGGATCAAGGTGGATACGCACCGGCACCCGTTGCACGATTTTGGTGAAGTTGCCGGTGGCATTTTCTGGCGGGAGCACGCTGAATTGCGCACCACTGGCCGGCGCGAGGCTGTCCAGGTGACCGTGAAACTCCTGACCCGAGAGCACGTCGGCGTGAATCACCACCCGCTGGCCGGGCGTCATGCGCGCCAGTTGGTCTTCCTTGAAGTTGGCATCGACCCACAAGCCGCTGGAAGGCACCACCGACAGCAGTTGCGAACCGGCCTGGGCGTAAGCGCCGAGTCGTGCCCGGCGATTGCCGATCACGCCGTCGACCGGTGCACGCAGTTCGGTGTAGCCAACGTTCAATTGCGCCAGGTCACGTTCGGCCTTGGCCTGGACCAGCGCGGCGCGGGCCTGCTGTTTCTGGGTGGCGATCACGTTCAACTGCCGCTGCGCCGCCAGCAGTTCGGCCTGGGCGCGAGTGCTTTGGGCCTGGGCGGTCTTGAAGGTGGCGTTGGCCCGCTGCGCGCTTTCCACGGAAACGGCGTTGGTGCTGACCAGTTTTTTGTAGCGCGCATCGTCATCCCGCGAACGGGCGGTTTCGGCTCCGGCGGCGTCGATGCCGGCGCGGGCCTGGCCGATGACGGCTTGCTGCAATTGTTCGGTGGCGTCGAGATTGGCGAGCAGGGCTTCCTCGGCTGCTACCGCGCCTTCGGCCTTGGCCAGGTTGGCGCGGTAATCGCGGGCGTCGAGACGAATCAGCACATCGCCAGCCTTGACCTTCTGGTTGTCGGTCACCAGCACTTCGTCGATGTAACCCGCCACTTTCGGCCCGATCACCGTCACGTCGCCGCCAATGTAAGCGTCGTCGGTTGCTTCGATGAAACGGCCGGTCGTCCACCAATGCGCGACGTACACGCCGGCCAGTACCAGCGCAGCCATACCCAGCGTTGGCAGGAACAGGCGCTTGAGCAGGGGAGGCTTGGGGGTGTTCACCGGGACAGCAAGGTCGGGTTCAACGGAGGGCATGCTGGTCATGGAGAATTACCTGTCGGAAACGGCGTTTAATTACGCACGTAATATGACGCATGTAATATTTAGTGGCAAATTATTTTTGCTGCCGGTCGTCAGGTGCTGGGTTGGCTGAGGATTGAGGTCAGAAACAAAACGAAGGAGCTGCCAGCGGCAGCTCCTATCAGGTGTAACGCGGAGGAAAGGGGGGGGATCAAGCGCGTTCGAAGATCGCCGCAATCCCCTGACCGCCGCCGATGCACATGGTCACCAGGGCGTAACGGCCGTTGATGCGATGCAGTTCGTGGATGGCCTTGGTGGCGATGATGGCACCGGTTGCGCCCACCGGGTGACCCAGGGCGATGCCCGAACCGTTCGGGTTGACCTTGGCCGGATCCAGGCCCAGCTCCTGGCTGACCGCGCAGGCTTGGGCGGCGAAGGCGATGTTGGCTTCGATCACGTCCAGGTCGGCGATGGTCAGGCCGGCACGCTTGAGCGCCAGGCGCGTGGCCGGGATCGGGCCCAGGCCCATCAGTTCTGGCTCAACACCGGCGTGGGCGTAGCTGACCAGACGCGCCAGCGGACGCAGGTTGTTGGCCTGGACCGCGTTGCCGGTGGCCATGACCAGTGCAGCCGCGCCGTCGTTCAAGCCCGAAGCGTTGCCGGCGGTCACCGAACCGTCCTTCTTGAACGCCGGCTTCATTGCCGCCAGCTGTTCCAGGGACGTGGCGCGTGGGTGCTCGTCGACGTTGAACAGCTTGGTGCCCTTGCGATCCTGGATTTCCACGGTCGCGATCTGCTCGCTGAAATAGCCGTTGGCGATCGCATGGGCAGCGCGTTTCTGGTCTTCCAGAGCCAGGGCATCCTGCATTTCGCGGGTGATGCCGTTGCGTTCGGCGACGTTCTCGGCGGTGATGCCCATGTGGATGCTGTGGAACGGGTCATGCAGGATGCCCAGCATGTAATCGATGGCCTGGACATTGCCCATGCGCGCGCCCCAGCGGGCCGAAGGCATCAGGTACGGGCCGCGGCTCATGGATTCGGCACCGGCACCGATGGCGATTTCGGCGTCGCCCAGCAGCAGGGTCTGCGCCGCACTGATGATCGCTTGCAGGCCGGAGCCGCAGAGACGGTTGACGTTGTAGGCCGGGGTTTCTTTCGGGATGCCGGCGTTCATCGCGGCGACCCGGGAGATGTAGGCGTCACGGGTTTCAGTCGGGATTACGTTGCCCATGACCAGATGACCGACCAGCGCCGGGTCCACGGCGGCCCGTTGCAGGGCGGCCTTCACGGCGGTGGTTGCCAGGTCGGCCGGTGGCACGTCCTTGAGAGAACCGCCAAAGGTGCCGATGGCGGTACGGGCGGCGCTGACGACGTAGATTTCCGGAGTGTTCATGGCTGGTTTCCTTTCGGTGAATGCTTATCAGTACTGCGATTGAGCAGGGCGTTCAAGGCTGTTTTCGCTTCGTCGCTATTGAGGCGTTCGATGAACAGCAGGTTCTCTTCACGCAGGGTGGTTTGCAGTTCGGCCATGCTGGCCTGTTTCATCAGTTGTCGCGATTGGCGCAGGGCTTGTTGAGGCATTGCCAGCAGTCGATGGGCCAGACGGGTGGCCGCCGCCAGGCATTGCGCCCCGTCGTCGAACACTTCGTTGGCCAGGCCCCATGCCACCGCTTCGCTGCCGTCCAGGCTGTCGCCCAACAGCAACAGGCGCGCGGCGCGGGCCTGGCCGAGCAGGCGTGGCAGCAGCAGGCTGGCGCCGAACTCCGGGCACAGGCCCAGGTTGACGAACGGCATGCGCAGCTTGGCATTGCGGGTGACCAGCACCTGATCGCAATGCAGCAACACGGTGGTGCCGATACCGATGGCGGCCCCGCATACGGCGGCAATCAGTGGTTTTTGCAGATGGGTCACGGCGCGCATCAGGCGAAAGGCCGGGCTGTCCAGATGCGTGGGTGGCTGCTGCAGGAAGTCCACCAGGTCATTACCGCTGGAAAAACAGGTCGGGCCGCCGGTCAGGATGACCACGCCGACCGAGTCGTCCTCGTCCGCCGCGAACAACAGGTCGGCCAGGCGCATGTACATGGCGTTGGTCAACGCATTGAGCTTGTCGGGGCGGTCGATGGTCAGCGTCAGTACGCCATCGCGTTGTTCATGTTTGATCAGGTCAGTCATGGATGGCTCTTGCAGAGTCGGTTCGGTCGCCACTTTAAGCGTCAGGCAAACCCCGCAGCTATGACAAAACGGGTCAACCCGACTGATGCTTTTTGCCATGTGCCGTTGCCGGCCCGGCAGCGGCAGTCGATTCGCACACACCCATTCGGGGTATGGTGCCGCCTGGCGAATCGCCCAATAGTAGGTTCATCCGCTCATCCAGAGCCGAACTCGCTTGATAAGGTGAATGTGCAATGCGCAAGACACTGAAGGTGATTTCCAGTCTGTTTGCTCTTCCGTTGATCATCAATGCCCAAGCCGCCGAAGTGGACGACAGCCAGACGCTGCGGCTCTACAACTGGGCGGATTACATCGGTGAAAAAACCCTGTCGGACTTTGAAAAGTCAACCGGCATCAAAGTGATCTACGACACGTTCGATTCCTACGAAACCGTGCAGGCCAAATTGCTCACCGGCCACTCCGGTTATGACCTGATCGTGCTCAACGCCTCCCTCGCACCGCCGCTGATCCAGGCCAAGGTGTTCCAGCCGCTGGATAAAAAGTTGCTGCCGGGCTGGAACAATCTGGACCCGAAAGTCCTGCACGACCTGCAAGGGTTCGATCCGGGCACCGCCTACTCGGCGCCTTACACCTGGGGTAGCAACGGTGTCACGTACAACGTCGACAAGATCAAGGAACGCATGCCGGACGCGCCGATCGGCTCGCTGGCGATGATCTTCGATCCGAAGATCGTGTCGCGCTTCGCCGACTGCGGCGTGACCCTGCTCGATGCCCCCACCGAAGTCATTCCCATGGCCTTGAAGTACCTGGGACGCGACCCCAGAAGCGCGGCCCCGGCGGATCTGAAAGCGGCCCAGGATTTGTTGCTGTCGGTCAGGCCGTACATCCGCAAGTTCGACTCGGTCAATTACCTGACCAGCCTGCCCAATGGCGACGTGTGCATGGCGATGACCTGGTCCGGCGACTACGCGACGGCCATGGCCCGTGCCGAAGAAGCCAAGAAGCAGATCAACCTGGCGTACTTCATTCCCAAGGAAGGCTCGCTGATCTGGTTCGACAACATGTACATCCCGGCCGATGCGCCCCACGTCGCCAACGCCCACAAGTTTCTGGAATACCTGATGCAGCCGCAGGTGATGGCGGACGTGAGCGACTTCATCAATTACGCCAACAGCAACGCGGCGGCCACGCCATTGCTCAACGCCAGCGTGCGAAACAATCCGGCGATTTATCCCGATGACGACATTCGTCAACGGCTGTTTCCGCAGAAAACCCAGGACGCCAAAGACATGCGAGCCATGACACGCGTCTGGAGCACCGTAAAAAGCGGGATTTGATCGACCCATCGATTCGTTTGAGGTTTTTGTATGGCTACTCCAACTAAAAAAGTGTTCTCGACAGTCGACGCGGCTGAACTGGTCAAGGCCGACAAGGCCCATCACATGCACGGCTATCACGTGTTCGACGAGCATGCCGAGCAGGGTTCGCTGAACATCGTCGCCGGCGACGGCGCCTACATTTATGACACCCAGGGCAACCGTTTTCTCGATGCCGTCGGCGGCATGTGGTGCACCAATATCGGCCTTGGCCGTGAGGAAATGGCCCTGGCCATTGCCGATCAAGTGCGGCAACTGGCGTACTCCAACCCGTTTTCCGACATGTCGAACAACGTGGCGATCGAGCTGTGCGAAAAACTCGCCAGCCTCGCCCCCGGCGACCTCGACCATGTGTTCCTGACCACTGGCGGCTCCACGGCGGTGGACACCGCGTACCGGCTGATCCAGTACTACCAGAACTGCCGCGGCAAGCCGGAAAAGAAACACATCATCGCGCGCTTCAACGCCTATCACGGCTCGACCACCTTGACCATGTCGATCGGCAACAAGGCCGCCGACCGGGTGCCGGAGTTCGATTACGCCAACCCGCTGATCCACCACGTGTCCAACCCCAACCCGTACCGCGCCCCGGATGGCATGAATGAAGCGCAGTTCCTCGAGTTCCTGGTCAAGGAATTCGAAGACAAGATCCTGTCGATCGGCGCAGACAAGGTCGCCGGCTTTTTCGCCGAACCGATCATGGGCTCGGGCGGGGTGATCATTCCGCCGAAGGGTTATCTCAAGCGCATGTGGGACGTGTGCCAGCGCTACGACATTCTGTTCGTTGCCGACGAAGTGGTGACTTCGTTCGGGCGCCTGGGCAAGTTTTTCGCCTCCCTGGACGTGTTCGATGTGCAACCCGACATCATCACCACCGCCAAGGGCCTGACGTCCGCCTATCTGCCATTGGGGGCGTGCATCTTTTCCGACCGCATCTGGAAAGTCATCGCCGAACCCGGCAAGGGCCGCTGCTTTACCCACGGCTTTACCTACAGCGGTCATCCGGTGTGCTGCACGGCGGCACTGAAGAACATTGAAATCATCGAGCGGGAAAACCTGCTGGCCCATGTCGACGATGTCGGCGGTTATCTGGAACAGCGCCTGGCCACGCTCAAGGATTTGCCGTTGGTGGGGGATGTGCGTTGCCAGAAGTTGATGGCCTGCGTGGAGTTCGTCGCCGACAAACGCACCAAGGCGCTGTTCGCCGATGAAATCAACATTGGCGAAAAAATCCATGTGCGGGCACAGGCCCGGGGCTTGCTGGTGCGGCCGATCATGCACCTCAACGTCATGTCGCCGCCGTTGATTCTCAGCTATGCCCAGGTCGACGAAATCGTCGAGATCCTGCGGGTGTGCATCCTGGAAGTGGCGGCCGAGCTGGAGCAGAGCGGCCAGTATTTCGGGCAATGAGTCTTTCAGTCAGGCTTTTACCAAGGGCCTGCTCACCCGCTAGACTGCGGGGCATGAGCAAACCAGACGACGACACACTGATCGCAATGCCCTTCGGGGCCTTGCACAAATGGCATGAGGGCATGCGCGAGGCCTTCGCCCATGTCGACGAGCCTGATGCCCTGCAATACCTGGCGTCAGCATTGGCGCAGCTGGTGTCCATCGAGTCGATGATGATCAGCCTGGAGCGCAAGGACCGTGCGCCTCAGTTGCTGCACCAGCGCGGCATTGCCCAGGAATACCAGGTCTCGATTCTCGACCGCTATTTTTCCGGGGGCTACCTGCTCGACCCGTTTTGTCTGGCGGTGGAGCAAGGCTTGGCGCAAGGCTTCTATCACCTTGAGGAAATTGCCCCGGACAACTTCTTCGACAGTGACTACTACAAGTCCTACTACCTGAAGGCGGGTTGTTCGGAAGACAGCTACTACATCGTCGATACGGGCAACGACACCAAGATATCCGTCAGCCTGTTTCAAGGTTTCGGCGGTGAATGCCTGCAGGTCGAACAACTGAACCTGCTGCGCGCCGTCGAACCGCTGGTGCGCGAATTTGTCAGCGAGTTCAGTCAGCGCGGCCTGTTGCGCAATCACGAAATCCAGAGCGATAACGATCAAGGCCTGCGGGATGATCTCAAGCACCGGGTGCAGTCGGCATTCGAGCAATTCGGGTGCGATGTGCTCACCGAGCGTGAGCGGGAAGTGGCGCACATGGTGCTTCGCGGTCACTCGGTGAAATCCACCGCCAGCCAGATGGGCATCTCCCCGGAAACCGTGCGCATGCACCGCAAGAATCTGTACCTGAAACTGGAAGTGGGGTCGCAGTCGGAGTTGTTTGCGCTGTTTATTGAGTGGTTGCGCAAGCACTGACCACAACACCAAGCCAATGTAGGAGCGAGCTTGCTCGCGAAGAACCTGAGAGCACCGCGTTCATCCAGAAAGCGCGCGCCATTATTCACGTCCATCGCGAGCGAGCTCGCTCCTACAGGTGTTGCATCAGTCTTCGCGTTTTACGACCAAGGTGAGAATGTCGTAGCTGGCCACCAGTTCACCCAACTGATTGGTGACTTCCACGTCCCACGCCACCACCCCTTGCGGGACGCCTTGCGGGCTCTTTTTGCCCTGGTCGATTTTGCGTTTGCAGGTCAGGCGAGCCTGGATGGTGTCGCCGATGCCCACCGGGTTGATGAAGCGCAGGGTGTCCAGGCCGTAGTTAGCCAGCACCGGGCCGACACCCGGGGATACGAACAGACCGGCCGCTGCCGACAGCACGAAATAACCGTGGGCGATGCGCTTGCCGAACTGCGATTCCTTGGCGGCGATGTCGTCGAAGTGCATGTAGAAGTGATCCCCCGACAGGCAGCCGAAGTTCACCAGGTCCGCTTCGGTGACCGTGCGGCGGTGAGTCAGCAGCGACTCGCCGATCTGCAGGTCCTGGAAGTAACGGCGGAACGGGTGCACCTCGGTTTCGATCACCTTGGCGCCACGCACGTATTCACCGGTCACCGCCGCGAGCATGGTGGGCGAACCCTGT
Organism: Pseudomonas sp. TE12234; assembly: GCF_054061835.1. NCBI lineage: Bacteria > Pseudomonadati > Pseudomonadota > Gammaproteobacteria > Pseudomonadales > Pseudomonadaceae > Pseudomonas > Pseudomonas sp. TE12234. The sequence continues at coordinate 134,323 of NZ_JBSSEP010000014.1, forward strand.
ACCGCCGCGCGTTGCAGGTAGTGCTTCACCGCGCGCAGGCCGCCCAGTTCCTCACCACCACCTGCACGACCGGGACCGCCATGCTTGAGTTGCGGCAGCGGCGAGCCGTGGCCGGTGGACTCACCCGCGCAGTTGCGGTCCAGCACCAGCAAGCGCCCGTGCAATGCAGCGGCCACCGGAATGGCCTTGGCGGCAATCTGCGGATCCGTGGTCACCAGGCTGGCCACCAGGCTGCCTTTGCCGCGTGCGGCCAGGGCCAGGGCTTCGTCGAGATCGTCATAGGCCATCAGGGTGCTGACCGGGCCGAACGCTTCGATATCGTGAGCGCCGCCTTCGGCATGCGGGTCGCGAGCCTGCAGCAGGGTCGGGGCGAAAAACGCACCCTGGCTGACGTTCTCGCCGCGCGGTTCGAAGCCATCGCGGGCGCCGAACAGCATGTCGCTGCTTTGCAACAGCGCTTCCAGACGTTCGGCCACGTCTTTCTGCTGATCGTGGGACGCCAGTGCCCCCATGCGCACGCCTTCCACCGACGGGTCGCCGACCACCACTTTGGCCAGGCGATCGCGCAGGCGCGTGGCCACGGCGTCGATGTGTCTGGCCGGAACGATGGCGCGGCGAATGGCGGTGCATTTCTGCCCGGCCTTGGTGGTCATTTCCCGGGCGACTTCCTTGATGAACAGCTCGAACTCTTCGTCATCCGGGGTGACATCCGGGGCGAGGATCGCGCAGTTCAGCGAGTCGGCTTCGGCGGTGAACGGCACCGAGTTGCGAATCAGGTTCGGGTTGACCCGCAGCTTGGCCGCGGTGTCGGCGGAACCGGTGAAGGTCACCACGTCCTGGCCTTGCAGACGGTCGAGCAAATCGCCGGTGCCGCCGATGATCAGTTGCAGGCTGCCCGCTGGCAGCAAGCCGGACTCGTCCATCAGGCGCACCACGGCTTCGGTCAGGTAGCTGGTGGCGCTGGCCGGTTTGACGATGCACGGCATGCCGGCCAGAAAGCTCGGGGCGAATTTTTCCAGCATGCCCCAGATCGGGAAGTTGAAGGCGTTGATGTGCACCGCCACGCCGCCCCGAGGCACGAGGATGTGGGTGCCGGCAAAGGTGCCCATTTTGCTCAACTGCAGGGCCGGGCCTTCGTGGACGACGTTGCCCGACGGCAATTCACGGGAGCCGAGGCTGGCGTAGGTAAACAGCGTGCTGTTGCCGCCTTCGATGTCGATCCAGCTGTCGGCGCGGGTGGCGCCGCTGTGGTGGGAGATTGCGTAGAGCTGTTCCTTGCGTTCGCTCAGGTACAGGGCCAGTGCCTTGAGGCGCTGGGCACGCTGCTGGAAATCCAGCGCCATCAGGCCGCTGACGCCTTGGCGGCGGCCGTGTTCGATGGCTTCGGCGAAGTCCGGGCGCTCTTCGTGGGTGCGGGCGATTTCATGGCCATCGATGGCGCTGCGCAGGATTTGTGCGCCGTGTTGGCCGATCCAGCGGCCGGCGATGAAGCTTTGCAGGGTGGGGGCGTGGGACATGTTGTCTCCTTGAAAATAGTCGGGCTTGCCGCAGGCCCCTGTGGGAGCGGGCTTGCCCGCGATGGCTTGATTTCAGACGACATCAATGTTGAATTTGATGGCCTCATCGCGGGCAAGCCCGCTCCCACAGGGTTCAATGCAAATCTGTGGGAACGGGGTCAGAGCTGATCGAAATCCAGCACAACCTTGTCGCTGACCGGAAACGCCTGGCACGACAGCACATAGCCGGCGGCCACTTCGTAGTCTTCCAGGGCGTGGTTGCTGTCCATTTCCACTTCACCCTCGATGACCTTGCATTTGCAGGTCGAGCACACACCGGCCTTGCACGAGTAAGGCAGTTCGGCGCCCTGGGCGTTGCCGGCGTCGAGGATGCTCTGGCTGTTGCGTGGCAGGTCGAAGGCCAGGGCGCGGCCGTCGCTGATCACGGTGATCTGGCTGACGGCGGCGTCCACTTGGCGGGCGGCTTCACGGGCTGCGCGTTTTTGCTGGCTGCCAGCGGCGGCGAACAGTTCGAAGTGGATGCGTTCAGGCGCCATGCCCTTGGTCTTGAGGCTGTCGCGCACGGTCTCGGTCATTTCCTGCGGGCCGCAGATGAAGGCGGCGTCGAGGGCTTTGACATCGATCCAGCGGCTGAACAACTGCTCGCACTTCGCGGCGTTGATCCGGCCGTTGTACAGGTCGACATCCTGCTGTTCACGGCTGAACACGAAGATCAGGTTCAGGCGTTGCAGGTAGCGGTTCTTCAAATCTTCAAGCTGTTCGCGGAACAACGCGCCGGAGCTCGAACGGTTGCCGTACAGCAGGGTGACGCGGCTATGGGGCTCGGTTTCCAGGGTGGTCTTGATGATCGACAGGATCGGCGTGATGCCGCTGCCCGCCGCGACCGCCAGGTAATTGCCGTGGCGCGCCGGATCGAGTTCGACGCAGAAATGCCCGGCGGGCGGCATCACTTCCAGGCTGTGCCCGGCTTTCAAGTGTTCGTTGGCGTAGGCGGAAAAACGCCCACCGGCCACGCGCTTGATGGCGACACGCAGTTCGCCGTCGTTGACCCCGGTGCAGATCGAGTACGAGCGACGCACTTCTTCGCCGTCCAGTTGGGTGCGCATCACCAGGTGCTGGCCCTGGGTGAAGTGAAAACTGTCCTGCAGGTGTTGCGGAATCTCGAAGGCGATGGACACCGCGTCACGGGTCTCGGTGCGCACGTCCTTGATGGTCAGGCTGTGAAATTTACTCATTGTTGTTCTCCAGCTGGGACGGCCGATCGCCGCTCAGATGCACTTGAAATAGTCGAACGGTTCCCGGCAATCGACGCAGCGATACAACGCCTTGCACGCGGTGGAACCGAACTCGCTGAGCACTTCGGTGTGCGCGCTGCCGCATTGCGGGCAGACGACCACCGGGCTTTCACCGAGCAGGCTGCGCTTGCTGGTGCTGCCCTCGGGCGGCGCGATGCCATAGGCGCGCAGGCGTTCCCGGCCGTTGTCGCTGATCCAGTCGGTGGTCCAGGCCGGGGTCAACCGGCGTTCCAGTTGCGGCGCCTGAAAACCGGCCTGCTCCAGCGCCTGGCGAATATCGCCTTCGATCACTTCGGTGGCCGGGCACCCGGAGTAGGTCGGCGTGACCACCACGTGCAGATGGCCGGCCTGCCAATCGAGATCGCGGACGATGCCCAGGTCGACCACGCTGACCACCGGCACTTCCGGGTCCATGACCTCGGCCAGGATCGCCCAGGCAGCGGCCAGGTCGGTCGGTTGTGCCGGCCGGGCGCCGAGGTCGCTGGCGATCAGCTCACCAGGTTGCATTGGGGTACGCTCGTGGCAGGAATTGCATCTCGGCCAGCAGGATGCCCAGGTGTTCGGTGTGCAGGCCCTTGCGTGCATTGAGGTAGAAATAGCTGGGCGCGGCAGGCACGGGCAGGGTCGCGCTGGCGAAAATTGCGTTGACCCTGGCTTGCCAGGCGGCGGCGACTTGCGCGGTGTCCGGGGTGATGCCGGCGGCGTGCAGACGCTGTTCGCTGTCATCGGCGCTGGTCAGTTCGACGGTGAAACGCCAGACCTCAGGGATCGCCGCGAGCATGCGTTTGTGGCTTTCCTCGGTGCCGTCACCCAGACGTTCGACCCACTCGCCGGAGCGGCGCAGGTGATAGGTGACTTCCTTCACGGCCTTGGCGGCAATCCCGGCGATGCGTTCATCGCTGGACTGGCTCAGGCCGCTCAGCACTTGCAGGTGCCAGGCGTCATACAGGAACTGCTTGAGGATGGTCACCGCGTAGTCGCCGTTGGGTTGCTCCACCAGCAGCAGGTTGCGATAGGCGCGCTCGTCGCGACGGAACGCCAGGTCGTCGGCGTCGCGGCCGTCGTCCAGCAGTTCGGCGGCGTAGTCCAGCCAGTTGCGCGCCTGACCTACCAGGTCGAGGCCGACGTTCATCAGCGCCAGCTCTTCTTCCAGGGCCGGGGCCTTGCCACACCACTGGCACAGGCGCTGGCCCTGGATCAGGGCGCTGTCGCCGAGGCGCAGCAGGTATTCGATCAGATCGGTCTTGTTATTCATGGTCGACCTCACATGTGCCCGACTTCGGCCGGCAGCTCGTAGAAGCTGGCGTGGCGGTAGACCTTGTCGTCCGACGGATCGAACAGCGGGTCTTTTTCATCCGGGGAGGAGGCGGTGATCAGCGCCGAAGGCACGACCCACAGGCTGACGCCTTCGCTGCGGCGGGTGTAAAGCTCGCGGGCGTTCTCGATGGCCATGGTGGTGTCGGCGGCATGCACGCTGCCGACGTGCTTGTGGTTGAGACCGTGCTTGCTGCGCACGAAAACTTCGAAGAGGGTCCACTCGGACATTTCAATTACTCCACATCAGGTGGCCGGATCAGGCGGCGTTCTTGTTTTGTTTTTTGCGGGCGTGGGCGACGGCGGCTTCGCGAACCCAGGCACCGTCTTCAATCGCCTTGCGGCGGGTGGCGACGCGTTCGGTGTTGCACGGACCGTTGCCTTTGAGCACTTCGTAGAATTCGCTCCACTGGATCTCGCCGAAATCGTAGTGACCGCGCTCGGCGTTCCACTTCAGGTCCGGATCGGGGCAGGTGCAGCCCAGCAGTTCGAGTTGCGGGATGGTCTGGTCGATGAAGCGCTGGCGCAGTTCGTCGTTGCTCTGGCGCTTGATTTTCCAGGCCATGGACTGGGCGCTGTTGGGCGAGTGTTCGTCGCTTGGACCGAACATCATCAGCGAGGGCCACCACAGGCGGTTGATCGCGTCCTGGACCATGTCTTTTTGCGCCTGAGTACCGTGACGCATCATGGTCAGGAGGATTTCGTAGCCCTGGCGCTGGTGGAAGCTTTCTTCCTTGCAGATACGCACCATGGCGCGGGAGTAGGGGCCGTAGGAGGTGCGCTGCAAAACCACCTGATTAACGATTGCCGCGCCATCCACCAGCCAGCCCACCGCGCCCATGTCGGCCCAGTTCAGCGTCGGGTAATTGAAGATGCTCGAATACTTGGCCTTGCCGCTGTGCAGCTTGGCGATCTCTTCATCGCGGTCGGCGCCCAGGGTTTCCATCGCGCTGTACAGATACAGGCCGTGACCGGCCTCGTCCTGAATCTTGGCCATCAATTGCAGTTTGCGTTTGAGCGTCGGCGCGCGGGTGACCCAGTTGCCTTCGGGCAGCATGCCGACGATCTCGGAGTGAGCGTGCTGGGAAATCTGCCGGATCAGGGTTTGCCGGTAGGCATCTGGCATCCAATTCTTGGCTTCGATCTTGATTTCTGAATCGATTTTTTCCTGGAAGGCGCGTTCCTGATCGGACATTTCCGACAGGTCTTTGATGCGCTTTACGCCTGTTTCTACGAGCTGTGCGTACATTGGGGGTCTCCCGCCGTGAATCTGTTCGAGGGCATGGAGAACTTTATAAGCGATACGGAAATTAATATCAAACAGAAAATGATGTGTCGTATTTGTTTTTTGTATCGCTTTGGAGGGAAGGCTTGGTTTTGGGGGGTATCCATTTCTTCGGTAATGGCGGCTGGCGGTTTCGCCTTACGGTGAATCATTTGGAAAAACGTAACGCCGCCCCTGTAGGAGCGAGCCTGCTCGCGATGGTGGGTAACGATGACGCGGGCTGTCTGAACGCCCGCGTTGTCCCGCAATGCTGTTCAGTTAAGGACGAATACTGCATCTGTGGCGAGCGAGCTTGCTCGCGTTGGGGCGCGAAGTGCCCCCCCAAAAATGGGACTGCTGCGCAGTCCAGCGGGAGCAAGCTCCCTCGCCACAGGTTATTGATTGCTCGCTCTATCTCTAAACTGAACAGCATTGCGCGTTGTCCCGGCGTTTTTCGCGAGCAGGCTCGTTCCCACGGAAAAGCTGATGGGCGTACACCCAAAACAAAAAAAGCCCCGCAAAAGCGGGGCCATAAGGGGTGCAGCAGTCATGCTTCAGGAGGTCATGCTTTCGGACGTTTATCCAATACGTGGCATGCCTTGCCTTCAGATCGCTTGATCGAGTGCAAAGGCTGCAAAACAATCCGCGAACTGATCCCGATATAGGTCTTGATGTGCTTGCTCAGCTCCCCGCAAACAGCCCTCTGCTGTTCGTCGCTCAAGTGCTGATGGTCGGCCTTCAACTCGACATGGACATCAACGCTGTCCAGGTTGCCATTGCGATACAGATGGATCTCATAGCACTCGGCAAGCTGTTTGACTTTCAGCACCTGCTCTTCGATCTGCGTCGGGAACACGTTCACGCCACGGATGATCAGCATGTCATCGCTGCGTCCGGTGATCTTGTCGATGCGTCGCATCGGCCGTGCAGTGCCCGGCAGCAGGCGCGTCAGGTCGCGGGTGCGGTAGCGGATCATCGGCAGGGCTTCTTTGCTCAGGGAGGTGAACACCAGTTCGCCCATCTGCCCGTCCGGCAGTACTTCGCCGGTGACCGGGTCGATGATTTCCGGGTAGAAGTGGTCCTCCCAGATGGTCGGGCCGTCCTTGCTCTCGGCGCACTCCATGGCGACGCCCGGGCCCATGATTTCCGAGAGGCCGTAGATGTCGAGGGCGGTGATGCCCAGGCGGGTTTCGATGGCGCTGCGCAATTCGGCGGTCCAGGGCTCGGCGCCGAAGATGCCCAGGCGCAAGGCCAGTTTGTGCGGGTCGATGCCCTGGCGCTCGATTTCATCGGCGATGTTGAGCATGTACGACGGCGTGACCATGATGATGTCCGGCTGGAAATCCTTGATCAGCTGCACTTGTTTTTCGGTCTGGCCGCCGGACATCGGGATCACCGTGCAACCCAGGCGTTCGGCACCGTAGTGCGCGCCGAGGCCGCCGGTGAACAGGCCGTAGCCATAGGAAATATGCACCTTGTCGCCGCGACGTCCGCCTGCCGCGCGAATCGACCGCGCAACGACGTTGGCCCAGGTATCGATGTCGTTCTGGGTGTAGCCGACGACGGTCGGTTTGCCGGTGGTGCCGCTGGAGGCGTGCAGGCGAACGATGTCATGCATGGGCACGGCGAACATGCCGTACGGGTAGTTGTCACGCAGGTCGGACTTGGTGGTGAACGGGAATTTCGCCAGGTCCTCGAGGGATTTGATGTCGTCCGGGTGCACGCCCAGGGCATCGAAACGCTGGCGGTACAGTGGCACGTTCTCGTAGGCGTGCTTGAGGCTCCAGCGCAGGCGATCCAGCTGATGTTGACGCAACTCGTCGATGCTGGCGGTTTCCAGCGGGTCCAGCACAGGATCAAGCACGGATTGGGCAATTGGCATGTTCATGACTTCACTCGAATTGTTTTTGTGTTCCAGCCCCTGCGCACAGGGGCTTTGAGTGCATGACCCAAGGATACCTCTCGGCTCCCCGGGAATCGCGGTTCTTTAACGGGATAGACGCTCGATGATCAGCGCGATCCCTTGGCCGACGCCGATGCACATGGTGCACAGGGCGTAGCGACCTTGACGTTCTTCCAGCTCATGCAGGGCCGTGGTCACCAGGCGAGCACCGCTCATGCCCAGCGGATGGCCGAGGGCAATCGCGCCGCCATTGGGGTTGACCCGTGGGTCGGTGTCGCTCAAGCCCAGTTCGCGCAGTACCGCCAGGCCTTGTGCGGCGAAGGCTTCGTTGAGTTCGATCACGTTCATGTCTGCCAGGCTCAGATTGGCCAGCTCCAGCACCTTGCGAGTGGCCGGCACCGGGCCGATGCCCATGATGCGTGGCTCGACCCCGGCCGTGGCCATCGCCACCACCCGGCCACGTGCAGTCAAACCGTGACGCTTGGCGACTTCCGGGCTGGCCAGCAATAGCGCGCAGGCACCGTCATTGACCCCGGAAGCGTTGCCGGCGGTGATGCTGCCGCCTTCGCGGAACGGCGTGCCGAGTCTGGCCAGCTGTTCGAGGGTGGTGTCGCCGCGCGGGTGTTCATCCTGCTCGACCACTTTGGCCGGGCCTTTGCGCTGGGGGATTTCCACCGCGACGATCTCCCTGGCCAGGCGTCCGTTGGCCTGGGCGGCAGCGGCGCGTTGCTGGCTGCGCAGGGCGAAGGCGTCCTGGTCGGCCCGGGAGATGTTGAACTGTTCGGCGACGTTCTCTGCGGTTTCCGGCATGGAGTCGATGCCGAAGGCCTTTTTCATCAGTGGATTGACGAAGCGCCAGCCGATGGTGGTGTCGAAAATTTCCGCCTGGCGGGAAAACGCCTGCTCGGCCTTGCCCATCACCATAGGTGCGCGGGACATCGATTCGACGCCGCCGACCAGCATCAACCCGGCCTCGCCACTGCGAATGGCGCGGGCCGCCGTGCCGACCGCGTCCAGCCCCGAACCACACAGGCGATTGAGGGTGGTGCCGGGCACGCTGACCGGCAACCCGGCCAACAGCGCCGACATGCGCGCGACGTTGCGATTGTCTTCGCCGGCCTGGTTGGCGCAGCCGTAGATCACGTCATCGACGCGGCTCCAGTCCACCTGCGGGTGACGGCGCAGCAGTTCGCGCAGCGGCACCGCGCCGAGGTCGTCGGCGCGCACGCTGCTCAAGACTCCGGCATAGCGACCGATCGGGGTCCGTACCGCATCGATGATCAGGGCGTCATTCATTCGGGTTCTCCTGCGTCAGCACCGGGCCGCGCACTTTGTAGGATTTGCCATGGAACAGGGCGATCAACTGGCCCTGCTGGTTTTCAATGCGTACGTCGTAGTTGCCGGTGCGACCCGAGCGGCTCTGCTCGGTGCAATCGGCGTTCAACGTGTCGCCCAGACGCGCCGGGGCGATGTAGTCGATGCTGCAACCGATGGCCACCGTGGCTTCGTTGTAGCTGTTGCAGGCAAAGGCGAACGCCGAGTCGGCGAGGGCGAACAGGTAACCGCCGTGACAGGTGCCGTGGCCCTGGAGCATGTCGGCGCGCACGGTCATGCCCACCCGGGCGCAACCGGGGCCGGCCGAAAGCAGGCGCATGCCCATGGCCTGGCTGGCGCTGTCGCGCTGGAACAGCGCCTGGGCGCAATCGCTGGCCAGGGTCATGGCTTCATGGTTAGTCATGGAAGTTTCTCCCTTCGGCGACCCGGCGGCGCAACAGCAGCGAAGGGCGATAGCGTTCTTCGACATAACCGGCGTGAAGGTTTTCCAGCGTTTCAAGAATGTGCGACAGGCCAATGGCATCGGCCCAGGCCAGCGGGCCTTGCGGGTAGTTGACCCCGGCACGCATGGCCAGATCGATGTCGGCAGCTGACGCCACGCCTTGCAGCAGCGCATCGGCGGCTTCGTTGGCGAGCATCGCCACGGTGCGCAGGACCGCCAGCGCCGGGCTGTCGCTGAGCAGGCTGACCTTGAAGCCGGCCCGTTGCAGCAGGGCCACGCCTTGTTCAAGGGCCAGCGCATCGATGCCCGCCGCGTAGCTGATGGCGATGCGCTGGGCCTTGCTGTAATCGAGGGTCAGATCCAGCAGGATCAGGTTACGCAGCCCGTCTTCTTTGGCCCGCTGACAGGCCATGCGCCCGTCGCTCAAGGCCAGCACGGCGTCACCGACCCGCAGCAGGCCCTGACCATCACGCTGGATCACTTTGACGCCTTGCGTACCAAGGCGTGCAAGCAAACCTTGGGCGATGCCCAGATCACCTTCGGCCACGCACGTCTCGACGGTCGCCGCGCTGCTGATTTCGGCAGGTTGCGGACGTTCACCGGCTTGGGCGTAGCTGTAGAAACCCTGGCCGCTTTTGCGTCCCAGTCGTCCACCGTCCACCAGTTCTTTCTGGATCAGCGATGGCAGGAAACGGGTGTCCTGGTAATAGGCATCGAACACCGAGCAGGTCACGGCATAGTTGACGTCGTGGCCGATCAGGTCAGTCAGTTCGAACGCACCCATGGCAAAACCACCGGCCTCGCGCATCAACGCATCCAGGGTCGGGCAATCGGCGGCGCCTTCCTGCAACAGGCGCAGGCTCTCGGCGTAGAACGGCCGGGCCACGCGGTTGACGATGAAGCCCGGCGTGGAACGGGTGTGCACCGGTTTTTTGCCCCAGGCGTTGGCGGTGTCGTACAGGCACTCGGCCAGGGTCGGGTCGCTGGCCAGGCCGGAGACGATTTCCACCAGCGCCATGACCGGCGCCGGGTTGAAGAAGTGCAGGCCGAGCAGGCGATGTGGGTGTTCAAGTTGCGCGGCGATGCTGGTGATCGACAGCGACGAAGTGTTGCTGGCCAGGATGCAGTGTTCGCCGCAAATGCCTTCGAGCTGGCGGAACAGGGCGCGTTTGACCTCAAGATTCTCGACGATGGCCTCGATGATCAGCTCGCAATCGGCCAGCGCTTCAATGGCTTCCACGGCGTGCAGGCGGGCGATCGTGGCGCTGCGGGATTCGGCCGAGAGTTTGCCGTTCTCGACCCGTTTGCCCAGTTGCCGGTCGATGCCTTCGATGGCCTGGGCGGCGGCGCCGGGGCGGTTGTCCAGCAGCAACACCGGGTGACCGGCCTGCGCGGCGACCTGGGCAATGCCGGCACCCATGGCGCCGGCACCGATCACTGCGATGCGTGCGTTGGTATTCAATGCGGTCATGGCTCAGCGCCCCTTGAAGCTTGGGGTGCGTTTTTCCATGAAGGCGCTGACGCCTTCGCGATAGTCCTCGCTGCGCCCGGCCAGGCGTTGCAGATCGCGCTCCAGTTCCAGCTGTTCGTCGAAGCTATTGCTCAGGCTGGCGTTGAGGCTGCGTTTGATCAGGGCCAGGCCGTAGGTCGGTTGGGTGGCCAGGTGTTGCGCGAGCTTCAGCGCTTCGTCGCGCAGTTCGGTGTCTTCCACGCAGCGGTAGATCAGGCCCCATTGCTCGGCCTGTTCGGCGGTCAGGCGATTGCCGAGCAAGGCCAGGGCCTTGGCGCGCGCCATGCCGACCAGGCGCGGCAGGGTCCAGGTGCCGCCGGAGTCTGGGATCAGGCCGATCTTGCAGAACGCCTGAATGAAGCTGGCCGAACGTGCCGCCAACACCAGGTCGCAAGCCAGCGGAATGTTGGCGCCGGCACCGGCTGCCACGCCGTTGACCGCGCAGATCACCGGCATCGGCAGGTCGCGCAACTGGCGGATCAGCGGGTTGTAGAACTTCTCGATGGATTCGCCCAGGTCCGGCACCGCGCTGCCCGGTGCGACATTGCGGTCGCTGAGGTCTTGTCCGGCGCAGAAGCCACGACCTTCGCCGGTCAACAGCAGCACGCGCACGTCCGGGTTCTGCCGGACTTGCTTGAGCGCTTCCTTCACTTCGCCGTGCATCCGGGTGTTGAAGCTGTTGAGCTGATCCGGGCGATTAAGGCTGAGCAGGGCAACGCCGGCCTCGATGGAAAACAGAATGTGTTCGAAGTTCATGGTCTTGGCGCTCTCTTGGGAGATCGTTCGCTTTTTATAAAAAAGGCGTGGTGATTACTGGCCGGTGAAGGTCGGCGTGCGTTTTTCCTGGAAGGCGGCGATGCCTTCGTCGCGGTCACGGGTGCCGGCCAGCACGGTGAAGGCATGGCGCTCGAAACGCAGGCCGCTGGCCAGGTCGGTGTCCATGGCCTTGAGCAGCGCTTCCTTGGCCAGGCGCACCGCCAGCGGGGCTTTGCCGGCAATGCTGCGGGCGATTTGCACGGCGCGCTCGACCGTGAATTCCGGTTGCGTCACTTCGCTGACCAGCCCGGCGCGCTGGGCCTGACGGGCATCGATCGGCTCGCCGGTCAGGACCATCTGCATGGCCATGGATTTGCCGACGGCGCGCAGCAGGCGTTGGGTGCCACCGGCGCCGGGCATGATCCCGAGGTTGATTTCCGGCTGACCGAAGCGGGCGTCTTCACCGGCAATGATGATGTCGGCGTGCATCGCCAGTTCGCAGCCACCGCCGAGGGCGAAGCCATTGACGGCGGCGATCAGGGGTTTGCTGAAGCGGGTGATGGCCTGCCACGAAGCCTGGCGCGGGTCGTCGAGGATGCCGACCAGGTTGCGTTCGGCCATTTCCTTGATGTCGGCACCGGCGGCGAAAGCCTTGCGGCTACCAGTGAGGACCACGGCACGGGTCTCGGGGTCGGCTTGTGCGGCGCTCAGTTCGTCGGCCAGTTCGCCCAGCAATTGGGTGGTCAGGGCGTTCAGGGCTTGCGGGCGCTGCAGGGTAATCAGGCGCACGCCGGGCTCGATCAGTTCGACGGCAAGGGTTAGAGGCATGGCGGATGCCCTCAGGGTGCACGCTCGGCGGTGATGCCGGCTTGTTATTGGATCGGTCACAGGAACCGGTTTTGTCCGAGTATACCTGCAACGTGATACGCAAATGCAATACAAAAATAGATTTAATGTGTCCTTTTGTCGTTGTGGTAGTTACTGGTTGTCCGTCGGGCATGGGCGTTCATATGCCTGAATGCCCCGGTTTTATTGGCTATTAAGCGGGTATTAGCGGCTGGCGCCTGGCCACGTTCAACGCCCTGTTCAAGTGATACGGTTTTTTGTCTTTGTGCTGGTAAAAGCGATGTGATACAAAATGAGCCATTATTTGCATCGCTTTGTGAAGGAACCTGCCATGACCTGCTACAGCCTTGATGGCCTGACTCCGGTGGTTGACCCCACTGCCTATGTGCATCCGTCCGCCGTGCTGATCGGTGATGTGATCGTCGGTCCTCATTGTTATGTCGGGCCGCTGGCGAGTCTGCGCGGCGACTTTGGCCGGATCGTCCTGGAGGAAGGCGCCAATCTGCAGGACACCTGCGTGATGCACGGCTTTCCCGACAGCGACACGGTGGTCGAGCGCAACGGCCACATCGGTCATGGCGCGGTGCTGCATGGCTGCCGGATCGGCGCCGACGCATTGGTGGGCATGAATGCCGTGGTGATGGACAACGCGCGCATCGGCTCGCGTTCATTCGTCTCGGCGGCAGCGTTCGTCAAGGCCGGTTTCGAATGCCCCGAGCAGTCGCTGGTGATGGGCGCCCCGGCCAGCGTCAAGCGCACACTCAGCGATCAGGAAGTGGCGTGGAAACAGGCAGGCACCCGCGAGTATCAGCAATTGGCCCAGCGTTGCCTGGAACAGATGCAGGTCTGCGAACCGCTGACCGAGCCGGAGCCGGATCGCCCGCGCATCAGCGACAGTGGCTTGCGGCCCAAGGGCACGATTTCGTGAACACCATCTTCCCCTGTGGGAGCGGGCTTGCCCGCGATGGCGTAGTGTCAGATGGCGTAAATTTGTTTGAACCGCCGTTATCGCGGGCAAGCCCGCTCCCACAGGGTTTTCTGTATATTCCTTTTCTTTTTTCGCTCGGTACGCCCATGTCGTCCCTGACACCTTTGAACCACTTGATTACCCGCTTCCAGGAGCAGACGCCGATCCGCGCCAGTTCCTTGATCATCACCTTGTACGGCGATGCCATCGAGCCCCATGGCGGGACGGTGTGGCTGGGCAGCCTGATTCAGTTGCTCGAACCGATCGGCATCAACGAACGGCTGATCCGCACCTCGATTTTCCGCCTGACCAAGGAAGGCTGGCTGACCGCCGAAAAAGTCGGGCGTCGCAGTTACTACAGCCTGACCGGCACCGGTCGCCGACGTTTCGACAAGGCGTTCAAGCGGGTCTACAGCACCAGCATGCCGGCCTGGGACGGTTCCTGGTGCCTGGTGATGCTGTCGCAGTTGACTCAGGACAAGCGCAAACAAGTGCGTGAAGAACTGGAGTGGCAAGGTTTTGGTGCGATTTCACCGGTGGTGCTGGCGTGCCCGCGCAGTGATCGCACCGATGTCAACGCGACCCTGATCGACCTCGGCGCCCAGGAAGACACCATCGTCTTCGAAACCACCGCCCAGGACGTGCTGGCCTCCAAGGCCCTGCGCCTGCAGGTGCGCGAGAGCTGGAACATCGAGGAGCTGGCGACCCATTACAGCGAGTTCATTCAATTGTTCCGGCCGCTCTGGCAAGCGCTTCGCGAGCAGGAGAACCTGCAGCCGGCGGACTGTTTCCTGGCACGGATCCTGCTGATCCATGAATACCGAAAACTGCTGTTGCGCGATCCGCAACTGCCGGACGAGTTGTTGCCCGGCGATTGGGAAGGGCGTGCGGCGCGGCAGTTGTGCCGCAACATTTACCGTTTGATTTACGCCAAGGCCGAGGAATGGCTGAACGCTGCACTGGAAACGGCCGACGGCCCGTTGCCGGATGTGGGGGAAAGTTTTTACCGGCGTTTTGGCGGACTCAAGTAACACGTCATGGTGCAGGGAGCAGGGTTGTTCAGGAGATGCGAAGCACCCCGATGTCGTGTGGATTGACGTAGACAATAAAAATAAGCCTGCGTGAGGCCTGACATGATTTCTACAATTGCACAGCGCCAGGATGGGTTCGATCAGTGGATCCATCAGATCAACCAGATCTGTGGCGCCTTCAACGCACAACCCCTGGGCACCGGGTTTGCCGGGCAGATCCGCGAATACCGCAGCGATGCCCTCAAGCTCAGCTTTGTCGATGCCTGTCAGGCGCGCCTGTACCGCACGCCGCAGGAAGTCGCGGCGGGCGAGGGCGGCAAATACTTTGCGGTGTTCCAGCTCGATGGTACGGCGGGCATGGCCCAGGGCGACGACAAGGTGCTGCTGTCCGCCGGCGACATCACACTGATCGATGCCGCACGCCCGAGCGACTTCACCTACAGCGAAAACTCCCGGCAGTTGTCGCTGATCCTGCCGTATCAATTGGTCGAACAGACCTTGCGCTTCAACCAGGTCAAGTGCGGTCACCGCATCGCCGCGACGTCGCCCATCGCCATGCTGTCGCACCGGTTGGTGCTTAATGCCACCCGCCAGCCAAACCTCGGCCGTCAGGAAAGCGAAGCGACCCTGGAAGCGATTGTCAGCCTGCTGCGTCCAGCCATCAGCCAGACCGACGACTGCACGGATCTGCATGAACGCACCTTCCGCAAGACCCTGAGTTTTATCGACCAGCACATCCGCTCGGAAGAGCTGTGCCCGGAATGGCTGGCGCGGGAAGTCGGCATGTCCACTCGCGGGCTGTACCGGATGTTTGCCAAGAAGGGCCTGGTGGTGGCGCGCTACATCAAGAATCGTCGCCTGGACCTGTGCGCCGAATCCCTGCGCCAGTCGGGCAAGGAGCAAAAGTTGTCGGTGCTGGGCTACTCGTGGGGTTTTTCCGATTCGAGCTACTTTTCCACGGCGTTCAAGTCACGCTTCGGCATCGCGCCGGGGGAGTACCGCAAGCAGCATGCTTGAGTGAAGCGTTTTTCGCAGGGTTTTGTGCCATCCATCCGTGTTTTCAGGCACCGTTCTTGAGCAATTCGCTGAAGGCCTCCAGCTCGCTTTTCTCCAGATCGGAAACCAGCACAAAGCGCATGTGGTTCGCTTGCCAGGACACAACGTTGAAGCCACGGATGGTCTGAGTCTGGCGCGGCTTGTCGGCTTCCGGCGCGGGCAAGATAAACACATTGATGATGTGCTTGGCCCGGCCATAACTCAGCGCCGCCGTGGTCTGGTGTTGCAGATAGTCCAGGCGCCCGCCCAACAGGGGAAAGCCTTGCGCCGCGTAATCGAACACCGGTGGCGAGAAGTCGAGCTTGCCGGTGAACCAGGGCTTGACGGTGTGGCGGTCGGACGAAATCACATCGTTCAGATGCTCGCCCATCAACGAGCGGACATGACTGGAAACCGCCTCGTCCATCAACGGCTGCTCGCTGCCCGGCGTCGCCACATACAGCACCATCGCCAAGGCCAGCGCCGCCGCTGAAAAAACCGGTGCAAACCATTTGCGCCAGCGCTCCAGAGCCCCGGGCGCTGGCACCTCAGGGGCCTTCAGGCGGGCAACCAAGGACGCCGGCGCGGCGTAATACGGCGCCTTGTGCCTGACGCTGTCCTTCAACCGCTGCGCCTGATCCAGTAACCGCGCGCAGTCGGCGCACTCGGCCAGATGCCCGGCCACATTGGCCGCCGTCGCGGGATCGAGTTCCTTGTCCAGATAGCCATGCATCAGCGTCTGGCAAACCGTGCAGTCGAGTTCATTCATGAGCGTGCAACTTCAATAGTTCGAGCTTGAGCATGGCGCGAGCCCTGGCCAGCCTCGACATGACGGTACCGATGGGAATGTCGACCACCAGAGCGATGTCCTTGTAAGCCAGGTCTTCGAGTTCTTTGAGAATGATCACCTCACGAAACGCCGGTGGCAGGGCGCACAGGGCTTGCTGGATCAGCGCCGCATTTTCGGTGTGGATGGCCAGCAGTTCCGGGGTCTGGCTGTGGCTCATCGCAGCCTCGTTTTCACCTGGCTCGTCGTCGAAAGCGACCCAGTGCCGTCCGGCCGAGGCCTTGAGCCAGGTGTAGCTTTCGTTGCGCACGATGGTCAGAAACCAGGCCTTGGCGTTGCCGTCGACGAAGCGGTGCGCAAACCGCAAGGCGCGCAGGGCGCTTTCCTGCACGACATCGTGCGCGGCGCTGTCATTGCCCGTGAGCCAGCGCGCGAGGTTGTAAGCGGCATCCAGGTGCGGCGCAAACAGTTCCTCAAATCGCTTCATAGTGGTTCCCGCACTGTCCCACCCCTATAACTGCGGTGCACGGTCTTTTATTCCCGGGAAAATTTATTTTTTCGACAGGGAATAAAGACCGGTCCTGCAAGGTTTTACCTCGTGTCAGCTACATCACTGTAGTTCTCCAGCGAGGGAATACCGATGGACATTCAAGCAAAACATCCACTGCGCACCGACGGCCCGTTGAATCCCGACCGCCGAACACTGCTCAAATGCTCGGCGTGGGCCGGGGCCGGGGTCCTCTGGGCCTTGAGCGGCGGCATCCCCCGGGCCTTCGCTCTGGACGACACGGGGAACGTCTCCGATCCCAAGGCGCTGGCCAGCACCTTTCACTTCGTGCAGATCAGCGACTCGCACATCGGTTTCAACAAGGAGGCCAATCCGGATCCGGTGAAGACCTTGCAAGTGGCGATCGACAAGGTCGTCGCGCTGCCCAAGCGTCCATCGCTGATCCTGCATACCGGCGATATCACCCACCTGTCCAAACCCGCCGAGTTCGACACCGCCGCACAATTGCTCAAGGGCCTGCCGTCCACCGTGCACTATGTGCCGGGCGAGCACGACACCCTCGACGAGGGCGGCGGCAAGCTTTATCTGGAGCGTTACGGCAAGGGCACCAAAGGCAATGGCTGGTACAGCTTCGACGACCACGGCGTGCATTTCATTGCGCTGGTGAATGTCTTCAACTTCCAGGCTGGCCATGAAGCGACCCTTGGCGCCGATCAACTGGCCTGGCTGGCCGATGACTTGCGCGCGGTGAGCAGCAGCACGCCGATTGTCGTGTTCACCCATATTCCGTTGTGGACCATCTATCAGCCGTGGGGCTGGGGCACCGAGGATGGCGATCAGGCGATTGCCATGCTGCGCAAGTACGGATCGGTGACGGTGCTGAACGGGCATATCCATCAGGTCATCCAGAAGGTCGAGGGCAATATCACCTTCCACACCGCGCGCGGCACGGCTTATCCACAACCGGCACCGGGCACGGCGCCGGCTCCGGGACCGATGACGGTGGCGGCGGATCAATTGCGCAATTACCTGGGGATCACCGATGTGCGTGCGACGCAGGGTGAGCACCCCTTGGCACTGATCGATTCGACACTGGTTTAGCGGAGGAAATGGGAATGAAAGCGCGATTGTTGGCTGTTGTCTGCCTGCTGCTGTCGATGCCGGTGTGGGCTCAGGAGGTGAAAGTCGATATCAAGGAATTCATGTTCGGGCCCAAGGATTTGAACGTGGCGGTGGGCACCAAAGTGACGTGGGTGAACGACGACGAGATTCCGCACACGGTGGCGGAAACCCACAAGCTGTTTCGCTCCGGGGCGCTGGATACCGGTGACAGCTATTCCTGGGTGTTCAATACGCCAGGGGAGTATGAGTATTTTTGTGCGCTGCATCCGCAGATGCTGGGGAAGATTGTGGTCAGCCAATGAGCGGACCGATGTAACCCTGTGGGAGCGAGCAAGCTCGCCCCCACAGGGGATTGGCGCGCCACCTTCGCCGGGTGCTTCCCGTTCGCCGCGAGGGTGGCGTAGGACGTATCCGTATCTTGGTGCGCCGGAGCTGTAGGATTTTTTAGTGGGATGATTGCCAGTGGCGAGGGGGGGCCGCTTCGCAGCCCAGCGGGAGCGAGCTCCCTCGCCACAGATGTTCGTCGCTCAGCGGCTTTCAAGGTTACTTCCCGAAAGCCACAACGCCTTGCGTCGTTGCCTACGGTTACGCCAGAATCCGCCGGCTTGTGCGCCTTGGGGCCGCTCGGTAACTTGATTCGCGTCACTGATGGTCAGTGATCGGGTTTAGTAGCCCGTGGTGTTTCAGCAAGGTGCAAAGCTCCGAAACTCAGGTGTCCCATGCCTGATCTTGATGGTGGCTGTGCGCAGGGCGCTTCGGCGCGCCGGTAAATGCTGATCTCCCCGGTCTACTAACCTGCGTACAGCCACCACCCTTCTTTTAGTAGAGAAGGGTTAGTGGCTCCTTTCAGGAGTAATCAGCCTATGTTCAAGGTGACACCGAATCCGCCGGACACCGACCCGGCAACGCCCTCGGAAACCATCGATTCAAACACTTCCCATGCACCGCCCGAACGCATCCCCTCCGCCGCCGACATCCGCGCCACCCCGCGCAAACTCTGCACCATGTTCATCGTCAACCCGGAACTCGATGTCGAATCCCTGCTGGCCCACGCCTGCGAATCGTTGGCGTCGGCCAATGTCATGACCCTGGATCTGGCGGATCGTACGGAGGGGACCAGTCGCAATACCCTGCTGGGTATCGCGCAAGTGATCATGCTGGGCGAGCTGGCGGTAAACCGGGCGCTGGATCGAATCGATCCGCCCGAGTAGACGTCAAAAGATCGTCCGAACGCGACCCGAGCCTGGGCCAGCTCAGGATTGGCTGACGCGCAAAAATCGGCTGCCCGGCAAAGATCCCTGTAGGAGCGAGCCCGCTCGCGATGGAGTATCAGCAACACAGGTGTCGACTGAAACGCCATCGCGAGCGGGCTCGCTCCCACAGGGGGGGCGTTACTTCGGTGCGTTGAGGTCCAACGTCGGCGTTTCATCGAAGAAGTTCCACGGCTTGAGCAGCACGTGCACCCATTCGGTCGGCATGATCGGCCACTCTTCGGCGCGGGCGATGTGGGTGGTGCCGGTGGTCAGCCACACGACGTCGTCGGTGTTTTCGATGGATTGGTTGTCCTGGGTGAACTGCCCCAGGCCCGAGTCTTTGTCCGAGCGGTTCGGGTACTTGCCTTCCGGGTACTTCTCCTCAGGGTTGTAACGCGTCACCCACAGTTGCTTGTCCATGAAGCTCAGGCGGTGATACAGCCATTCGTCCTTGCCGAAGTTGGCGCCCTTGGCCACCGGGTGCGTGCCGCCGGCATAGGGAATCAACTGATAGGACACCGGGTTGCCGACCTTGTTTTCCTTACCGAAGTTGGTCAGCAGGCGAACGGTCGACGGGTCGAATTTCTGCGCCGCCTGTTGTTCGGTGCTGACCACTCTGGTTTCGGTCTGCATGGTGCTGGTGCGCGGTCCGCCACGGTCGTTCGGGGCAATCACCGGGTTCACCTCCACCAGCGAGTTGCTTTCACCGTCCACGTCCATGTCGAGGCGGAAGTTGTAGATGTGCTGGTGGGTGGTGCCGACGATGTTGTGATCGAGCAGCGTGCCGTAGCGGGTGTCTTCCTTGGCGGTGTCTTCGTGCATGGTCCTGGACTTCACGCCCTTGACCGCTTCGATGCCGGTGGCGCCGGCGTCGATGCCGATGGTGCCGTTCTGCTGGAAGACCCAGTCGAAGATGTAGTCATAGTTGCCGACGGTGCTGATCCAGCGCACCACCAGTTCCCGGCGTTCGGTACTGAGGTTGGGCTGGCCCATTTCCTGGTGTTTGTACTCGGGGCCGGCGTAGCGTTCGAACACTGCCATGGCGCGCGGGATCGCCGTCGGGGCGCCGGTGTAGTCGGCGATGGTGGCGTCCAGCAGCACGGCGTTTTCCGGGGCGTCTTTGCCGCGGGCGATCGGCGAGGTCAGGGTGCCCATGCCGTAGTCGCCCGAATCCAGGTAGGCCTTGAAGTACCAGCCGACATCCGGATCGCCATACGGCACGATCATGCCGCCCAGCGAGCCCTCGTACATGATTTTGCGTTTCTTGCCCTTGTCGTCATAGGTGACGGTGGACAGGATAGGCCCGACCCGCGAGTCGAGGCGCACATGGAAGTCCCAGTTCTGCCAGTGAATGCTGTTGCCGGTGATGGTGTAGTTCTTGCCCTCGGGCTCGATGATCTCCAGCGGCTTGACCGATGTCCCCTTGCGTCCGCGCCCGTCATAGGGGGTCGGCTTCATCGGCACCGGGATGAGCGCTTCGTCTTCGATCTTGATGAGTTTCTTCTGCTCCAGATCGACAATCGCCACCAGGCCTTCGATCGGATGCGCCCAATAGTTGCCGTCATCGGTATTGAGGTAGCTGACGATTTTCAGCAGGCGCTTGTCCTGTGCCAGGCCGTCCTTGCCGTCGAAGTAGCCGACGGTCAGCGGTGTGGCCACGACCTTTTTCACGTCGTTGATGCCGCGCTTGGCCAGTGCCGCTGCGTATTCCGGGCTGTTCTCCACGGCCGATTGCACCGTGGCGAAATCGTCCAGCAGCACCATGCCATGGGCGCCTTCAATCGGTGTCCAGGATTTGAGTGACTTGCTGTCCAGATCCACCAGCGCTTCGATCACGTGCTTGCCGTCCAGCACCACGATATTGGCCTGGCGCGGCTGGTCGACCTTCTGCCCGGTGTAGACGAAGTTCCACACCTGATCCTTCGGCGGCTCCTTGACCGAGACTTCGGTGAAGCGGAAACCGGGTTGGTAATGCCCGGACTTCTTGACGATGTCCACCGCCGCGGTGATTTCGTCCGCGCTCAGCGGGTTGAGCGGGTTAGGGCGGGTTTCGACGACAAAGGTCTTGTCCAGGCCGGACTGGAACACCTGGTTGATGAAGTCCTTGGACATGAATGCGGTCTTGCCCTTGAACACCACCGGCACCGTCAGCGCCATGGGCTTGCCATTGAGCATGGCCACTTTGCTGTTCGGCTTGACCTTGAGGTAGACCCCGTCCTTGGCAATGGTGAACAGGTTGGAATAGTCGTCCCACTTGACCGTGGCGCCGAATTCCTCAAGGCCCGCCTGCAGCGGCACCATTTCGGCGTGACCGCCATGGGCCTGGGCATTTCCGGCCCAATAGGGCAGGCCGAGGGTGCCCAGCGTGATGGCCAGCGCGAGCCGGGCAAGCGGTTTTCTGTTTCGCAACGCAAGGGAGGTGAACATTCTGGGTTCCTTCGAAAAAGCCGGTGACAGCACACCTGTACTTTGCAACAGCCCGACGTTGGCTGCTTTTGGATTCCTGCCAGAATCCTTTGGCTCTGTGCCGCAATCAGCTTTCCCGACTGGCGGGGGCTTGGCAAGCGGATATAGCGCTTTGCCATCGCGCCGCTGCAAATCAACAGCAAGCGTTTGTGAACGACAGGGATTGTCTGCAGTTGGCTTGCCAGCAATGCTTTTCAGACCTTCAACACCTTCCCGCCAATGGCCACCGCCACCAGCAGCACGGCCATCAAGCCGAAGGCAAAGCTCAAACTGCTGCCATGGGCGATGAAGCCGATGACCGCAGGCCCCGCAAGAATGCCGGCGTAACCGAGGGTGGTGATGGCTGGTACGGCGATGCTTTCCGGCATGACGGTCTGCTTGCCGACCGCGGTGTACAGCACTGGCACAATGTTCGAGCAGCCGGCCCCGAGTAACGCATAACCCACCAGCGCCGCTTCCCAGCTGGGGGCCAATGTCGCCATGAACAGACCGGCCGCTGCCGTCAGCCCGCCGAACACCATCACTCGCGTAGCGCCAAGGCGCCGCACGATTGAGTCCCCGGTCAGGCGTCCAGTGGTCATGGTCAGGGCAAACGCCGCATACCCCATGCCGGCATAGGCGGTATCGATCCCGCGTTCCTGGGCCAGGAACACCGCGCTCCAGTCCAGGGCCGCGCCTTCGGCGAGGAACACGATGAAACACATCACGCCGATGAACAGCACGATGCCGTGGGGAATGGCAAACGCCGGTCCCGAGCTGTCACTGCCATAGGGCAGCAGGTGCGGCGCGGCTTTGGCCAGGGCGATCAGCAGGATCACGACCACCACCAGGGTCGCGCCCAGCGGTGAAATACCCAGACCGAGTAGCCCGCTGACACCCGCCGCGCCGACGATCCCGCCGAGGCTGAACAGGCCATGAAACCCCGACATCATGTTCTTGCCGCTGGCCCGTTCGACGATCACCGCTTGCAGGTTCACCGTGGAATCCACCGTGCCGAGGCCGGCACCGAAGATGAACAACGCCGCGATCAGCGCCGGAATCGATGACACCGTTGCCAGCAGCGGCAGCGCCAGGCAGATCAGCAAGGTGCCGCCGGTCGCGACTTTGCGACAACCAAAACGCGAGGCGAGCATCCCGGCCAAAGGCATCGCCAGAATCGAACCCACCCCCAGGCACAGCAGCAACAAACCGAGGGTGCCGTCATCCAGCCCGGCGCGGACCTTGGCGTAGGGCACCAGCGGCGCCCACGCGGCGATGCCAAGCCCGGCGATGAAGAAGGCAATGCGCGTGGACATTTGCTCCAGGCGCCCTGGAACGAAGGGGGATTGGGTCTTGAGGTTGGTCATATCGATCCTTGAACAAAAACGTCGCGTTCCCAAGGGACAGTGATCCACCTGCGAGGGTTCGATCAGGGGAGCCGCAAGGTTTGCGCTGAAACAGGCTGACATCCTTGCACAGCCAGAGCCTGTTTCGCGATATGTTGGGGCAGACCCATCATTTCCAGCAGGGAGGGCGCCATGGCGCGGATGTACGATGCACGAGGCAATATCTACAAGGTGGTGGCGCCTGAGGAACTGCGCCGCAGGGGAATCGCCGTGCCGGATCAGGCCAGTCAGGCCGCACAAAACATTCAGACATGGACCTTGTCGGCCATAGAGGCTTGCTGCCGTTGGGCCGCCGGCACCCAGCCGCCCGGCAGCAAGGAACATTGCAGCGATGGCTTGCTGGTCGGCCCGTTCCAGTCGTCGCAGCCATTCGATCTGTTGATCGTCAACACCGACGGCACCCTGGCCGAGCGCAGTGGCAATGGCCTGACGATTTTTTCCCAGGCCCTCAGCGATCAGGGACTTTGGCCGAAGGATCAAACGTGTGTGCTCAGGGTTCACCATGACAAGGCGGATGTGCGTTCACCGGGGGAGATTTCGGTGAAAGCGGCGCAGGTCGATGGCGTGCAAGGGTTTTGGCTGGACCTGGGCAAGCCGGGGTTTGGCCCTGAGGCGGTCAGTGCGCAGGGGGTTGAAAGCGTGGCCTGCAACGGTCGTGAGCTCAGCCATGTGCAGCCATTGGCAGCCCTCAACGGGGCATGGTCGCGCAGTCAGTTCGTGCGAGTCGGCAATCCGCACTGCGTGACCCTGGTCGACAGCGCCGATGCCTTGCCGGGCAATGAGCAAATGCGCGAGCCAGCGCTGGGCGAGGGGCTGACGCAGATCGCCTACGCCATGCCGACCGGCGCAGGAAAACCCTGCCCGGCGGGGATCAATCTGCAATGGGCGATGCGGCTGTCACCCGGGCACATCGCCGCGCGGGTGTTCGAGCGCGGGGAAGGGCCGACCGCTTCCTCGGGCACCAGTGCCAGTGCGGTGGCGTGTGCGGCCTGGCGGGTGGGTTGGGTCGATGCGGGGGAGGTGAAGGTGACGATGCCGGGTGGGACAGCGCCGATTCTGCTGGAGCAAGAGCGGGGGGAGTTGAGTCGGGTGAGCCTGTTTGGTACGGCTCGGTTGATGGACTGATCCCGAGACAGCCATCGCCGGCAAGCCGGCTCCAGGTTTAATGCAAGTCCCTGTAGAGCCGGCTTGCCGGCGATGGCGTCGACCCGAATTCAGCTCAAGCCATCACCGAACTCCACCACCGGCATCGTCCGTTTCATCAGCACCTTGCCGCCGCGAATCGAATACAGCGGCAGGCCCTGGCTGCGGATCACCTCGTAGTCGCTCTCGGCCGACAATATCAACAAGTTCGCCGGCCGCCCCGGTTCCAGCCCGTAGCGATCACCCAAAGCCATGGCCCTGGCGCTGTTGTCGGTGACCAGGTCCAGCGCGCTTTGCAGGTTGCGGTAACCGAGCATGTGGCAGATGTGCAGGCCTGCTTCGAGGACCCGCAGGATGTTGCCGTTGCCCAGCGGATACCAGGGATCGACGATCGAATCCTGGCCGAAACACACGTTCATGCCGGCTTCGAGCAGTTCGTTGACCCGGGTCACACCACGGCGTTTCGGGAAGTTATCGAAGCGGCCTTGCAGATGAATGCTTTCGGTCGGGCAGGAGACAAAACTGATCCCGGAATGCCCGAGCAGGCGGAACAGTTTGGCGCAGTAGGCGTTGTCATAGGAGCCCATGGCCGTGGTGTGACTGGCGGTGACCCGTGAACCCATGTCGCGGCTGCGGGCTTCTTCGGCCAGCACTTCGAGAAAGCGCGAGTGCGGGTCGTCGGTTTCGTCGCAATGCACATCCACCAGGCAACCGGTGCGTTCGGCCAGGTCCATGAGGAACTTCACCGAACTCACGCCTTGATCACGGGTGTATTCGAAATGCGGGATGCCGCCGACCACGTCGGCGCCCATGTGGATCGCTTCCTCCATCAGGTCCCGACCGTTGCGGTACGACTCGATGCCCTCCTGGGGGAATGCGACGATTTGCAGGTCGATCAGATCACGGCTTTCCTCGCGCACTTCGAGCATGGCCTTCAGCGCGGTCAGTTGCGGATCGGTGACATCGACATGGGTGCGCACATGCTGGATACCGTGGGCGGCGAGGGCCTGGATGGTTTTTTTGGCGCGGGTCTTGGTGTCTTCCTGGGTGATCGTCGCCTTGCGCTCACCCCAGCACTCGATGCCTTCGAACAAGGTACCGCTCATGTTCCAGCGCGGCTCGCCAGCGGTCAGGGTGGCATCGAGGTGGATGTGCGGCTCGACGAAGGGCGGTACCACCAGGTTGCCGCCGGCATCCAGATCGTCGGGGCCCAGGGTCGGAGCCTCGGTTTGCCGGGCGATGTGGCTGATCAGGCCGTTTTCCAGGTGCAATTCATGCAGGCCTTCCTGGTGACGCAGCCGGGCGTTGATGATGTGCATCAGGAGCGTCCTTTTCGATAGACAATGACACTACGTTAGCGCGACGGGGGCGATTCCTGCCAGCGTCATTGATCTCGCCTGTCACGGGCGTGAGTTCCTGGCATGTGAAAGCCAAAAAGCAGGCATAAAAAAACAGCCGTTGAAGGCTGTTTTTTTGCGTCACTGACGAAACGCATTTCCCCTGTAGGAGCGAGCCTGCTCGCGATGGACGTAAACGATAACGCGGTGTATCTGGAGAACCGTGTTGTCTTGACGTCCATCGCGAACGGGCTCGCTCCTACAAGGGTTCTGCTTTACTCGCCGCGATAGATGCAACCGCTGGTGCAGGTCTCGTGGATACGAATCGCACTGAGTTCCGGCAGCAATGGCTTGAGTTCGGCCCAGATGAATTTGGCCAGTACTTCGCTGGTCGGGTTTTCCAGGCCAGGAATATCGTTCAGGTAGTTGTGGTCCAGACGCTCATACAGCGGCTTGAAGATCGCCTTGATTTCCGAAAAGTCGCGGATCCAGCCGGTGTGCGGATCAATATCGCCACTCAGGTGAATCGCCACTTTGAACGAATGGCCGTGCAGGCGACCGCACTTGTGGCCGTCCGGGACGTGGGGCAGGCGGTGGGCGGATTCGAAAGTAAATTCCTTGAAGATTTCCACAGTGTTTTCAGCTCTGTTCAGGTGGCGATCGCCGTGGCGATAGGGGCAGGCGGCGAGTTTAACAGCTTGTCCTGACTAAAGGGTCAGCAAGCGCTCGCCGAGGCGACCGTTGGCGGCCAGTTCGAGGAATTCGTCGCCCAGGCGACGGCTTTCGTCCATCGCCGCACGCCAGTATTTCTGCCGGCTCGGGGCGTCGCCCATGAAGCGTTTGAAGTCATTACGATCCGGCAGTTTGCCGTAGGGCAGGCGCGCCAGGTATTCCCGGGACGGCGCCAGCAACAGCACATTCTGCAGTCGCGCAGGGCAGGCGCGACGCCAGGGCAGGGACTTGTCGAACCAGCCTGGAATCACCCGATCGGTGAAATGCGGGTAGAGCACGATGTCGTCGCCGCTGTAGGGCAGGTCGAGGTGGTAGTCCAGCAGACCGCCGTCGCGGAAGGTCCCGGCGCCTGCACCCGGCAGGTCGCGCACGCCCTCCATGACCATGGGAATCGAGCCCGAGGCGAGCAAGGCCTGGCGCAGATTGCCGGCATTCAGCGCGACGAAGCGCGACGGGAAATCGTTCAGCGGGTTGACCGGTGGAGCCAGGCGCGGGTCGTGGATGATCAGACGTTCGAAGTGCCGCGACAACCGCGCGCGGCCGCGCAGGTTGTCGGCGATCACCGACGACAGGCCCAGGCCCAGGCGGCCGCGATGGTCGTCCGCGAGCAGGCCGTGGCTTTTGACCACCATGATGTTCAGGCGGTAATGGGCGTTGTCGAGCAGGGCGGCGTCGCGGCCGTCGAGCAGTTCATCGAGCATGCGCCGCGAACTCTGGCTGATTTGCGCCATGGTCACGCCTTTGGCGAAGTTCTGTTCGGTGTAGAGCTGGCCGAGGCGGCGGATGCCCTCGGCGGCGTCCGGCAGGCAGGCACTGGCAAAGCGCCAGGAACCGACCGATGCACCGATCAGCGAGCGCTCCCGGGGCGCCGCCGGCAGCCATTGGCCGAACAACGCCAGGTCCAGCCCCTGGATCCCCAGCGCCTTCGGGCCACCGGCGGCACCGGGTAGCGTGCCGACATCGATAGCGCTCAGGCCGTTTTCGCGGATGCGCGCAAAGGCACGAGGACCGGCCTTGAGCGTCAGGGAAGGGAACTTGATGTGGATGGCGGTCATACCGGTCTCGATGTCTGGCAAGCGGGTGGATTATGTGGGAGTGAGCCTGCTCGCGATAGCGCTGGCGCAGCTGCATTGATTTTGGTTGGGCCAGCGTCATCGCGAGCAGGGTTTGGATCTGTGTCTGCTTGCTATTGCAGCCCAATGATGGCCATTCAGTTTCAATTAAGTTCAGCCCGCTAAGGTGGACCCCGTATGCAACACCCAGGGGCCGGACGAAGCCTTGAGGTTGCACGACGCTGGTACCATTGTGCCTTTCGAGAAGCTCACCGCCTCGGCATCGACCGGATCTGCAATTAGACGCGGTCGGCGGCCAGTGACTCAAGGATCATCAGGATTCGTAATGACGCTGCTTTCCTTTTTCACACGGCGCGCGGGCAGCCTGGCGCTGGTGTTGCTGGCTTTCTGCTCGGTGGTCATGGCCCGCGACCTGGACCAGGACGAAGCCCTGCGCTTGCGCCAGCAAGGGATCATTCTGCCGCTCGAGCAAGTGTTGCAGCAGGCGCTGGACCGCTATCCGGGGGCCAGACTGCTGGAAGCCGAGCTGGAAGAGAAGCACGACGTCTACATTTATGACGTCGAAATGCTCACGGCGGCAGGCGTGGTTCGTGAGCTTGAAATCGATGCCGCCACGGGCCGTTTACTGAAAGACAAGGAAGATTGACCGATGCGTTTGCTCCTGGTGGAAGACCACGTACCCCTGGCCGACGAACTGATGGCCGGCCTCAATCGCCAGGGCTACGCCGCGGACTGGCTGGCCGACGGTCGCGATGCGGTCTGTCAGGGCAGCACCGAGCCTTACGACCTGATCGTCCTCGACCTCGGCCTGCCGGGTTTGCCGGGGCTTGAAGTGTTGGCCCACTGGCGTGCCGAAGGTTTGCCCACTCCGGTGCTGATCCTCACCGCCCGCGACTCCTGGGCCGAGCGCATCGAAGGTCTCAAGGCCGGTGCCGACGATTACCTGAGCAAACCCTTTCACCCTGAAGAGTTGCACCTGCGCATCCAGGCGCTGCTGCGTCGCTCCCATGGCCAGGTCAATCAGCCGACGCTCAAGGCCGCCGGTTTGCATCTGGATGAAGGTCGGCAGTGCGTGAACCGTGACGGCACGCAGATCCAGCTGACCGCCGCCGAATTCCGTTTGCTGCGCTATTTCATGCTGCACCCGGATCAGATCCTTTCCAAAGGCCACCTCGCCGAACACCTCTACGACGGCGAGACCGAACGCGATTCCAATGTGCTGGAAGTCCACGTCAATCACCTACGGCGCAAACTCGGGCGCAGCGTGATCGAGACCCGTCGCGGCCAGGGTTACCTGTTCGGTGGGCAAGCCCGGTGAGGTCGATCCAGCGCCGCTTGAGTCTGGGCCTGATCAGCGTGATGGTGGTTGTCGGCCTGGTGCTGGCGCAGACCAGCCTGTGGCTGTTCGAAATGGGTTTGCAGCGCTACCTCGAAGCCGGCCTGCGCAACGACAGCGAAAACCTGCTGGTGGCCCTGGTGCGTGGCCCGCAAGGTTTGCAGCTGGATGAGCGGCACCTGGCACCGGCCTATCAACGACCCTTTTCCGGGCACTATTTCCGCATCGACTTTGCCGACAGCCAATGGCGTTCCCGTTCGTTGTGGGACCAGGAACTGCCACGCCTCGAACAGCCCGGCCTGGACAGCAACCTGCAATTGGGACCCGAAGGGCAGCAGTTGCTGGTGCTGCGCTCGGACTATCGCCGCCTGGGCCAGTCGATCTCCATCAGCGTGGCGCAGGACTACACCCCGGTGCGCGAGAGCTTCCTGCGCATGCAGCAGGTTGGCCTGGGGTTGGGGCTGGCGGGGCTGCTGCTGATTTTGCTGCTGCAACGAATCACCGTGCGGCGTGCCTTGCGCCCGCTGGAAACGGCCCGTGAGCAGATTGCGCAATTGCAACAGGGCCAGCGTTCGCAACTCGATGACCAGGTGCCGGTGGAACTGGAGCCGCTGGTGGCGCAGATCAACCACCTGCTGGCCCACACCGAAGACAGCCTCAAGCGTTCACGCAATGCCCTGGGCAACCTCGGCCACGCCTTGAAAACCCCGCTGGCGGTGTTGTTGAGCCTGGCCTCAAGCGCGCAACTGGACGCGCATCCGGCATTGCGCAAGACCTTCAAGGAACAACTGGAGCAAGTTCAGCGGCGACTCAATCGCGAGCTCAATCGTGCCCGCCTGGCCGGCGATGCGCTGCCGGGGGCACTGTTTGATTGCGCCGGCGAACTGCCGGGATTGTTGGCGACCTTGAACATGATTCACGGTGACCACCTGACGCTGAGCTATCGCGCCGCGGCGGGCCTGCAATTGCCGTGGGATCGCGAGGACGTGCTGGAATTGCTCGGCAATCTGCTGGACAACGCCTGCAAATGGGCGGATGCCGAAGTGCGGCTGAGCGTGCTCAAGACCGTCGAAGGCTTTGAACTGAGTGTGGAAGACGACGGGCCGGGCATCCCCGAAGATCGCCGCGAGCAGGTATTCAGTCGCGGCACCCGGCTGGACGAACAGACTGACGGACACGGCCTGGGTTTGGCGATCGTGCGCGACATCGTCGAGGCGTGGGGCGGGGTATTGCAGCTGCAGGAGAGCGAGTGGGGCGGATTGAAAGTGCTGATCGAATTGCCTGAACGCCTCTGAAGCCGGACCGGCAACCTGTGGGAGCGAGCTTGCTCCCACATTGGTTTGTGTGGTGTCGGGTTCAAGCGTGATGAATCTCCCGATCCTTGGTTTCCGGCATGAAGAAAATGCCGAGGATGGCCGTCATCACCGCAATGACGATCGGGTACCACAGCCCGTAGTAGATATCGCCGGTGGCCGCGACCATGGCGAACGCCACCGTCGGCAGGAAGCCGCCGAACCAGCCATTGCCGATGTGGTAGGGCAGCGACATCGAGGTGTAGCGGATGCGCGCCGGGAACAGTTCCACCAGCCAGGCGGCAATCGGGCCGTAGACCATGGTCACGTAGATCACCAGGATCGTCAGCAACAGCAGCACCATCGGGTAGTTGGTCTTGGCCGGGTCAGCCTTCTCCGGGTAGCCGGCGTCTTTGAGGGATGTGGCGAGCGTGGCGGTAAAGGCGTCGTTGCGGGTCTTGAAGTCGGCGGCCGGCATGCCAGTGCCTTCGAAACTGGGGATTACTTTCTCGCCGATGCGGACCTGCGCGACAGTGCCCGGTTCGGCCGTCACGTTCTTGTAGGGGATGGCCCGTTTTGCCAAGACGGTTTTCGCCAGGTCACAGGAACTGGTGAATTTGGCCTTGCCCACCGGGTCGAACTGGAACGAGCACTGAGCGGGATCGGCGATCACCGTGACCGGATTCTTCTCCTGCGCAATAAAGACATCGGGGTTACCGTATTGGGTCAGCGCATGGAAGATCGGGAAATAGGTCACTGCCGCGAGGATGCAGCCGGCCATGATGATGCCCTTGCGGCCGATGCGGTCGGACAGGCTGCCGAAGATGACGAAGAACGGTGTGCCGATCAGCAGCGAGCCGGCAATCAGCAAGTTGGCGGTCTGCGGGTCGATCTTCAGCGTCTGCAGCAGAAAGAACAGCGCATAGAACTGCCCGGTGTACCAGACCACGGCCTGGCCGGCGGTGCCGCCGAGCAGGGCCATGATCACAATCTTGAGGTTCTCCCAGCGGGCGAAGGATTCGGTCAGCGGCGCCTTGGACGACTTGCCCTCAGCCTTCATTCTCATGAACACCGGCGACTCGCTGAGCTGCAAGCGGATGTACACCGAGACGATCAGCAGCAGGATCGACAGCAGAAAGGGAATCCGCCAGCCCCAGGTTTCGAAGGCTTCAGCGCCCAGCACCGTGCGGCAGCCCAGGATCACCAGCAGCGACAGAAACAGGCCGAGGGTCGCGGTGGTCTGGATCCAAGAGGTGAAGTAGCCGCGCTTGCCTTTGGGCGCGTGCTCGGCCACGTAAGTTGCCGCGCCGCCGTATTCGCCGCCCAGGGCCAGGCCTTGCAACAGGCGCAGGGTGATCAGGATGATCGGCGCCGCCACGCCAATGGTTGCGTAACCGGGCAGAAAACCCACCACGGCGGTTGATAGACCCATGATCACGATGGTGATGAGAAAGGTGTGTTTGCGCCCGATCATGTCGCCCAAACGGCCAAACACAATCGCCCCGAACGGCCGCACGGCGAAGCCCGCGGCGAACGCGAGCAAGGCAAAGATGAATGAGGTGGTCTCGTTGACGCCGGCAAAGAAGTGCTTGGCGATGATCGCGGCGAGGGAGCCGTAAAGGTAGAAGTCGTACCACTCGAACACGGTGCCCAGGGACGAGGCGAAAATGACCTTGCGCTCTTCCCTGGTGATGCCGTGTCCGGGGGCGCTGCCCGAAGTTGCAGTGTCGATGGCTGCCATGAGTGTTCTCCGTCTTGCTCTTGTCGTAGGCCGGAGTTTTTCCTTACCGCTGCCGCACCCTGGCCCTGGGGCTGATGTCGTCGAATGAGCGATTGCGCGAAGCGTGCATGCAGGGTGGACGCCTCGAATCGCTGCAAGGTTCCTTAAAGCATAATCAACGTCTGGGGGATATCCACTCGCCATCATGGTGGCGGACCTTTTAGGAGCGAGCTTGCTCGCGATGGAGTATCAGTTGACACCTCGGTGACTGACACACCATCGCGAGCAAGCTCGCTCCTACAGGGGGGGCGGGGTCAGACGCGGAACTGATCCATCAGACTCTGCTGTTGATTGGCCAGGCTGTTGAGCGACTGGCTGACCCGTGCCGACTCATTGGCCTGGCCCGACAGCGATTCGGTCACATCACGGATGGTCGCCACGTTGTTGTTGATCTCCTCGGCCACCGCGCTCTGTTCTTCGGCGGCGCTGGCAATCTGCAGGTTCATGTCACTGATCACGGTCACGGCATCGCCGATCTGGCGCAGCGCGGTCACGGCCTGGCCGACCTGATCGACACTGCCCTGGGCCAGGCGATGGCTGTTGCCCATCGAACCGACCACATCCTGGGTACCGCTTTGCAGTTGTTCGATCACCAGACGGGTTTCTTCCACCGACTCCTGGGTGCGTCGCGCCAGGTTGCGCACTTCATCGGCGACCACGGCAAAACCGCGGCCGGCCTCACCGGCACGGGCCGCTTCGATGGCCGCGTTGAGCGCCAGCAGGTTGGTCTGTTCGGCGATGGCGCGGATCACTTCCAGCACCGAACCGATTTTCTCGCTGTTGGCCGCCAGGCCTTCGACTTGCACCATTGCCGCGCTCATGTCGGCAGCGAGGTTATCGATGCTGGCGGTGGTGCGGTCGATCACGGTCAGGCCCTGGCGGGTCGCCTGATCGGCATCCCGCGCAGCCTGTGCCGCTTGCGCGGCGCTGCGGGCAACGTCTTGCGCCGTGGCGCTCATTTCGTGGGAAGCGGTCGCAACCTGATCCACCTGCCGGTATTGCTGCTCCATGCCGGCGCTGGTCTGGGTGGCGATGGCGGAGGACTGGTCCGCGGTATTGCGAGCGTCCTGCACCGAGCGTTTGACCTCGGCAATGATCGGCTGCAGCTTGTCGAGGAAGCGGTTGAACCAGCCAGCCAGCTGGCCCAGTTCATCTTTCTTGTCGTAGGCCAGGCGTCGGGTCAGGTCGCCTTCGCCGCTGGCGATGTCTTCGAGCATGTGTGCCACGCCGAGGATCGGTCGGGTCACGCTGCGGGCCATCAGCCAGACCAGGAGCAGGCCGATCAATGCCGCCAGTATGCCCAGTCCGAGTTCTGTCAGGGTACCGGCGGTGTTGCTGTCATCCAGTTGCTTTTTCAGGGCATCGGCGGGGCCGACCAGGACTTTTTCCGGCACGTCGAGCAACACGCCCCAGGTTTTGCCACCGGGAATCGGCTGGAACGGCGACAGCACCTTGAGCTGTTGCTGGCTGTGCAGGCTGGCGGTCTTGCTGCTGGCGGCGAGCATGCGCATCAGCTCGGCACCGTTGGTCTTGTCCACGGCCTCCAGGCGCTGGGCGAGTTTGCTGGCGTCGGGGCTGTAGCCGGCAAGCAAACCGGCCGGGCTGAGAATGCTGACGCTGGTCTGGCCGTCATAGAGCTTTTTGCTGGCGCTCTGGCTGATCGTCTGCAGGCTGTTGAGATTGATGTCCACCGACAGCGAGGCGATCACCTTGCCGTTGACCATCAGCGGAAAAACGATGCTGGTCATCAGCACGTTCTGGCCGTCGATCATATAGAAGTAGGGCTCGATCACGCACGGTTTGAGGGTGGTGCGCGGGCAGGTGAACCAGGCGTTGGCCGCTTCGCCGCTGGGACCGGTACTGGTGTCGGCGATGTCCTTTTCCGGCAGTGGCATGGAAGTCAGCTTGCCTGGGGTCGGTTGCGACCAGTACAGGGCAAAACGCCCTTTCTCATTGCTGCCGACTTCGCTCTGGCCGGCAAACAATTCGTCCTTGCCATCCAGCCCGTTGGGCTCGAACACCAGGGACAGGCCGAGCAGCTCAGGGTTGGCTTGCAGCGCCGACTTGACCTGACGGGTCAGGTCTTCGCGCAAGTCGAAGGCATCGAGAAAGCGCTTTTCGGCCTGGTCGCGCAGAAACAGCACCTGACGGGAAAAGCCGTGGCCATATTGATAGGCGTCCATGAACTGCTGGCGGATGCCCAACGCCTGGTTTTCACCCTGGGACTCGATCCGCGCCTGGGCGGCTTCGGTCAGCATTTCCATGCTCGAGGCTTTCACCAGCGCCGAGCTGTTCTCCATGCGATACAGCGAGAGACCCACCAGCAGGGTCACGATGCCCGCCAGGCAAAGCCCGGCCAGCAGGGTGATTTTCCATTGAATGGACAATTGCTTGAGTGACATGGAGACGTCCTTATTCGATAAATATCTGCGACTTTGCACTGTAACGGCCGGGTTTCTGGTTTCTTTATCCCGTCTATCGTCGATCTCTCTGCAGGAGCTAGTGTGCTCGCGATGGTCGCCAACGATGACGATGGAGACCTGATAGCCTCAGGTGCTCTCATGTGCTTCGCGAGCTGGCTCCCTCCTACTGGTATTCATATGCCGTTACATCTGCGCAGGGCCCGGGCGCTTTGACACGAAGGCAAGTCTGCGGCACAGTGCGCGCCCTCTAATAAGACCCATTCCTTTATCCGCTGGCGGCTCACGCAGACTGCCGGACGGACTCTTTCCGTTTGTCTCGAGGTAATGAAATGAATGCAGTGATTGCCGCGGTCGGCATCATGCTGGTACTCAGCCTGTCCCGCGTGCATGTGGTCATCGCGCTGATCGTCGGTGCCCTGGTGGGCGGCCTGACCGGGGGGCTGGGCATCGAAGCGACGCTCAAGGCCTTCAACAGTGGCCTCGGCGGCGGGGCGACGGTGGCCCTGTCCTACGCGTTACTCGGCGCTTTTGCCGTGGCCATCGCCAAGTCCGGCCTGGCTCATGCCCTGGCCGACAAGGCGTTGGCGATGGTCGATCGCCAGCACGCCAACGGCGGAGGCCAGGTCAAGTGGTTGCTGATCGGCCTGCTGTGGGTGGTGGCCATTGCCTCGCAGAACATTCTGCCGAT
Organism: Pseudomonas sp. TE12234; assembly: GCF_054061835.1. NCBI lineage: Bacteria > Pseudomonadati > Pseudomonadota > Gammaproteobacteria > Pseudomonadales > Pseudomonadaceae > Pseudomonas > Pseudomonas sp. TE12234. The sequence continues at coordinate 168,863 of NZ_JBSSEP010000014.1, forward strand.
ACATATCGCCTTTATCCCGTTGCTGGTGCCGCCGCTGCTTTATGTACTGACCAAGCTGCAACTGGATCGCCGGCTGATCGCCTGTGTCATGACGTTCGGTTTGATTACGCCGTACATGTTCCTGCCGGTGGGCTTCGGCAACATCTTCCTCAATGAAATCCTGCTGGCCAACGTTGCCCGCAGCGGCGTGGACATCACGGGCATCAATGTCACCCACGCCATGGGCATTCCGGCGCTGGGCATGGTGGCGGGTTTGCTGATCGCGTTTATCAGCTACCGCAAGAAGCGCGTCTACGACCTGGAAAAGATCGAACAAGTCGAGCAGGTCGCGGTGCAATACAACCCGCTGAGCCTGATGGTGGCCGGGGTGGCGATTGCCGCCGCGTTCATCGTGCAGCTGCTGCTGGACTCGATGATCATCGGTGCGCTGGTGGGTTTCCTGATTTTTTCGGTGTCGGGCATCGTCAAATGGCGCGACACCGATGACCTGTTCACCGAAGGCATGAAGATGATGGCGATGATCGGTTTCATCATGATCGCCGCCTCGGGGTTCGCCGAAGTGATGAAGGCCACCGGTGAAGTGCAGACCCTGGTCGAATCGTCGGCGTCCTGGATCGACCACAGCAAGGGCATCGGTGCCTTGTTGATGTTGCTGGTGGGGCTGTTGGTGACCATGGGCATCGGTTCGTCGTTTTCCACCGTGCCCATTCTGGCGGCGATTTTCGTGCCGCTGTGCGTGCAATTGGGCTTCAGCCCGCTGGCGATCGTCTGCATCGTCGGCACCGCCGGCGCCCTCGGTGACGCCGGTTCGCCCGCCTCGGACTCGACCCTCGGCCCGACCTCCGGTCTGAACATCGACGGCCAGCATCACCATATCTGGGACACCGTGGTCCCGACCTTCCTGCACTACAACCTGCCGTTGCTGGCGTTTGGCTGGGTGGCGGCGATGGTGCTGTAACCCCGCAAGCCTTGTGGGAGCCCGCTCGCTCCCACAGGAGGCTCAGTGCGCCTGTCGACCGCGTTCAACTTTTGAATTGGCCTGCCGTTAAAGGCTTTATCCACGCCAATAAAATCAAAAAAGAGTGAACGTCATGCGCATGAGCCTGAAGGCCAAAGTCCTGTCCCTTGCCGTCCTCCCGGTGTTGCTCTTTGCGCTGGTCATCAGCCTGACCACGTTGTTCATCCTGCAAGCGCAGGCACGCCACGAAGTCGAGGAAACCCGCGAACGCCTGCTCAGCGATGCCAAGGCCACCCTGCAAAGTTACGTTGCCGTGGCCATGACCACGATCAAACCGCTGTACGACGCGGCAGCCCCGGGGGATGACGCGGCGCGCGCCCAGGCGATCAAGTTGCTGTCGAGCATCGCCTACGGCAAGGAAGGCTACTTCTTCGGCTACGACTCCAACACCGTGCGCCTATTCAAGGCCAACAGCCCCGAAGGCGTGGGCCAGAGCTTCAAGGACAACCGCGATCCGAACGGTGTCTATGTCAACCGCGACCTGGTGAAAGTCGCCAAGGACGGAACCCACTACCTGCAATACAGCTCGCCGCTGCCGGGTAACAGCCAGGTGCTGGTGCCCAAGCTCGGTTACACCGAATACCTGTCGAAGTGGGACATGGCGGTGGGTACTTCGGTGAACCTGGACGGCATCGAGGCCCAAGTCGCCGTGGTCGAGGCCAAGGTTCAGGAGCGCATGGAAGGTGTGGTGCTGAGTATCGTCGGCGTGGCGTTGGTGGTGTTGCTGGTGATCGCCGCGGCCGGGATGCTGCTGGCCAATACCATTCTGCGTCCGCTGAACCTGATGAAAGCCAACCTCGACGATATCGCGGCGGGCGAGGGCGACCTGACCCGTCGCTTGAACATCACCAGCCAGGATGAACTGGGTCAACTGGCCGGCTCGTTCAACCGTTTTGTCGACAAGATCCATGGCCTGGTGCGCCAGATCACCGAAATGACCACGCAGCTGACCGGTTTGGTGGATCAGGTGTCCGATCAGGCCAATCGTTCGGACCAGGCCATGGAGCGCCAGCGTCACGAGACGGATCAAGTCGCCACGGCGATCAATGAAATGTCGGCGGCCGCCCAGGAAGTGGCCAAGAGCGCGCAAAACGCGGCGGTGGCCGCCCGGCAGACCGATGAAGAAGGCCAGGCGGCCAAGCGTGTGGTGGCTGGCAGTATCGAGAAGATTCATGCGTTGGTGGACGACATTCGCAACAGCGGCGTGTCTCTCGACAGCCTGCAGAAAGACGTGTCGTCGATTGTCAGCGTGCTCGGGGTGATCCGTTCGATTGCCGAACAAACCAATCTGCTGGCGCTCAACGCGGCCATTGAAGCGGCCCGTGCCGGTGAGGCTGGACGTGGTTTCGCGGTGGTGGCCGATGAAGTCAGGGCGCTGGCCAGCCGCACACAAATCAGTACCCAGGAAATCCAGGGCATGATCGACCGCTTGCAGGCCGGCACCCAGTCAGCGGTGGAAGCGATGCGCCGCTCCAGCGAGGCCGGCGACGGTACCTCGGCCCAGGCCAATGAGGCTGGTGCGTCGCTCGATACCATGGCCCAGTTGATTGCCACCATCAATTCGATGAACGCACAGATCGCCAGCGCCGCCGAAGAGCAGACCGCCGTGGCCGAGGAGATCAACCGTAGCGTGCATCAGATAGCAGTGGCAGTGGACAACGTAGCCGATGAAACCCAACTCGGGGCGCAAACCTCGCGCAGCCTGGCGGATCTGGGGCAGCGCCTGGGCAAGCTGGTCGGGCAATTCCGTATCTGATTGGCAACACTTTTGTGGCGAGCGAGCTTGCTCGCGCTTGAGTGCGCAGCGCTCAGCGCTTTTTTGGGGCCGCTACGCAGCCCAGCGGGCGCAAGCTCCCTCGCCACACAAGCGCCGTTTGTGGATTATGGCCTTTCCCAATAGGGCAGTTTACCGACCCGACAGGTTTCGGTTACCGGGCCAGAGCACGGCAATCTGCTGGGTGACCTTGGCGGCCTCTGGGCCGACCAGGCTTTGGGTTGGTTGGGTACATATCCGTTTCTTCGGTAACGGCGGCTTAGGGTTTCGCCCTTACGGCGACTTACTTTTTTTTCAAACCGGAAACGCCAAAAAAAAGATAAGCAAAAAAAGGCTCGCCCCGAGCGTCCGGCCCCTCGCTGGGGCTCGGTGTTCCTTCGCTGCGGTATCCATCCGGGGACACTGCCCTCCGGTCTGCTTCGCGACGACCTACATGCAGCGTGTTCGACTGCGTCGAACGGCGCTGCGCGCCACTCCCCGGATGAACACCTCCACTCAGCCTCCCGAAGGGGCGGGTGGATCAAGATCAAGAGCTACAGGCGAGCTAACGCTCGGCCTGATGAGTGGTGAGGAGCGGGGTGGCGCGCGTTGCTTCTGTAGGAGCGAGCCTGCTCGCGATGAATGACCGGGCAACGCGGGCATTCAGACAGCCCGCTTCATCGTTGACGTCCATCGTCGGAACGCCGCCCGGAGCTGGCTCGCTCCTACAGGGGGCCTGGCGATGAAGTGGATCTTGCCGGTATCGTCATTGCCGATGTAGACCCCGGCCTGCCGTACTTCGATATAGCGCGAAGGCGGCCTTATAGCCGACCAATCACCCGCAGATGCACCCATTCCCCTGTGGGAGCTGGCTTGCCAGCGAAGGCGGCCTTATAGCCGACCAATCACCCGCAGATGCACCCAATCCCCTTGTGGGAGCTGGCTTGCCAGCGAAGGCGGCCTTATAGCCGACCAATCACCCGCAGATGCACCCAATCCCCTTGTGGGAGCTGGCTTGCCAGCGAA
>NZ_JBSSEP010000015.1:0-172649 GCF_054061835.1 Pseudomonas sp. TE12234
GATGCGGTGTATTTAAACCCGGAACGCCCTGAAATTAGGGGTGCAACAGGCTAACAACTGTAGGAGCAAGGCGACAGGTACCTTGACACGTACCGAAACGCCAAAAAAAAGATAAGCAAAAAAAGGCTCGCCCCGAGCGTCCGGCCCCTCGCTAAGGCTCGGCGTTCCTTCGCTGCGGTATTCATCCGGGGACACTGCCCTCCGGTCGGCTTCGCTTCGACCTACATGCAGCGTGTTCGACTGCGTCGAACGGCGCTGCGCGCCACTCCCCGGATGAACACCTCCTCTCAGCCTCCCGAAGGGGCGGGTAGATCAAGATCAAGAGCTGCAGGCGAGCTAACGCTCGGCCTGATGAGTGGTGAAGAGCGTGAGGGCGCGCGTGCCTTGCTTTCTGTGGGAGCTGGCTTGTCGGGGCGCCGCATTGCAGCGATGGCGGCCTGCTAGCCGACCAATCACTTGCAGATGCGCCCAATCCCCTGTGGGAGCGAGCCTGCTCGCGAAGGCGATCTGCCAGGCAACGCAATTCTCCAACCCCACATGGTCCGTTTGAGGGATGTCCGCCACTGCGTGCATTGCTTGAATGCCAGGGTAGGGGCGCTACACCCGCCCCGCTGCACGCGCGCCCCGGCGGATGGGGTGAACAAAGGAGAACAATAAAAATGCTCAACCAAGACCTGATTCGCCAGCGTCTGAGCCAGCGTGCCCGCGAGCTGGTGCCGATCCTGCGTGAACGTGCTCTCAATGCCGCGCAAGCCGGGCTGTTGCCTGAAGAAACCTTGAAGGATTTCCAGGACGCCGGGTTCTTTCGCATCCTGCAGCCGTCTCGCTGGGAAGGCTATGAACTGGAGCCCAAGGATTTCTTTGACGTGCAGATGACCCTGGCCGAAGGCTGCATGTCCTCGGCCTGGGTGCTCGGCGTGGTGGCGATTCACAACTGGCAGCTGGCGCTGTTCGATGATCGTGCGGCGCAGGACGTCTGGGGCGACGACTCCAGCGTGTTGATCTCGTCTTCCTACATGCCCGTGGGCAAGGTCGAGCGGGTCGAGGGTGGATTCAAGTTGAGTGGGCGCTGGGGGTTTTCTTCCGGCAGCAAGCATTGCGACTGGGTGTTCCTAGGCGCGCTGGTGCCGCCGCAAGAGGCGGGTGGGGCGCCGGATTACCGGACCTTCCTGGTGCCACGCAGCGACTATCAGATTCTCGACAACTGGCATGTGATGGGCCTGGAAGCCACCGGTTCCCACGACATTCTGGTGGAGAACGCTTTCGTTCCCGAGTACCGCACCCACCGCGCGCTCGACGGTTTCATGCAGAGCAGCCCGGGCAATGCGGTGAACACTGCGCCACTGTTCCGCCTGCCGTTCGGGCAGATTTTCGTGCGTGCCGTGTCGTCCTCGGCCATTGGCGCCTTGCAGGGCGCGGTGGATCAGTTTGTCGAGCACAACCGCGCGCGGGTCGGGGTCAACGACGGGCGCAAAATGGTCCAGGACCCGGCCGCGCAGTCGGCGCTGGCCAATGCCATGGTGTGCGTCGATGAGTGCAAGACCGTGCTGTACCGTAACTTCGCCTTGATGCTGGAGCGCGCACAGAAGGGCGAGCCGTTGAGCCTGCCCGAGCGGGTGAAGATGCGGTACGACTCGGCGCTGGTGGCCGACAAATGTGCCAGGGCGGTCGGTGATCTGATGTTCAACAGCGGCGCTTCGACCATCTTCCGCAGTCATCCGATCAACCGGGCCTTCCGCGACATCCACACCGGTCGCGCCCACGTCGCCAACAGCCCGGCCAAGTACGCCTGGAACCTGGGCGGCGTGAGCATGGGGCAGGACAGCAACGACTTTTTCCTCTGACCCATGCGTACAAATCAGCTAGTCCGTTTGCGTGATTCGAGCGCCCCGTCGATGCATGAGCATTGACGGCAAGGCGAAGGTCTACGGCGCCGACTGCGCATCCAAATAAGCACAAGGATCAACCATGAAATTTTCCCTGATTTACGAAGCCCAGACGGTGGACTCCAGCCGTGAAGGCGACCGCAAGATTTTCCAGGACACCGTTGAGCAAGCGGTGCTGGCCGACAAGCTTGGCTTCGACACCTTCTGGTGCGTGGAGCACACGGCGCTGAGCAACTACTCGCATATGTCGGCACCGGAAACCATGCTGGCCTTCGTCGCCGGTAAAACCGAACGCATCGGCATCGGTCACGGTGTGGTCTGCCTGCCACCGGCGATGAACCACCCGGTAAAAGTCGCCGAGCGCATCGCTACCCTCGACCTGCTGTCCAAGGGGCGCGTGCACTTCGGCGTCGGCAAGGGCGGTACCCAGCAGGAGGCCGGCACTTTCGGCTATGACCTGGCGACCCTGCAGCCGCAGATCGACGAGATGATGTACCTGATCCCGAAAATGTTCGTGCAGGATGAAATCGAGCACAACGGCGACTTCGTGCAGATCCCGAAACGTCCGATCCATCCCAAGCCATATCAAGACCCTCACCCGCCGATGTACCTGGCGTGCACCAACACCGAGTCACTGAAAAATGCCGGCGGTCGTGGCATGGGCGCGTTGGTGCTGGGCTTCGGTGGCCCGGAAGAAATCGCCAAGAAGGTCGAGGTCTATCACGAGGCGTTTGATCATCGTGACGAGAAAAAGCAGGTCGGCTTCCGCCCCAATCGTCACATCGCCGCGCTGTGCCCGGCCATCGTGCTGGAAGACAACGCAGAAGCGCGCCGCATCGGCATTCGTGGACAGCGTTACTTCATGGAATCCCTGGGCTACTGGTACGGCGGTGGCGAGCGTCCGGACCCGGAGAAGTGGAAGGACGACACCTTCGTCGATGGCAACGGCCAGGCCGTGATCAAGTCGCGCTTCGCCTCCGAAGAAGTCAGCGTCGACTTTTCCGACCCGACCATGGCCATGATGAACCCCAACCACGCCTACGGCACGGTCGAGGACTGCATCAACTATGTGCAGCGCCTGATCGACGCCGGTGCCGACGAAATCCTGTTCATCTGCCAGATGGGCACCGTGCCGCAATGGGCGCAGCTGGAGACCCTGAAGAACATCGGCGAGAAGGTGATTCCGCATTTCCGTAAGGCGTGATGGTTGACGCTAAACGCATGAACACCGCATGCCCCTGTGGGAGCGAGCCTGCTCGCGATGAGGTCGGCACATTCAGCATCAATGGTGCCTGACCCATCGCCATCGCGAGCAGGCTCGCTCCCACAGTTTGATTGCATTCCAGGCCTGGCACGGACGTCAGGCCCGCTTTCCAACGGGTCCCCAAGGCCCGTTTTTTTATGTCTGCCGAATAAGATTGAACACCCCACACCCCTTGTAGGAGCGAGCCTGCTCGCGATGAACCGGAGAACGCCGCGGGGTGTCAGGCTTTCAGCGTTATCGTTGGCGACCATCGCGGGCAAGCCCGCTCCCACAGGTATTGGGGCAAGCCACAATTGCATTCCAGGCCTGGCACGAACGTCAGGCCCACTTTCCAGCGGGTCCCCAAGGCCCGTTTTTTTATGTCTGCCGAATAAGATTGAACACGCCACACCCCTTGTAGGAGCGAGCCTGCTCGCGATGAATCGGAGTACGCCGCGGGGTGTCAGGCTTTCAGCGTTATCGTTGGCGACCATCGTCGGAACGCCGCCCGGAGCAGGCTCGCTCCTACAGGTTATTGCGTAAGTTCGCACCACTGATTTGGCCTTTGAATAGAACCTGTTTAACGGCTGTCAGTGTTACTTAATGAAAGCCACAACGCCTTGCGTCGTTGCCTACAGGTACGCCAGAATCCGCCGGCTTGTGCGCCTTGGTCCCCCTCGGTAACTTGATTCGCGTCACTGCTCATCAGTGATCGGGTTTAGTCGCCCGTTGTGACACGAAGCGCATTTGCATCCCAAACAGTCAGGTCATTTCATGTCCTGCACGTCATGGTAGCTGTGCGCAGGGCGCCTTCGGGCGCGCCGGTTTCGTGCTCCGCCGGTCGACTAACCTGCGTACAGCTGCAACCCCTCTTGTTTAGTCGCAAGTAGGTGACGGCTCCACATTTTGGAGCATTCAATCATGGTCAAACCTTCACCCAATCCGCCAGACACCGATCCGGCATCCCCCTACGAAAGCCCCGATTCCAAAAAACTCAACGAAGCCGCCGAACGCGCCCTCGACTACCACTTCCCCTCGACCGCCGACATCAAGGCCACCCCTCGAACCATCTGCACCCTGTTTACCGTAGACCCAGAGGCTACGACCGAAACCCTGATGACTTACCTGGTGGAAACGCTGACCTCGGTGGATGTGATGGTGCATCAGCTGGTGGATCATCTGCAGGGCGGTGACCGCAATGCGCTGTTGGGCATTTCCAATAGCGTGATGCTGGCGGAGATCACGGCGAACCGGGTGCTGGATCAAATCGAAGCGGCGGCATAACAACGCAATCGCGATATCCACCCACTGGTGGGTGCGGGCTAGCCCGCGATGGCGGCGTGTCTGTCAACAGAAATGTTGGACGTGCTCTCTCATCGCGGGCAACCCCGCTCCCACAGGTTCTGCAGCAGGATAAAAAATATCGCATTAAGCGACTATTCCTACAGGGATTTCTGCGCCTTGACTGGGTGGCCTGGAGGCTGTTTATTCTGCCATTCCAACAAGGAAATAGACGCCTATCAAGGTAGTTGGAATGCGTCGTTAATAAGGAGGATTGTGTATGGTGATGCGCCTGATTCGTCAGCAGGATCGCGAACGTCAAGGTATAAGTTTCGATCAAATCGAGTCGCCGTTTTTTGCCGAGGACATGGTGAGACAGGCTCTTACGAGTCGTCGCGACGATTTCTTTGGGCTAGATGATTTTTTGCGTGCACATGGCCGCTCGCGTAGTTACCTGCTGTACGACGATATGCAACAAATACTGGCTAGCGTAAAAAACGGCGACTGGCTGTTGGTCACCGACAATCCCTTCAGCCCGTTGAGTAAAGACACGACAGGCCAGTATTCGCGCATTTTCGGAATGCGCTCGCAAGTGCAGTGGCTGGACTATCGTCCTTCCTATCAATCCAAATCTTCGTTGCCCAAAGCCGAGTCGGTTTCAAGTCCACTACATCAAGAGCCATCAAGGATGGCTCAACAATTGACAGCTCAGGCAAAAAAGACCGAAGTCAAACTTTGGCCAGCAGCTCCTAATACCATCATTTGCAACGATAGAGCAGCTACCAGAGAAGCAATCATTAGGCTCGTCCGCAAAAGTGGTAGTGAATTTGTAGAAAGATCATCTTGGGGCGCTCAGCCAGTAAAAGGCGAAATGGTCGATGATTGGGATTACTCGATGATCGCCCTTCACCATGCAGGTAGAAGTGTGGGGTGTGGTGTCGGCGAAGGACAAATGCGTGCAATTCAGAGGGAGCATCAAGCCAAGTTTGATGATATCGGTTATCACTACGCCATCGACTGTATGGGTAGCGTCTTTGAGGGGCGCGATATCCGATTCAAAGGCTCAAGCGTCCATAACTACAACACAGGTGTTATTGGCATCGTGTTGCTAGAGAATCTGACAACCGCGCAGGAGGGAGGCGACATGGTCGCGCTTGCCCGTCAGGCGCTTGAAGCCGTGAATGGCAATATGGATCAGGAAATCCCTGCTACACAAATCAACGCCCTACTGAATCTGGTCGAAGCGCTGACCAATGTTTTCAGGGTGACCAATTTGGGTGGACACCGTGAATTCCCCATGCAAGCCGGCGAAGGAAAAATTTGCCCAGGCAACATTGGAATGAAACTGGTGAGGGACCTGCGAATCAAAACGAACCTGCAGCCACCTTCATTATGAAGTCGGTACTTATCATTTTCCCGATCGCAATCCTCGCTTTCCTCTACGTTGGCTTTTACGAAAAGATGGAAGACGCCTACCCGGAGAAAGTGTTTTTCATCAAGAAAAGCCCGACACTTCAGATGAAATTTGAAAATGTTTTCGCGTACGAATCAGATGATAAAAAACTGAGTGAGCTAAGCGGTACGGAACGGCAGATGGTCATTCAGTACTGCAAGTATCGGTTGGGCATAATTACGATGTTGAAAAGCCAAAAGGAGCTTGAAGCGTGTAAGAGAAAGTAAATTTCATACCTCTGAATCTTTCCCAGACGGGCCTTTCAAGGCCCGTTTTTTCTGCCGGCAACAATCCCCTGTGGGAGCGGGCTTGCTCGCGAAGAGGTGCTCCTACAGGTTATTGCGTAAGTTCGCACCACCGATTTGGCCTTTGAATAGAACCTGTTTAACGGCTGTCAGTGTTACTTGATGAAAGCCACAACGCCTTGCGTCGTTGCCTACAGGTACGCCAGAATCCGCCGGCTTGTGCGCCTTGGGCCCTCTCGGTAACTTGATTCGCGTCACTGATTCCCAGTGATCGGGTTTAGTAGCCCGTGGCTTAATCCAAGACGTACGACGCATCAATCAGGCCATGTGCCTGCATTTTGATGGTGGCTGTACGCAGGGCGCCCTTGGGCGCGCCGGCTTCTTGGATTCCCCGGTCTACTAACCTGCGTACAGCTGCCACCCCTTCTTTTAGTAGAGAAGTGGTTTCCAGCCCACATCAGGAATCCACACTATGTTCAAGGTCACACCCAATCCGCCAGACACCGATCCGGCATCCCCCTACGAAAGCCCTGATTCCAAAAAACTCAACGAAGCCGCCGAACGCGCCCTCGACTACCACTTCCCCTCGACCGCCGACATCAAGGCCACCCCTCGAACCATCTGCACCCTGTTTACCGTAGACCCAGAGGCCACGACCGAAACCCTGATGGCCTACCTGGTCGAAACCCTGGCCTCGGTGGATGTGATGGTGCATCAGCTGGTGGATCATCTGGAGGGTGGTGACCGCAATGCACTGCTGGGCATTTCCAACAGCGTGATGCTCGCGGAGATCACGGCGAACCGGGTGCTGGATCAAATCGAAGCCTGAATCAAGTGCGATACCCCCTGTGGCGAGGGAGCTCGCTCCCGTTGGGTCGCGCAGCGGCCCCAAAGTAGGGACTGCTGCGCAGTCCAGCGGGAGCAAGCTCCCTCGCCACAATGGTTCATTGTTTTTTTTGTTTCCTCATTGGCTGGCATGACTGCTTACAGTGCATGTTCCATGGTCTGCGCCATCCACTTCCGCTAGTCCCATTGGACGATGTTGCCCCTCGCCGAACCCGTTTGAATAGGCCCACATAAAGTCTCCCCACGGCACCCGCCGAAGGGCGGCACGGCCTGAGCAAAACGAGGAGTGCATCCATGGATATCCGTGGTCTGGGTTACGTCACCCTGTTGTCCAGCGACCTGGCGCAATGGCGTCATTACGCGAGCCAGGTGCTGGGCATGATGGTCAGCGGCGACGATGAGCTTTTGTACCTGAAAATGGACGAGCGTCATTACCGCGTGCTGGTGCAGAAAAACGCCGAGAACGGCTTCGGTGCCTGCGGCTGGGAAGTGGCCGGCAAGGCGGCCCTGGAACAGGCGGTCAGCGAGCTGCAACAGGCCGACGTGCAAGTGACTCGTGGCACCTCCGCCGAAGCCGAGCTGCGCAAGGTCCAGGAACTGGTGCACTTCAGCGACCCGGACGGCAACCGTCACGAAATCTTCTGGGGCCCGCTGCAAGACTTCGCCCGTTTTGTCTCGCCGGTCGGCGTCAAAGGGTTTGTCACCAACGATCTCGGCATGGGCCATGTGGTGCTGCCGGCACCCGCCTTCGAGCGCTGCCGGGATTTCTACGAGCAGGTGATGGGTTTCGGCCTGTCGGACCTGATGAAAGTGCGCTTTACCCCGGACCCGGCCGAGCCGCAAAAACGCATTCACTTCCTGCACTGCAACAACGGCCGTCACCACTCGCTGGCGATTTTCGAGTGCCCGATGCCCCATGGCTGCGTGCACATGATGGTCGAGGTCAATGCGCTGGATGAAGTCGGCCGTGCCCTGGACCGCGTGCACGCCAACGGTGTGAAGCTGTCGGCCACCCTCGGCCAGCACACCAACGATCAAATGATTTCTTTCTACATCAAGACCCCGTCCGGGTTTGACCTGGAGTACGGCTGCGATGGCCTGGTGGTCGACTGGGATCGCCACACGCCGTTCGAAAGCACCGTGGTCAGCCACTGGGGCCACGACTTCAGTGTCGGTCGCCAATGAGGAACACGACGATGGACAAGCAAATGACCACAGCCGAGATTGTCGGCCAACTGCGCGACGGCATGACCATCGGCATCGGTGGCTGGGGCCCGCGGCGCAAGCCGATGGCGCTGGTGCGCGAGATCCTGCGCTCGGACCTCAAGGAGCTGACGGTTGTTGCATACGGGGGGGCGGACGTGGGCATGCTCTGCGCGGCCGGCAAGATCAGGAAACTGGTGTTCGCCTTTGTCTCGCTCGACTTCATTCCACTGGAGCCGTACTTCCGCAAGGCGCGCCAGGAAGCGGCGCTGGAGGTGATGGAAATCGACGAAGGCATGTTGCTGCTGGGCCTTCGCGCCGCAGCGATGAACGTGCCGTTCATTCCAACCGCCGTGGGCCTGGGCACCGATGTCCTGCGCCACAACCGGCAGATCAAGTTGATCGCCTCGCCCTATGCCGATGGCAAGGACTGGGTGGCGATGCCGGCGCTCAAACTCGATGCGGCGCTGGTGCACGTCGACCGTGCCGACAAACGCGGCGTGTGCCAGATCAGCGGCCCCGATCACTACATGGACGACCTGTTCGTGCGCGCCGCGACCCACAGCTACGTGACCTGCGATGAACTGGTCGACAGCGACTGCTTCCACCAGGACAGGGCCCACGCGCATCAAGTTTTCTGGGAACGCAACCTGACCACCGCCGTGGCCCACGTGCCGGGCGGCGCACATCCGTCGTCCTGTGCGCCGCTGTACGGTTTCGACGTCGCGCACTTCAAGACCTACAACGCTTCGGCGCAGGCCGTCGATGGCTGGCAGAACTATGTCCGCGACTACGTCGACTGCAACCACGAACAGTACCTGGACAAGGTCGGCGGCCTGGCTGCAATCCGCCAACTGCCATTGCCGATTTTCTGAGGGAGCCTTGCGATGAGCACTACCACTTACAGCCTCGCCGAGCTGATGATCTGCGCTGCCTCCGAAGCCTGGCGCGACGATGGCGAGGTTCTGGCCAGCGGCATCGGCGTGATCCCGCGTCTGGCCGCATCGCTGGCGATGCTGACCAGTAACCCGCAGCTGCTGATGACCGACTCCGAAGCCTACATGGTCGCCGAACCGGTGCCTTTGGGCGCCCGCAATGGCTACGAACCCAAGCGCGACTGCTGGATGGGCTTTTCGCGGATTTTCGACAACGTCTGGGGCGGTAAGCGCCACGCGTTGGTGGGCCCGACCCAGATCGACCGCTTCGGCCAGGCGAACATTTCCTGCATCGGCGACTACGCCAAACCCAAGGCGCAGATGCTCGGGGTGCGCGGTTTTCCCGGCAACTCGATCAGTCATGCCAACTCGTTTTGCGTTCCCAGCCACAACCGCCGGGTGTTCGTCGAAGGCGAGGTCGATATGGTCGCCTCGGTCGGCTACAACCCGGCCCGCCTGGCCCGGGGCTGGTCGCTGGACGACATCGATATCCGCCTGATCATCACCGACCTCTGCGTACTGGATTTCCAGGGACCCTTTCGGCAGATGCGCCTTCGTTCGCTGCACCCCGGCGTGACCGTGGCCCAGGTCCAGGACAACACCGGATTCGAGTTGCACGTGCCGCAGGATTGCCCGACCACGGCGGCGCCGACGGTCGAGCAGTTGCAACTGATCCAGCGCCTGGACCCGCACAACCTGCGTGCCCTGCAGCTAAAAGACAACCCGCCAGGCCAACGCTGAGCGCCACCCGTTTCGGAGAAAAGTGATGGCTGAACATAACGACAAGAACGAGGCCGAGGTGGTGCTATACGAGGTGCGCGGCGCGGTGGCCCTGGTCACCATGAATCGCCCCGAGTACCACAACGCGCAGAACTCGCAGATGACCTATGCGCTGGACGCGGCGTTTCGCCGGGCCTGCGACGACGATGAGGTGAAGGTCATCGTCTTGCGTGGCGCCGGCAAGCATTTCTCCGCCGGACACGACATCGGCACCCCGGGCCGTGACGTCGACAAGACCTTCGACCGGGCCAGCCTGTGGTACGACCATGTGAACAAACCGGGCGGCGAGTTTCTCTATGCCCGGGAGCAGGAAGTCTATCTGGGCATGTGTCGGCGCTGGCGGGAAATGCCCAAGCCGACCATCGCCATGGTCCAGGGTGCATGCATTGCCGGTGGGCTGATGCTGGCCTGGGTCTGTGACCTGATCGTCGCCAGCGAGGATGCTTATTTCGCCGACCCGGTGGTGCGCATGGGCATTCCCGGGGTCGAGTATTTCGCCCATGTGCACGAATTGAACCCGCGCATCGCCAAGGAGTTTCTGTTTCTGGGTGAGCGCATGCCGGCACCGCGCGCCTATCAGATGGGCATGCTCAACCGGGTAGTGGCCCGTGATGAGCTGGAGCAACAGACCCTCGACATCGCCGGGCGCATCGCGCAAATGCCGCGCCTGGGCCTGCAATTGAGCAAGCAAGCGGTGAACAACGCCGAAGACCTGATGGGCAAGCGCGCGACCATGGACATGGTGTTCGGCCTGCATCACTTCGCCCATGCCCACAATGAACTGGTGTCCGGTGACCGCCTCGGTGGCTACGACGCCAAGGCCATGGCCAGTTCCCAGCGCAAGACGGGCGAGGCGTGAGCATGGCGATTTCGTTGAATACCCGTTTGACCGAACTGCTCGGTTGCCGCTACCCGATCATCCAGACCGCCATGGGCTGGGTTGCCGACCCGAAACTGGTGGCGGCCACGGGCAATGCCGGCGGCTTCGGTTTTCTCGCCGGGGCGACCATCGAGCCGCAGCAGATGGAAGCGGCGATCCTCGAAACCCGACGCCTGACCGATCAGCCGTTCGGTGTGAACTTCCATATGTACCAGGCCAACGCCGGCGAGATTGTCGAACTGGTGTTGCGCCATAAAGTCCGGGCGGTGAGTTACAGCCGTTCGCCGGGCAAGCAGATGATCAGCCGCTTGAAGGACGCCGGGGTGGTGTGCATCCCCACGGTGGGCGCCCTCAAGCATGCGCAGAAAGCCGTGGAAATGGGGGCCGACGCGGTGACCGTGCAGGGCGGCGAGGGCGGCGGGCATACCGGATCGGTGCCGACCTCGATGCTGCTCGATCAAGTGGTCAGCGCGGTCTCGGTGCCGGTGGTGGCGGCGGGTGGCTTCAAGGACGGCAGGGGTTTGGTCTCGGCCCTGGCCTATGGTGCCGAAGGCATTGCCATGGGCACGCGCTTCTTGATGTGCGCTGACAGCCCGGTGCCCCAGGCGACCCTGGCGCGCTACCTGGCGGTCAAGGACCCGGCAGCGATCATCATCAGCCGCGCCATCGATGGCTTGCCGCAGCGGATGATCCGCAACGAATTGCTCAACCAGCTGGAAAACAGCGGTGGCCTCAAGCGCTTGCTGCTGGCGGTGCAAAGTGGCCTGGCGTATCGCCGCCACACTGGCATGAGTCTTGGCCAGTTGCTCGGCAGCGCCTTGAAGATGCGCGGCGCCGGGGAGCTGACCGCCGCGCAAAGCATCATGGCCGCCAACGCGCCGATGGTGATCCAAAAAGCCATGGTCGACGGGCAACCGGCCGCCGGGGTGTTGCCCGCCGGGCAGATCGCCGCCTCCATCGACAGCTTGCCCAGTTGCGCCCAATTGATTGAACAGATCGTCCAGGACGCCGAAGCGCGCCTGGGCGAGCTGTGTCGCCGTGTGTCGTGAAGGGGCCATGCATTGTGAAGGAAGGAAACCATGAAACCATTTAGCGTCAGCATCGAAAACGGCATAGCCGAACTGGTGTTCAACCGGCCACCGGTCAACGCCTTCAACAACCAGGGCTGGGCCGATATCGCCAGCGAGATCGAGAGCCTGGGCCGTAACAGCGACGTGCGGGTGATCGTGATTCGTGCCGAGGGGCGCGGCTTCTGCGCTGGCGTCGATATCAAGGAACTGGCCGCCGACGGCAACCTGATCGTCGCCGTCAACAAGGGCAACTACGACAGCTTCAAGGCCATTCACCGCAACCCGAAACCGGTGATTGTCGCGGTGCACGGATTTGTTCTGGGGGGCGGCATCGGCATTTGCGGGGCTGCCGACATCATCGTTGCTTCCGAGTGCGCCACCTTCGGTGTACCGGAAGTCGATCGTGGGGCCATGGGCGGCGGTGCGCATTTGCAGCGGCTGTTTCCGGTGCAGAAAGTTCGCCACATGTACTTCACCGGCGAGCCGATCGACGCTGCCGAAGCCTACCGACTGGGCGCGGTGGAGCGCGTGGTCAAGCGCGAAGACTTGCGCGAAGCCGCCTTGCAGATCGCCCGCACCATCGCCGCCAAGAGCCCGGGGATGATCAGCCTGGCCAAGGAAGCATTGACTGGCATCGAAGACGGCAACCTCGAAGACAAATACCGCTGGGAGCAGGGCTTCACCCTTGAAGCCTATCGCTCGCTGGACTCTCAGGAAGCACGCGACTCGTTCGTCGAGAAACGCGATGCCCGATTCAACGGCTGAAGGCACTTTCATGGACCTGACCTATACCCCGGCCCAGCAGGCCTTTCGCGCCGAAGCGCGGACCTGGCTGGCCGCCAACGTACCCGCCGAACCGCTGCAATCGTTCGACACTGAACAAGGTTTTGCCGAGCACCGCGCCTGGGAAGCCAGACTCAACGAAGGCCGTTGGGGCATGGTGACCTGGCCGACCGAACTTGGCGGCCGTGGCTGCGACCTGATCGAATGGCTGATTTTCGAGGAGGAATACTACCGCTCCGGTGCGCCCGCTCGCGTTAACCAGAACGGTATCTTCCTGCTCGGCCCGACCCTGATGGAGTACGGCAGCGAAGCGCAAAAGGCGCGCTTTCTGCCGCGCATGGCCACCGGCGAAGACATCTGGGCCCAAGGCTGGTCGGAGCCAGGTGCCGGTTCCGATATGGCGGCGATTCGCTCGAAGGCCGAGCGGGTCGGCGACCACTACGTGATCAACGGCCAGAAAACCTGGTCGACCCGTGCAGTGTGGGCCGACTGGGTGTTCGGCATTTTCCGCACCGACCCGCAGTCCCAGCGCCATCACGGCCTGACCTTTATTCTGCTGCCGCTGGACACGCCGGGCATCACCGTGCGGCCGATCCCGCAGCTCAATGGCTTGCCGGGGTTCGCCGAGATTTTCTTCGACGACGTCAAGGTACCGGTGGAGAACGCCTTGGGTGGCGAGGGCATGGGCTGGCACGTGGCGATGTCCACCGCCGGTTTCGAGCGCGGCTTGCTGCTGCGTTCGCCCGCGCGCTTCCAGGAAACCGCCAGGCGCCTGGTGCAGTTGTACCAGGCCCATCGCGAGCAGGCCGACCGCGACCCGGCGATCGGCGAGGCCGTGATGCGCGCCTGGCTGGACGCCGAGGCCTACACCTTGAGCACTTACATGACCGCCTCGCAACTGGTGCAGGGCGGCAAGATCGGGCCGGAATCCTCGACCAACAAAATCTTCTGGTCGGAGCTCGATCAGCGCATGCACGACACGGCCATGAGCATTCTCGGCCTGCGCGGCGAGTTGCTGCCCCAAGCCCCGGCGGCCGGTGATGTCGACCATTGGCTGGACGGTTTCCTGTTTGCCCAGGCCGGGCCGATCTACGCCGGCACCAACGAGATCCAGCGCAACATCATTGCCGAACGCATGCTCGGCATGCCGCGTGCCTGAGGAATAGACCATGGATTTTAGTTTCAGCCGCGACCAACTGCTGTTCCAGGACAACGTCAGAAGTTTCCTGATCAACGAAGTCACCCCGGAGCGCATCCGCGAACTGTGGCAAAGCGACAGCGGCCGCAGTGATCAACTCTGGGCGCAACTGGTGGAATTGGGCCTGACCGCGCTGACCGTGCCCGAGGCCCAGGAGGGCATGGGCATGAATGAGCTCGACTTCATTCTGATCGCCCAGGAATGTGGTTACGCCGGCCTGCCCGAGCCGCTGGTGGAGACCGTGCTGGTCGGCGTGCCGTTGCTGGCCGCCCTTGACGAGCAACACGCGGCGCTCAAGCACGACTGGCTGACGCGGGTCGCCGGGGGCCGCGCGCGGTTGGCGATCGCCGAGCCGGGCAATCCGTTGGTCAGTGATGCCCATGTGGCCGATCTGTTGCTGCTGGCCCATGGCGATGAGGTGCATGCGCTGGAGCGGGGCGCCGTGCGCCTGACGCGCAATGAGTCGGTCGATCCGAGTCGCCAGCTGTTTCAGGTCGAGTGGACGCCAACACCCGCGACCTGTGTCGCCAGTGGTGAACAAGGCCGACGTTTGTGGGCCGATGCCTTCAACCGTGGCGCCCTCGCCAGCGCCGCGCAACTGCTGGGGCTGGCCAAGCGCATGGTCGACCTGGCGGTGGACTACACCTTTGAGCGCAAGCAATTCGGCAAACCGGTGGGTTCGTTCCAGGCGGTCAAGCATTTGATGGCCAACGTCGCGGTGCAGATCGAATTCGCCAAGGGGCCACTGTATCGCGCCGCCTACGCGGTGGCCGAGCAGCAAGCGGGGCAGGACGCGCGGGTGTCCCACGCCAAACTGGCGACGGCGGAAGCGGCGTTGCTGGCGGCGAAGAACACCATCCAGGCCCACGGCGCCATGGGGTACACCTGGGAGGTTGACTTGCACCTGTTCATGAAACGCGCCTGGGCGCTGGACAAGGTGTGGGGCGATCGCGGCCACCACAAAGGTCGGATTCGCGCGGCTCTGTTTGACGGCAGTCCAGAGCTGGGTGCGGGCAGTACGTTCTAACCCCGACAGTAAGGGCGACGAATTCCCTGTGGGAGCGGGCTTGCCCGCGAAGGCGGAGTGTCAGCTACATCAATGTTGTTTGACCCACCGCTTTCGCGGGCAAGCCACGCTCCCACAGGTTATCGGCGCCTGATTTCAATTTTTCTACCGTACCGAGGTACACCATGGCTGAAGCCTATATCGTCGACGCCCTGCGTACGCCCACCGGGCGGCGCAAGGGTGGTCTGAGCCAGATTCACGCCGCCGACCTGGGCGCCCATGTGTTGCGCGCATTGGTCGAACGCAACGACATTCCCGACGACGATTATGACGACGTGATCTTCGGTTGCGTGGACACCATCGGCCCGCTGGCCGGCGACATCGCCCGTACCAGTTGGCTGGCGGCCGGTTTGTCGCAATCGGTGCCCGGCACCACCATTGACCGCCAGTGCGGGTCGTCCCAGCAGGCGGTGCATTTCGCCGCCCAGGCCGTGATGAGTGGCACTCAGGACGTGGTCGTCGCCGGGGGCGTGCAGACCATGACCCAGATCCCGATTTCTTCGGCGATGATCGCCGCCGAACCCTTGGGCTTTACCGATCCGTTCAGCGGCTCTGAAGGTTGGGTGCGACGCTACGGCGCGCAGCCGCCGACGCAGTTCCGTTCGGCACAGATGATTGCCGAGAAGTGGGACCTGTCTCGGGCGCAACTGGAAGCCTATTCGCTGGAGTCCCATCGACGTGCCTTGCAGGCCATCGAGCAAGGCCGCTTCAGCCGCGAGATCGTGCCACTGGCCGGCGTGCTGCATGACGAAACGCCGCGCCACACCAGCCTGGAAAAAATGGCCGAGCTGGAGTTCCTGTTCGGCTGCGACCGGGTGACGGCAGCGGTATCCAGCCAGACCTGCGACGCGGCCAGCGCGGTGCTGATCGTCTCCGAAGCGGCGCTCAAGCGTTATGGCCTGACGCCACGTGCGCGGATTCATCACCTGAGCGTACGTGCCGAGGACCCGGTCTGGATGCTCACTGCGCCTATCCCGGCCACCGCTTATGCGCTCAAACGTGCCGGCATGAAGCTGGAAGACATCGACCGTGTGGAAATCAACGAAGCGTTCGCGTCGGTGGCCATGGCCTGGCTCAAGGAGACCGGTTACCCCCACGAACAGTCCAACGTCAACGGCGGCGCCATTGCCCTCGGTCATCCGCTGGGTGCGACCGGCACGCGCTTGATGTGCAGCTTGTTGCATGAACTGGAACGCAGCGGCGGGCGCTTCGGTTTGCAGACCATGTGCGAAGGCGGCGGCCAGGCCAACGTCACCATTATCGAGCGTTTGTAAAGCCGGATGTACACCGATCCTGTAGGAGCGAGCCGGCTCGCGATGGACTGAAGAACGACGCGGTTATCCAGACATCCCGCGTATTCGTTTACGACCATCGCGAGCCGGCTCGCTCCTACAGGGAAATGTGGCGACAAGTGAGGAATTTGAAACATGAAAATCTGTGAAAACCGCGTCGTGATCATCACCGGTGCCGGCGGTGGCCTGGGGCGCGCGTATGCGCTGGCTTTCGCTGCCGAGGGCGCGAAGGTGGTGGTCAATGACATCAACCGGGAGGCGGCGCTGGCGGTGGTCGGCGAGATCCTCGGTCAGGGCGGCAGCGCCGTGGCCAATAGCGACGACATCACGCGTTATGACTCGGCCGGGCTGATCGTGCGTCAGGCGATTGAAACGTTCGGCGGACTGAACGTGGTCGTCAACAATGCGGGCATCTGCCGTGACCGTATGTTCGCCAGTCTCAGCGAAGCAGACTGGGATGCGGTGGTGGCGGTGCATCTGAAGGGCCATTTCTGCATTGCCAGCCATGCCGTGAAGTACTGGCGTGAGCAGGCCAAGGGCGGGGCGAAGGTCGATGCGCGGATTATCAACACCAGTTCGGGAGCCGGCCTGCAGGGCTCCATCGGCCAGTCCAACTATGCGGCGGCCAAGGGCGGCATCGCCGCACTGACCCTGGTGCAGGCAGCCGAGTTGCGCCGCTACGGGATCACGGTCAACGCCCTGGCCCCGGCTGCGCGCACTGGCATGACCGAGCAGGTGTTCGCCGACACCATGAAAAAACCGGAGGAGGGCTTTGATTACTTCGCGCCGGAAAACGTCGCGCCGCTGGTGGTGTGGCTCGGCTCCGAGGCTTCGGCGGACGTGACCGGGCAGATGTTCGAGGTCGAGGGCGGCAAGTTGTCGATTGCCGATGGCTGGCGTCGTGGTCCGGAACTGGACCGCAATGCCCGATGGGCGGTAAGCGAGATGGGCGATGCGGTGGCGCAGCTGCTGACTCGGGCGGTTCCGGCGGCCAGGGTTTACGGCAGCTGAAAAAGAACGGTATCGGGAGGGCGCGGGTGGCTATAATCGGCCCACGTTCCAAAACCGATCACCTGTAGGAGCGAGCGTGCTCGCGATGGTCGTTAACGATAACGCGTCGATTCTGGATAAACGCGTTGCGCTTGAGTCCATCGCGAGCAGGTTCGCTCCTACAGGGGGCCGACGTTTCCCTCCGTCACCACACGAGACCTGCCATGACCATTTCCCTGTATGACGCTTCCGTTCCTGTTTTCAAGCAAATGCTCAACGCCCTGAGCGATGTGCTGAAGAAGGCCGAAGCCCACGCGACTGAAAAGAACATCGACCCGAACGCATTCCTGCAAGCCCGCCTGTACCCGGATATGTTCCCGCTGGTGCGTCAGGTGCAGATCGCCGTTGATTTCGCCAAGGGCGTTTCCGCCCGTCTGGCCGAAGTCGAACTGCCGAAGTACGACGACAGCGAAACCACTTTCGCCGAGCTGCAAGCCTTGATCGCCAAGGTCCTGGCCTTCATCGGCGAGATCAAGCCGGAGCAGATCAACGGCAAGGAAGGCATCGAAATCGTTACCCGTCCGGGCACGCCTAAAGAGAAGCGCTTCTCTGGCCAGGCTTACCTGCTGACCTACGGGCTGCCGCAATTCTTCTTCCACGTCACCACCGCTTACGCATTGCTGCGCCACAACGGCGTGGAAGTGGGCAAGCGCGATTACATGGGCGCGTTCTAAACCGTCCAGGTACAAAAAAGCCCCCGCAGCCTTGGGTTGCGGGGGCTTTTTCATGTGTGCGCATTTATTCGCTACACCACGAACCCTGTGTGCGAGCCTGCTCGCGATAGCAGTGGGTCAGTCAACATTGATATTGAATGTGACACCGCCATCGCGAGCAGGCTCGCTCCCACAGGGGGTTTGGGTTAGGCCAGGCGTTCTGCCTTTGCCTCTTCACCCAGGCATGCCGCCGCCGTGAACAGCACGTCGGTGGACGAATTCAACGCCGTCTCCGCCGAGTCCTGCAGTACGCCGATGATGAAACCGACCGCGACCACCTGCATCGCGATTTCACTTGGGATGCCGAACAAGCTGCACGCCAGTGGAATCAGCAGCAGCGAACCGCCCGCCACACCCGAAGCGCCACAGGCGCAGATGGCTGCGACAACGCTGAGCAGGATCGCGGTCGGGATGTCCACGGCAATGCCCAGGGTATGCACCGCTGCCAGCGCCAGTACGGTAATGGTGATGGCTGCACCGGCCATGTTGATGGTGGCACCCAGCGGGATCGACACCGAGTAGGTGTCTTCATGCAGGCCCAGGCGCTTGCTCAGTTCCAGGTTGACGGGAATGTTCGCCGCCGAGCTACGGGTGAAGAACGCGGTGATCCCGCTTTCACGCAGGCAGGTCAGCACCAGTGGATAGGGGTTGCGACGCAATTTCCAGAAGACGATGGCCGGGTTCATCACCAGCGCCACGAACAGCATGCAGCCGAGCAGCACCGCCAGCAGGTGGGCGTAACCGACCAGGGCACCGAAACCGGAGGTGGCCAGGGTCGAGGCCACCAGGCCGAAGATCCCCAGCGGTGCAAAGCGAATCACCACGCGCACGATGACGGTCACGCCATTGGACAGGTCGCCCAGCACTTCGCGGGTGGTGTCGCCGGCGTGGCGAATGGCGACGCCCATGCCGATGGCCCAGGCCAGAATGCCGATGAAGTTGGCGTTCATCAGTGCGCTGATCGGGTTGTCGACCACGCTCAGCATCAGGCTTTGCAGGACTTCGCCGATGCCGCCGGGCGCGGTCACCGCAACGTCATGGGTCGACAGCACCAGGCTGGAGGGGAACATCATGCTCGCCACTACCGCGACCACGGCGGCGGCAAAGGTGCCCAGCAGGTACAAGAACAGAATCGGCCGGATGTGGGTTTCCTGGCCGTGTTTATGGTTGGCGATCGACGCCATGACCAGCACGAACACCAGAATCGGCGCGACCGCTTTTAGCGCACTGACGAAGACCTTGCCGATAAACGCCGTGGCCTTTGCCGCTTCCGGCGCGAACAGCGCCAGGGCAATCCCGGCGATCAAACCGATGATGATTTGCGTGACCAGGCTGGTGCGTTTGAGGTGTTGCCATAGAGAAGGGGATGAAGCGGTCATAAAACAGCATCTCTGATTTTTTATAAGTGCATGGTTTCGCAGGTGTGCAGCAACAAGCCGGGCAGGCCGCAGGCAGGAAACCGTAAGGGGAAACGCGGGGGTGTAATGCCGCTGATTAACCTGTGGCGAGGGAGCTTGCTCCCGCTGGGCAGCGAAGCGGCCCCAAAAAAATGGGCCTGCTGCGCAGTCCAGCGGGAGCAAGCTCCCTCGCCACAGGTCAGTGTTTCGGCTTGGTTGAACGGCATCGACCACAGGGTGTACGTTTTTCAGGGCGCGGACTTTATCACAGCGTAGGGCCGATCCTTCAGACCTGTGACGAACTGACGCCCTGGCGTTCAACGCAATTTGCAGGTTCGTGCAACCCTGTGCGCAAACACTCTGTTAAGATCCGCCATCCTCATTTTCATGTCTGCCAGTGGGCCTTCGGGCTATCGCTGGTGTTGTCGTTTTTCTGGAGTTTTGCATGCGGTTGTTGCCCATCCTTCTGTTGTCCGCCGCCGGTTTCACAGTGCTGACCACGGAGTTCATCATTGTCGGCCTGCTGCCGGCCATCGCCCGCGACCTAGAGGTCAGCATCCCGCAAGCGGGGTTGCTGGTGACCCTGTTCGCGTTCACCGTTGCCGCCTTCGGGCCATTCCTCACCGCGTATTTCGCCCGGTTCGAGCGGCGCAAGCTGTTCATCAGCGTGTTGATCATGTTCGGCCTGGCCAACACCCTCGCGGCGTTGGCGCCGAACATTGGGGTCATGGCGCTTGCCCGCTTGATTCCTGCCTTGGGACTGCCGGTGTTCTGGGCGCTGGCCAGTGAGACGGCGGTGGATATCGTCGGGCCGGATTACGCCGGACGCGCCATCGCCAAGATCGGCTTCGGCATCGTCTGCGCTACGGTGTTCGGTATCCCGGTGGGTACCCTGATTTCCGATGCATTCGGCTGGCGCAGTGCTTTCGGCATCCTCGCGTTCATCGCCTTTGCCAAGGCGCTGCTGCTGTTTATCTATTTGCCCAAAACCAGTCTGCATCAGCACCAGGTCAGTTTCCGTTCACAGTTCAAGATCCTGCGCAGCCCATTGATGGTGGGCCACGTGCTGCTGTCGATCATTGTGTTCAGCGGCATGTTCACCGCCTACACCTACCTGGCGGACATCCTCGAGCGTTTGGCCGGTTTCGATGGCACGGTGGTTGGCTGGTGCCTGATGGGCTTCGGCGCGGTCGGGTTGATCGGTAACTCGCTGGGGGGGCGTGCGGTGGATCGCCATCCGCTGATCGCTTCGATGATGTTCTGCGCGTTCATGATTGCTGGCCTGGTGGCGCTGGTGCCGAACATTCATTCGCCTGTCGGTCTGGCGGCGGCGATGGGCATCTGGGGCATCACTCAGGCAGCGCTGTTTCTGGTCAGCCATGTGCGGTTGATGAAAGCCGCACCCGAGGCACCCGCATTCGCGGCATCGCTGAACATTGCCGGGGCCAACCTGGGGATCGGCCTGGGCGCCATGATCGGTGGCCGGGTCATCGACAGCGTTGGCTTGCAAGGCCTGGGGTTTGCGGCTGCCGCTTTTATTCTGGCGTCGATCCTGTTGGCCATCGCGCTGATGACCTTCAAGCCTCGGCCAGTCTTCGCCTGAGGCTTCACAGTTCGGTAAACAACTCGCGGCGGGCACCTTCGGTAATGGCGACAATGCCGGGGTGCTTGACCTTGCGATCCACCGAAATGGCATAGAACGACTCGCTGACCGCGTCGGTCTGGCCAATCACCTCCACGCCGTATTGGCGCCGCACTTCATCGGCGATCACGCTCGGACCGATGAAAATCCCGCTACCGGACTGCCCGAAGGCTTGCATCAAGGCGCTGTCGTCGAATTCGCCAACGATGCGCGGCTGGATCTGTTGTTCGGCGAACCAGCGTTGCAAGCGGCTGCGCACCACGGTTTCCGGTCCGGGAATCAGCAGCGGAGCCCCGCTCAGGCTACCGGGGAAGTCGCCACCGTAGAGCGCTGCCAGCTCCCTGGTCGCAAAAAAACTGATCCCGCATTCACCGAGTTTCTGGCTGTAGCCCTTGATGTCCAGGTGCGACGGCATCGGGCTGTCGGAGATCACCAGGTCCAGGCGCTGGATGGCCAGGTCGGCGAGCAGGCGTTCGAGCTTGTCTTCGCGACAGGTGATGCGCAGCGGTTCGCTCAATTCCATGGTGGGCGCGATCAGTCGGTAGACGATGGATTTGGGCACCACGTCGGCCACACCGACCCGGAACAGGATCTGTTGTTCGTTGGGTTGCGCCCGCAGCATCAGTTCCAGTTCACCTCCCAGCTGAAACATCTGTTCGGCGTAGGGCAGGGTTTGCCGGCCGGCCTCGGTGAGCTCCAGTTGCCGGCCGACACGGCGAAACAACTCGATGCCATAGGTCTGTTCGAGCAGGGAGATTTGTCCGCTGATGGTCTGGGGCGTCAGGTTCAGTTGCTCGCAGGCGCGCACAATGCTGCCGGTCTTGGCCACGACCCAGAAGTAATGCAGTTGTCGATAGTTGAGCATTGCGGGTTCTACAGTTCGTTAAAACCGAAGTATAGCTGCTAAAAATACGAATTTTCCTGAAGTGTTTGCCTCCCTAGAATGCGTCGCTATCAACGGGCCATCGTCTCGGCACCGTTTGTTCTATTGGAAGGAGACAACATGAAGTTCAAGACCACGGCATTGCTGATCACGTCTTTACTGGTACTGGCCGGTTGTGACCAGGCTGAAAAAAGCGCCCAGCAACTGATGGGCAAAGCTGCCGAAAGCGCCAAACAGGCCATCGACGATACTCACAAAGCCGCCGAGCAAGCGCTGAGCGATGCCACTGGCGGGTTGAGCAGCAAAAAAGAATCAACGGAAAAAGATGCGGGAAAAACCGAATCTTCGTCCCAGGAAATCTAAACCGTCTTACAGCGAGTCAGGACTGACCCATGGAATACCTTTTACAACTAGCTGCCAGCCCCACTGCGTGGATTGCCCTGGCCACCCTGGTGGTGATGGAAATCGTGCTTGGCATCGATAACCTGATCTTCATCTCGATCCTGACCAACAAACTGCCCGAGCAACATCGCCAGAAAGCACGGCGCATTGGTATCGGCATGGCGCTGATTCTGCGACTGGGCTTGCTGAGTACCATTGCGTTCATCGTTCAGTTGACGGCGCCTGTGATCGAAGTGTTTGGCCAGGCCTTCTCCTGGAAAGACATGATCCTGATTGCCGGTGGCCTGTTCCTGTTGTGGAAAGCCACCACCGAGATCCATCACAGCATGGACCCGGCTCCGGAAGATCCGACCTCGGCGACCTCGACCGTGACCCTGGGCTTTGCCGCAGCGATTGGTCAGATCCTGATGCTGGACATGGTGTTCTCCATCGACAGCATCATTACCGCTGTCGGCATGACCGAGCATTTGCCGATCATGATCATCGCGGTGGTGGTGTCGGTGCTGGTGATGTTGCTGGCGGCTGATCCACTGGCCAAGTTCATCAACGACAACCCGACGGTGGTGATGCTGGCCCTGGGCTTCCTGATCATGATCGGCATGACGCTGATCGCCGAAGGCTTCGGCGCCCACGTACCGAAAGGCTACGTCTACGCTGCGATGGCGTTCTCGGCTGCGATTGAGGTGTTGAACATGATGTCCCGCCGTGCACGGCAGAAGCGGGCTTCCGCTGAGGCTTGATTGGCGCCTAAACAAACGGCCGCCTGTGCTCGAAAGAGTCCAGGCGGCCGTTTTTGTTTGCAGGGCCCGAAGGCTTCGGTTAATGGGCCGTGGCGTGGTGCTCGGCGGATTTTTCGGCTTTGACCAAGGGCGTCGGTTGAACAGGGTGGTGATGGTGCCGACGCGTAATTCGCAGAACTCCCCAAAGCATGGCGGTGGCAACGGCCAGCCAGCTGGAAATCAACATCACGATTGTCATTGTCAGGCTCATCGATGCCTCCTCTTTGCCCTGCAGCGGGCACACACGACTTGCAAGTGACAGTCTAGACGCTGCGGTGTTTCAGGCTATTGATCGAAGGTCGACTGAGATCAACCAGTTCGCTCTATCAAGAGCGATCATCTACCGGTTAAGGCTATACCGCCGGCGCGTGGCGCCCTATGATCGACGGCCAAGCCGGGAATGCGATCGCCTGGCGTCTGACCAAGAGAGTGATGATGGTGCGGGTAATTTCTCGAATTCTATCGGCGGTACTGATTGTGGGGGCTGTGGCGGGTCTGGCTGGCTGTGCGGGCAGTGTGGCGCCGGAGATCAAGCGTCTGCCGGAGCGTGTCGAACTTAGAGGCCAGTTTTACAAGGGCGTGGCGAATCAAAGCGGGCCGCAGGTGCTGGCGAGCATGCTGTCCCAGCAGGGAGTCGTGATTACCCCTGGTTTGCTCGACAAGCCGCTGCATTTGCCGGGCGCCGAAGCGCAACTGCAACAGAACATGCAGAACCTGGCCCGTGAATACGGGATGATGGTCTATCCCCTCGACAGTAACCTGCCAGCCTTGTTGACCCAGGTTGCGGCCGGCTATCCGGTGATGGTGCGCTTCACTGAAGGCTCGGCGCTGTGGGCCGAGCCGCGTTATGCCATTCTCGCCGGGTACAACCGTCACAAGCAGACCGTGCTGCTGCGAGCAGGCATGAATCAGCGCACGTTGATGAGCTTCAGTTCATTTGAATCGGCGTTCAAGGATGCCGGTGGCTGGGCCGTGTTGATTCAGGCACCAACGCAGATACCGGCCAATGTCGATCAGCAGCGCTGGCTCAAGGCTGCCAACGAACTCGCGCAGGCCGGTCAGGAGCAGGCGGCCACCAAGGCGAAGAAAGCGTTGGGCGCACAGTAAGCCCGTTTGTCACCTCCATGGCACCCCTGCGCATTGCCAGCTTCTGATGATTAAGGCCCGGGTTTCTCGGGCCACGATCAGGAGGCGTTCATGGCACATTCCAATACCCCCGCCGGCCCGCATTCGTCTGAGCATTCGTCCGGCGATGAGCTGGCGTTCGACCCCGACTCCCCGGATCTCGCCGACCCTCAGGTCGATCCCATTGGTCCGGCCAAGGCGCCGCGGGATGTCAAGCCGGGCGATAATCCCAAGGCTCCGGCGAAGCCTTACGATCCACTGGGTGATCTGAAACCCTAGGTCACATTGGAGGTGTGTATGTCTACTGATTCTAGCTTTGACGATAAACGTCCGGAAAACGTCCCGACAACACCTGAGCAAGACGTGGATCCGGTGATGGATCCGGATAGCCCGATGCGCGATCCTCTGGCTCGTCCTGCGGTGGTGTCAACCGAACATCCGAAACCCTGGAGAGACCCGAGTACCGGCGACGGTATCCCGGATGACGACCAGATGCCGCTGCCCAATGATTAATGACAGATGAAAAAAAGCCCCGAATGATCGGGGCTTTTGCTTTGTGCTGTTGCGCCGTTATTTCGAGGCTTCAACCACGCCGCTTTGACGCTGTTTGAGGTTCTTTTCGGATTTGTATTGCAGGGCTACAGAAGGCACGTCTGTGCTGTGGCCGGTTTCGACCCAGTTACGGATACGAGTGGCATCGGCAAAGTGCGTGTATTTGCCGTAGGCATCGAGGATCACCAATGCAACCGGGCGGTTAGCCATATGGGTGACCAGGACCAGGCAGTGACCCGCTTGGTTGGTGAAACCGGTTTTGGTCAGTTCGATGTTCCAGTTCGGTTTGCCAATAAGGTGATCGGTGTTGTGGAAACCCAGGCTGTAGTTGGGTTTGCGGAACGACACGGTCTTTTCCTTGGTGGTACTCAGTTGCGTCAGCAGCGGGTACTTGTGCGCGGCCACCAACAGTTTGCTCAGGTCGCGGGCGGTGGACACGTTGCGTGGGGAGAGGCCGGTTGGCTCGACGAAATGGGTATTGGTCATGCCCAGCGCCCTGGCCTTGGCGTTCATCGCAGCAATGAACGCCGCATAGCCACCCGGATAGTGGTGCGCCAGGCTTGCGGCGGCTCGGTTTTCCGACGACATCAAGGCGATCAGCAGCATTTCCCGGCGCGGCATTTCGCTGTTGAGCTTGACCCGGGAGAACACACCTTTCATTTCCGGGGTGTCACTGATGTTGATGTTGATGTATTCGTCCATGTTCTGTCGGGCTTCAACGATCACCAGGCCGGTCATCAGTTTGCTCACGGAAGCGATGGGTACAACGACGTCGGGATTGCTGGCGTAAATGACTTTGTTGGACTGCAGATCCACCAGCAATGCACTGCCGGAAGCGATCTTCAGGTGCGATGTATCTCGAGGCGCTGCGGTGGTTTCGCCAGCGCTGGCGATTGGCGTGATGAAAGTCCCTGTAACTGCAAAAAATAGGCTCAGGATAGAAAGACGGATTTTCACGCTGGCAGACTCATAAAGTGTTGATAAGCCGTTTTGTAACGGGCTATTTCCTAAAAAGCGCGACATTCTGGAGTATGGCTGAATAACTGTCGATGGTTGTTCCGGGAAGACGTTAAAGTCATTTGAAACATGAAAAAAAAGTCATTTTCCGGCGGGTGGTCAGCTTTTTCCGAAGGCGAAAAAAACCCCGCCATGGGCGGGGTTCCTTGACTGGCTGGCAACGCCGGAAACAGGACTCAGCTGTGCAGGGTTTCAGCCGCGTACAGT
Source organism: Pseudomonas sp. TE12234 (assembly GCF_054061835.1). Taxonomy (NCBI): domain Bacteria; kingdom Pseudomonadati; phylum Pseudomonadota; class Gammaproteobacteria; order Pseudomonadales; family Pseudomonadaceae; genus Pseudomonas; species Pseudomonas sp. TE12234. The sequence continues at coordinate 25,929 of NZ_JBSSEP010000015.1, forward strand.
GTGTTTTCCAGCAGGCATGCACGGGTCATCGGACCGACACCGCCCGGCACTGGAGTGATCCAGCTGGCACGGGGCAGGGCGGTTTCGTAGATCACGTCGCCGACCAGCTTGCCGTCTTCCTGACGGTTGATGCCGACGTCGATCACGATCGCGCCTTCCTTGATCCATTCACCTTTGACCAGGCCCGGTTTGCCGGCGGCCACCACGACCAGGTCGGCACGACCGATGTGACCGGCCAGGTCCTTGGTGAAGCGGTGGGTGACGGTCACGGTGCAGCCGGCCAGCAACAATTCCATCGCCATCGGGCGACCCACAATGTTGGAGGCACCGACAATTACCGCATCCATGCCATAGAGATCGGCACCGGTGCTTTCCAGCAATGTCATGATGCCTTTCGGGGTGCACGGGCGCAGCAGTGGAATGCGTTGGGCCAGGCGACCGACGTTATATGGGTGGAACCCGTCGACGTCCTTGTCCGGACGAATGCGTTCCAGCAACTTGGACGCGTCTAGGTGTTCTGGCAGAGGAAGCTGAAGCAGGACACCGTCGATTGCCGGATCGTCATTGAGTCGATCGATCAGATCGGTCAGCGCTTCTTGAGTGGTTTCGGAAGGCAGGTCATAGGCTTGGGAAAGAAAGCCGACCTCTTCACAGTCTTTACGCTTGTGCGAGACATAAACCTGAGAGGCAGGATCGCTGCCGACCAGGATCACCGCGAGGCCGGGCGTGCGCAGGCCTTGCTGGCGACGCTCATTGACCCGTTGGGCGATCTGCTGGCGCAGTCTGGCGGCGATCGATTTGCCGTCGATTAGTTGTGCAGTCATTGCGCGTGATTAACCATCGAGAGGGGAAAAAAAGAGAACGCATTCTCGCATGTCAGGAGGTGAGGGCAAAGGCGCTTGGTCTGCAAATTCCCCTAACTCCTTTAATTAAATGAATTTTTTTTAAAAAGGATTTGACGACCCTCGGGGGGCTCTATACTATTCGTCGCACTTGTCGGGCACAGCCTAGCACTGGTTAAGAAGGTCAAGCGGAATTACGGTTCTGCGAGACTCGAAAGCATTTAGTTTGTAGTCCTTCAAGGGTACAGATTAATAAGGCGCCCGTAGCTCAGCTGGATAGAGCATCCGCCTTCTAAGCGGATGGTCGCAGGTTCGAGTCCTGCCGGGTGCGCCATTAGGCAGCTTTGGCACAAGTAACGCAATATGGTGGGCGTAGCTCAGTTGGTAGAGCACGGGATTGTGACTCCCGTTGTCGTGGGTTCGATCCCCATCGTCCACCCCATATTTCGGAAGGCGCCAGATTAACAGTCTGGCGCCTTTGCTTTAACAGATTCACCTGCGGATGTGGTGGAATTGGTAGACACACTGGATTTAGGTTCCAGCGCCGCGAGGCGTAAGAGTTCGAGTCTCTTCATCCGCACCAAATAAAGCTTCACTCATGCCGATAGGCTTGGTTGGGGTCAGCAAGGAAGTCGTTTGGCTTCATTGTTACGCAATATGGTGGGCGTAGCTCAGTTGGTAGAGCACGGGATTGTGACTCCCGTTGTCGTGGGTTCGATCCCCATCGTCCACCCCATATTCCGAAAGGCGCCAGATTTAACAGTCTGGCGCCTTTTTTGTTTTAGTGGCATGAGTTTTCCGTGGCCGCAGGTTCTGGGTCGCAGGGGTAGGGCGTTTCGTCGTATTTATGTTTCTCGATGATGCTGCGCTGCCCGCCGGCCTTGTACGCAAGATCGGCTGTCAGGGAGATGATTGGCAGCCTCTTCTATATATAGAAGGGTTGGCGCAGAGCCCTGGCGTGATTGGCTGTATTTGCCACCGGGGCGAGGTGCATTCGTGCATTCGCACCTATAAATTGCCTGCTGCGTTTTTACCCGTTTTCAGTAGGGTGACTTCTTGAGTTTGACCCACTAGAATGCATGCCCTTGATTCTGGGGTCGGAAACGGCCGGCCAACGTCTGTGCAACGAGGAATATCCATGCAAGTTTCTGTTGAAAATACTTCTGCTCTTGAGCGCCGCATGAGCATCACCGTGCCGGCTGAGCGCATCGAGACTCAGGTCAACAAGCGTCTGCAGCAGACTGCCCAAAAGGCCAAGATTGCTGGCTTCCGTCCAGGCAAAGTGCCAATGAGCGAAATCAAGCGTCGCTTCGGCGCTGAAGCTCGCCAGGAAGCTGTAGGCGACGTGATCCAGTCCTCCTTCTACGAAGCTGTGGTTGAGCAGAAGCTGAACCCGGCTGGTTCGCCTTCGATCGAGCCTAAGTCGCTCGAAGCTGGCAAGGACCTGGAATACGTTGCTGTTTTCGAAGTGTTCCCTGAGTTCACCGTTGCCGGTTTCGAAGGTATCACCGTAGAGCGTCTGAGCGCTGACGTGGCTGATGCCGATCTGGACAAAATGCTGGACATCCTGCGCAAGCAGAACACCCGTTTCGAAGTGGCCGATCGCGCTGCTCAAAACGAAGACCAACTGAACATCGATTTCGTCGGCAAGGTCGACGGTGAAGTGTTCGCCGGTGGTTCCGCCAAGGGGACTCAGCTGGTTCTGGGTTCCGGCCGCATGATCCCGGGTTTCGAAGAAGGTCTGGTTGGTGCTAAGGCTGGCGAAGAACGCGTTCTGAACCTGACCTTCCCAGAGGACTATCAGAACCTGGACCTGGCTGGCAAAACTGCCGAGTTCACCGTTACTGTAAACAGCGTTTCCGAGCCAAAACTGCCAGAACTGAACGAAGAATTCTTCGCTCAATTCGGTATCAAGGAAACCGGTCTGGAAGGCTTCCGCACCGAAGTTCGCAAGAACATGGAGCGTGAACTGCGTCAGGCGATCAAGTCCAAGGTCAAGAATCAGGTAATGGACGGTCTGCTGGCCACCAACCCGATCGAAGTGCCTAAGGCTCTGCTGTCCAACGAAGTTGACCGTCTGCGCGTGCAGGCTGTTCAGCAGTTCGGTGGCAATATCAAGCCTGATCAACTGCCGGCCGAGCTGTTCGAAGAGCAAGCCAAGCGCCGTGTTGTGCTGGGTCTGATCGTGGCTGAAGTGGTCAAGCAATTCGACCTCAAGCCTGACGAAGCCCGCGTTCGCGAAATGATTCAGGAAATGGCCTCTGCCTACCAGGAGCCTGAACAAGTTGTGTCTTGGTACTACAAAAATGACCAGCAATTGAACGAAGTTCGTTCGGTTGTGCTGGAAGAGCAAGTTGTGGATACTGTTCTGCAGAAAGCTAGCGTGACCGACAAATCGGTCTCTTACGAAGAAGCGGTCAAGCCGGTAGAAGCTCCAAAAGCCGACTGATCGTTTTTGCGGTAAGAAGTACACACCATAAGCCAGCCTTCGTGCTGGCTTATGCGTATTCAAGACATAACTATTTGGGAGTGACTGCAGAGCATGTTCCGTAATTCGTATATTCAGCAGAACTCTGATATCCAGGCCGCAGGCGGTCTGGTCCCGATGGTTGTCGAGCAGTCCGCTCGTGGCGAGCGCGCCTACGACATTTACTCGCGTCTGCTCAAGGAACGAGTAATCTTTCTGGTTGGCCCGGTAGAGGACTACATGGCCAACCTGATCTGTGCGCAACTGCTTTTCCTTGAAGCGGAAAACCCGGACAAGGACATCCATCTCTATATCAACTCCCCGGGCGGTTCGGTGACGGCGGGTATGTCGATCTATGACACCATGCAGTTCATCAAACCCAACGTTTCGACCACCTGTATCGGTCAAGCGTGCAGCATGGGCGCGTTTCTTTTGACGGCGGGTGCCCCTGGCAAGCGTTACTGCCTGCCGAACTCGCGCGTGATGATTCACCAGCCGCTGGGCGGTTTCCAGGGCCAGGCCTCGGATATCGAAATCCATGCCAAGGAAATCCTCTTCATCCGTGAGCGTCTGAACACGCTGATGGCCAAGCATAGCGGTCGCACACTTGAAGAAATCGAGCGCGATACAAACCGCGACAATTTCATGAGTGCGGAAGCGGCGCGTGAATACGGGTTGATCGATGAAGTGATCAACCAGCGCCCCGCTTAAAATAAGCAGCTCAAAATAGGGGTGGTCGGCGGGTCCGATCACCAGCGGGCTTGAAAAAGCCCGCAATAGCCTTCATCTTGTGTTGCAAGCCTATCGGATTTGGATCGAACGAATGACTGACACCCGCAACGGCGAGGACAACGGCAAGCTGCTCTATTGCTCCTTCTGTGGCAAAAGCCAGCATGAAGTACGCAAATTGATTGCCGGCCCCTCGGTCTTTATCTGCGACGAGTGCGTCGACCTGTGCAATGACATCATCCGCGAGGAGGTGCAGGAAGCACAGGCCGAAAGCAGCGCGCATAAATTGCCTTCGCCTAAAGAAATCAGCGGCATCCTTGATCAATACGTGATTGGTCAGGAGCGTGCGAAAAAGGTTCTGGCCGTAGCGGTGTACAACCACTACAAGCGCCTGAACCAGCGTGACAAGAAGAATGACGACGTCGAACTCGGCAAGAGCAACATCTTGCTGATCGGCCCGACAGGCTCGGGTAAAACCCTGCTTGCCGAAACTCTGGCCCGTTTGCTGAACGTTCCGTTCACCATCGCCGACGCAACCACCCTCACCGAGGCGGGTTATGTGGGTGAAGATGTCGAGAACATCATTCAGAAGCTGCTGCAGAAGTGTGATTACGATGTGGAAAAAGCCCAGATGGGCATCGTCTATATCGATGAAATCGACAAGATTTCGCGCAAGTCTGACAACCCGTCGATCACCCGGGACGTTTCCGGTGAGGGCGTGCAGCAGGCCTTGCTCAAGTTGATCGAAGGCACGGTCGCTTCCGTTCCGCCTCAGGGTGGTCGCAAGCATCCGCAGCAGGAATTCCTTCAGGTCGACACCCGTAACATCCTGTTCATCTGTGGTGGTGCATTCTCCGGGCTGGAAAAGGTTATTCAAAACCGTTCCACCAAGGGCGGCATCGGTTTCAACGCAGAAGTGCGCAGCAAGGAAGAAGGCAAGAAAGTCGGTGAATCCCTGCGTGAGGTCGAACCTGACGATTTGGTCAAGTTTGGATTGATCCCGGAATTCGTGGGTCGTCTGCCGGTACTTGCCACACTGGATGAGCTCGATGAGGCGGCTTTGATGCAGATCCTCACCGAGCCGAAAAATGCTCTGACCAAGCAGTATGCCAAGCTGTTCGAGATGGAAGGCGTGGACCTTGAATTCCGTGCCGATGCTCTGAAATCGGTCGCGAAACGCGCGCTGGAAAGAAAGACCGGTGCTCGTGGTCTGCGTTCGATTCTCGAAGGTGTATTGCTCGACACTATGTACGAAATCCCCTCGCAGTCCGAGGTGAGTAAAGTAGTGATCGATGAAAGCGTTATAGAAGGCAAGTCCAAGCCACTGTATATCTACGAAAACAGTGAGCCTGCTGCCAAGGCCGCGCCAGACGCTTAAGCGTCACGCAGCTGGAACAAAGAAGGGGCCTTCGGGCCCCTTTGCTTTTGTGGGACCGGTCAGTGCAGGCGTTGGCTTGCCAGTGCACGCGGGATGACACCCGACCTGAGTTTTCGATGTATCCTGACCCACAGGCGCTGCCGTAGGCAGCGATCGTTCAAGTCGCTCTTTTATCCGCTTGTTTTTTTCCAAACCAGCCCCCATCTTGGTTTCAAGCTTACTTCCATCTGTTTACGGCCTTATGGCCGCCATAGAGGCGAAATCATGAAGACAACCATCGAATTGCCTCTCTTGCCATTGCGTGATGTCGTGGTTTATCCGCACATGGTTATCCCGCTGTTCGTGGGGCGCGAGAAATCCATCGAAGCCCTTGAGGCTGCGATGTCGGGCGACAAGCAGATCCTTCTGCTGGCCCAGAGAAACCCTGCTGACGACGATCCCGGTGAAGATGCACTTTATCGCGTTGGTACGATTGCGACCGTTCTGCAGCTGCTGAAGCTGCCTGACGGTACGGTCAAGGTTTTGGTCGAGGGCGAGCAGCGAGGCGCAGTGGAGCGCTTCAGCGAAGTCGACGGCCATTGCCGCGCCGAAGTCTCCTTGATCGATGAAGTTGAAGCACCCGAGCGCGAGTCGGAAGTGTTCGTGCGCAGCCTGCTGTCACAGTTCGAGCAATATGTGCAGTTGGGCAAGAAAGTCCCTGCTGAAGTCCTGTCGTCGCTCAACAGCATCGATGAACCTGGGCGCCTGGTCGACACCATGGCCGCGCACATGGCATTGAAGATCGAGCAGAAGCAGGAAATTCTCGAAATCATTGATTTGTCGGCCCGGGTCGAGCACGTTCTGGCCCTGCTGGATGCCGAGATCGATCTGCTGCAAGTCGAAAAACGCATACGCGGTCGCGTTAAAAAGCAAATGGAGCGCAGTCAGCGCGAGTACTACCTGAATGAGCAGATGAAGGCCATTCAGAAAGAGCTCGGCGACAGCGACGAAGGCCACAACGAAGTCGAGGAGCTGAAAAAGCGTATCGACGCCGCTGGTCTGCCGAAGGATGCGCTGGCCAAGGCTACGGCCGAACTGAACAAGCTCAAGCAAATGTCGCCGATGTCCGCGGAAGCGACCGTGGTGCGTTCTTATATCGACTGGCTGGTTCAGGTGCCGTGGAAGGCTCAGAGCAAAGTGCGTCTGGATCTGGCGCGCGCCGAAGACATTCTTGATGCCGATCACTATGGTCTGGAAGAAGTCAAAGAGCGGATTCTCGAATATCTCGCCGTACAAAAGCGCGTGAAGAAAATTCGTGGTCCCGTGTTGTGCCTGGTAGGTCCTCCTGGGGTGGGTAAAACCTCTCTGGCGGAGTCGATTGCACACGCCACCAACCGCAAATTCGTGCGCATGGCCCTCGGCGGTGTGCGTGATGAAGCTGAAATTCGTGGTCATCGCCGTACTTACATCGGTTCGATGCCAGGAAGATTGATTCAAAAGATGACAAAAGTGGGTGTCCGCAACCCGTTGTTCCTGCTCGATGAAATCGACAAGATGGGCAGCGATATGCGTGGTGACCCGGCGTCGGCGTTGCTGGAAGTGCTCGATCCCGAGCAGAACCACAATTTCAACGATCACTATCTGGAAGTCGATTACGACCTGTCCGACGTGATGTTCCTGTGCACTTCGAACTCCATGAACATTCCACCGGCACTGCTGGATCGGATGGAGGTGATTCGTCTGCCGGGCTACACCGAAGACGAGAAGATCAACATCGCCGTCAAATACCTTTCGCCGAAGCAGATTGCGGCTAACGGCTTGAAGAAAGGCGAGCTGGAATTCGACGCCGAAGCGATTCGCGACATCATCCGTTATTACACTCGCGAAGCCGGTGTGCGGGGGCTGGAGCGCCAGATTGCCAAGGTTTGCCGTAAGGCGGTCAAAGAGCATGCTCTGGAAAAACGCTTCTCGGTGAAGGTCACCGCAGACATGCTGGAGCACTTCCTGGGCGTGCGTAAATTCCGCTACGGCCTGGCTGAACAACAGGACCAGATCGGACAAGTCACCGGGTTGGCGTGGACTCAGGTGGGCGGTGAATTGCTGACTATCGAAGCTGCCGTCGTACCGGGTAAAGGCCAGTTGATCAAGACCGGTTCGCTGGGTGACGTGATGGTCGAGTCGATCACCGCTGCCTTGACCGTCGTCCGTAGCCGCGCGAAGAGCCTGGGGATTCCCCTGGACTTCCACGAGAAGCGTGACACGCACATCCACATGCCGGAAGGGGCGACCCCCAAGGACGGCCCAAGTGCCGGTGTGGGCATGTGCACGGCGCTGGTTTCTGCATTGACCGGTATTCCTGTGCGCGCGGACGTCGCCATGACCGGTGAAATTACATTGCGTGGTCAGGTACTGGCGATCGGTGGTTTGAAAGAAAAACTGTTGGCTGCTCACCGTGGCGGGATCAAGACCGTGATCATTCCTGAAGAGAATGTGCGCGATCTGAAGGAAATTCCTGACAATATCAAGCAAGATCTACAGATTAAACCGGTTAAATGGATTGACGAGGTCCTGCAAATTGCGCTGCAATACGCGCCGGAGCCCTTGCCGGATGTGGCTCCGGAGATAGTCGCGAAGGATGAAAAACGCGAGTCCGATTCCAAGGAAAGAATTAGCACGCATTAGTACGTATTTGCCTGGGGGGCTTCCTTGACAGCTTTTTAGAGCCCTTGTTATAAAGCGGCTCTTAAGTGTCTGTAGGCCATTCAGCACTCGTTTTTGCTTTCACCAAAAAACTTAGAATCATACTCAAATAGATATAAGGGGACTTAGAGTGAACAAGTCGGAACTGATTGATGCTATCGCTGCATCCGCTGATATCCCGAAAGCTGCTGCTGGCCGTGCGCTGGATGCTGTAATCGAATCCGTCACTGGCGCTCTCAAGGCTGGCGACTCTGTTGTTCTGGTAGGTTTCGGTACTTTCTCCGTAACCGATCGTCCAGCTCGCATTGGTCGTAACCCACAGACCGGTAAGACTCTGGAAATCGCAGCAGCCAAAAAACCAGGTTTCAAAGCCGGTAAAGCTCTGAAAGAAGCTGTCAACTAAGTTCGATTCAGGTTTTTGCCTATCCGGGTCGGGGTCATGCCTGACCTGGCAGCGGAGCGGTAGTCCAGTCGGCGAGATGCCGGTCCGTGACGCCGAGGCTCGCAAGTTCGAGTCATCGGTCCGCTCCGCCAGTTACGAGAAGGCGCATCCTCGGATGCGCCTTTCTTCTATCCGGATTCTACCCACGCTCCACGGTTGCCTAATTTTGAAGTTCAACCGTTTATGGGGGACGCATGCTGCAGAATATCAGGGACAATTCACAAGGCTGGATTGCCAAGACCATTATCGGAGTCATCGTTGCATTGATGGCTTTGACCGGTTTCGACGCCATTTTCAAGGCCACGACGCACAACAATGAAGCGGCGAAGGTCAACGGCGAACAAATCAGCCAAAACGAGCTGAGCCAGGCGGTCGATATGCAACGCCGTCAACTCATGCAACAACTGGGCAAGGATTTCGATGCTTCCTTGCTAGATGAAAAAATGCTGCGTGAATCAGCGCTCAAGGGCTTGATTGACCGCAAACTGTTGCTGCAAGGCGCAGAAAGTTCAAAATTCGCCTTTTCCGAAGCAGCATTGGACCAGGTCATCCTGCAAACCCCTGAATTCCAGGTGGATGGCAAATTCAGTTCTGAGCGTTTTGATCAGGTCATTCGCCAGCTCGGTTACAGCCGTCTGCAATTCCGCCAGATGCTGGCTCAGGAAATGCTGATCGGTCAGTTGCGCGCCGGTGTGGCGGGCAGTGGTTTTGTCACCGATGCACAGGTCATGGCTTTCGCCCGTCTGGAAAAACAGACCCGCGATTTCGCTTCCCTGAACATCAAGGCTGACCCAGCGGCCGTGAAGCTGACTGACGATGAAGTCAAAGCCTATTACGACGAACACGCCAAGGAATTCATGACGCCAGATCAGGTAGTCATCGATTACCTCGAATTGAAGAAGGCTTCCTTCTTTGATCAGGTCAGCGTCAAAGACGAAGATCTGCAGGCGGCGTATCAGAAAGAAACCGCGAACCTGTCCGAGCAACGTCGGGCTGCGCACATTCTGATCGAAGTGAACGACAAGACTACCGAGGCGCAAGCCAAGGCCAAGATCGAAGAGATCCAGGCCCGTCTGGCCAAAGGCGAAAAATTCGAGGCGCTGGCCAAAGAGTTTTCCCAGGATCCTGGCTCGGCAAGCAATGGCGGTGATCTTGGCTATGCAGGTCCGGGTGTCTATGATCCAGCGTTCGAAAAAGCGCTGTACTCGCTGACCAAGGATCAGGTTTCCGCGCCGGTTCGCACCGACTACGGTTTCCACCTGATCAAGCTGTTGGGTGTGGAAGCACCTGAAGTGCCGACATTCGCCAGCCTGAAAGACAAGCTGACTCGCGAACTGAAAGCCCAGCAGGTCGAACAACGTTTCGTGGAGGCGAGCAAGCAACTGGAAGACTCTTCGTTCGAGGCGTCCGATCTGGCTCAGCCGGCGCAGGACCTGAAACTGACCGTTCACACCTCCAAGCCGTTTGGTCGTGAAGGTGGCGAGGGTGTTGCAGCCAACCGTGCCGTGGTGACCGCAGCGTTCAGCCCTGAAGTGCTGGACGAAGGAGCCAACAGCACCGCCATCGAGCTTGATCCTGAAACCGTGATCGTATTGCGCGCCAAGGAGCACTTGAAGCCTGCACAGCTGCCGCTGGAAAGCGTAGCTGGCCCGATCCGCGCGCAATTGGCCAAGGAGCATGCCAGTGCTGCCGCCAAGACCAAGGCTGAAGAGCTGATCGCCAGCCTGCGCGATGGCAAGACGCCACTGGACAAGGCGATCGACGGTCAGAACTGGAAAGTCACAGCCGCCGCGACTCGGGCTCAGGAAGGGGTTGACCCAGCCGTATTGCAAGCGCTGTTCCGTATGCCGAAGCCTGTCGCGAAAGACAAGCCGACCTTCAGTAGCGTGACCTTGCCTGATGGCAGCCTGATGATCGTGCGCCTGAACAGTGTGAACGAAGCCGCAACGCCGACCGAAGAAGAGAAGGCTCAATACCGTCGCTTCCTCGCTTCGCGCGTTGGCCAGCAAGACTTTGCGGCGTACCGCAAGCAGCTGGAAAGCGAGGCGGACATCAAGCGTTTCTGATGCCTGACTGAGTTTTTCTACTCATCAAGAACCCCGGCCGAAAGGTCGGGGTTTTTTGTTTGGGCAATTGTCATCAATCTTCCGGGATCTTTTGCCTAATATCGGGATCAACGGACCTGTATCTGTTTTAAGACACAATCGTTGCGCCGCTAAGCAACGATCTGTTGCACAATACGCCCCGAACCGATTTCCTCAGGATGTTCAATGTTTAAATCATTTCCCATGCGTGTTGCCGGGCTGGCGCTGGTGCTGGCCGCTGCGGCCGGGTGCTCGTCGAAGAAAGCCGCCATCTATGAGCATGAGAACTTCTCCGACTCCGGTACGTTTTCCCGTAACTATCCGGTGACAGATGCGCAATCCTGTGAAGCCGCCCGTCGGGCATTGCTTAGCCAGGGCTACATCATCACCAGCAGTGATCCGAAACTGGTCAGTGGCCACAAGAGCTTCCAGCAGACCGGTGAGACCCATATGGAGATCAGCTTCAGTGTGGTTTGCGCCGATGATGGCAGCGAAGGACACCATGCGACCATGTTCGCCAATGCCCTGCAGGACCGCTATGCATTGAAGAAGACCAACAACTCCGCCAGCCTCGGCGTCGGCGTCTTGGGCTCGGTGTCGATGCCAATAGGCTCGTCGGACGATTCGATGGTGAAGGTTGCCAGTGAGACCGTCTCGTCCGCCAAGTTCTATGAACGATTCTTCACCCTGGTCGAGCTGTTCCTGCCGCCAGAAGCCAAGAAGGCTGCGCACATCACCGAAAAACCGAAAACCGATCTGGGTGTGCCTGAAGCCAAGGCTGCTCCGGCTCCGTTAGCGGCAACCCCGGCTCCGGCAGCAGAACCGGCACCCGCAGCGACTCCGGCTCCTGTCGAAGCTACGCCAGCGGTCTCTGAACCGGTTGCGCCACCGCCTGAGGCGGCGCCTATCACGGCAGCTCAGAGCGAAGCGCCGGCAGCATCCACGGAAACCATCACGCCACCGACCCCTCCAAGTGACATGCCGCCGCCGACCGAGCCGATCCCGGCAATGCCAGTCACCGGCCAGTGATGGGCAACAGCGTTGCGGGATCGGAAACAGGCAAGCCGCTCCCGTAACGTCGCCAGACTTGACCCACGTCAACCCAGGCTGCCGTTTTGCAGCCTGCCTCAAAAAAAACGCTGATAAATTCCTGACCGCCTGCTACGTTTTATCCTACAGCGACGGAGTGTCGTGGCCGCGTCATTTTTCTTTCATGCGCGGACTTTATGCTCGGTTTGCTGGTCATTTGATCAGACGTTTTTTCAATGAGCCGGGGGAGACTGGACAATGGACGATTATCAGGAAGAGCTGCTCGAGTATCAGGCGTTTGAACTGGATCCACTGGAACCGGCCGAAGACGCTACCGAGCTGTAAGCGTCAGGCGGACTGGCGATGGCTGCGGCGAAATTCGCCGGGCGTCTGCCCGTTCCAGCGTTTGAAGGCGCGTTGAAAGGCTTCGGCTGAGGCAAAGCCGAGCAGGTAGGCGATTTCACCGAACGCCAGTTCGGTATCGCGTATGTAAGTCATGGCCAGATCGCGACGTGTGTCGTTGAGGATTGCGCGAAATTGCGTGCCTTCCTCGGCGAGTTTGCGACGCAAGGTCCAGGTAGGCAGCTTCAGGCGTGCCGCCACTTCTTCCAGGTCGGGTTCCCGACCACCATTGAGCAAAGGCCCCAGCAGCTGAGTGATGCGTTCACGCAGGCTGCGGGTGCGTGTCAGTTGCTCCAGTTCCCGCTCACACAGTTGCAGCAAGTGCCGCCACGTACTTGGGCAATGTTCGGGATTACGCTGGGCAAGGCTCGCCAGGTTCAGGCGCAACTGATTGTGTTCACAGCCGAACTGGATCGGACAGTCGCCCAGCACTTCATAGTCCGCGCGATAGTCGGGCGCTTCGAACTCGATCTCGATGCGTTCGGCGCGCAGCGGGGCAGGGCTTACGCTGGATAATTGCTGTAACCATCCGGCGATGATCGAATCCACCACGAAGCGGTTATAGGTGTTGTAAGGGCTGATGGAATAGAACCGCAGCCAGGCACCCTGAACGTCTTCGTGGAAGCTCGACTGCCCGCGATAGTTGGAACCATACAAGGCTTCAAAACGAATCAGACAACGTGCCGCTTCGCGTACTGTCGGCGCCTGGGCGGCGGTGACTCCGGCGAGACCGGCCTGACTCAGGCGACTGAGCTGGCCCATGCGCAAGCCGAGCGCCGGGTCATCGGTCAGTTGGATGGCACTGTGGCCCAATCGCATGTAACGGGGGATCGAAAGCCGCGCACCCGCTTCGCCGAGACGAGCGGCATCGAGGCCGTATTGGTCGAGCAGAGGTTGCGGATCTACACCGTGGCTGCGCACCGCGTCGGCCAGGCTGTGAACAAAGCCCACCGACAGATCGCCCAGACGCATCGGAAGCGGTTTCATGCGCTACAACCAGAGGTTCAGCAGGCGTGCACCATGCGCGTTGGCGTTGATGAACTGCTGACCGTTGCTGCTGATGAAGCTTTGTCCGCCGCTGCCCTGATCCCAGAATTGCCCGCGCAGAAACACGCTGACGCCAGCCGTGGCCTGACTGGCCGGTGCCTGGGTAGTCAGGGTCAGGCGCTGCCAGGCCTGACCTTCGCTGAGCTCTCCTGGCTTGAGATTGACCGAGACCGGTGTCGACGAGCCCCGGTATCCCCGCCACGGCTGATCCCAGGTGCCACGCCCTGCCACAAAGGCTGGAACCGCTACCAGTTGCACGCTCTGATCATCGAGCTTGCGATAGTTTTCCGGATACCAGCTGTCGCGACCGATCAGCACACCCAGGCGTCCGGCCGGCGTATCGAAAGCATTGAGCGAATGTTCGCCGTTGGCCTTGATTTCGTCCTTATCGGCAAACACCGAATGTATCTGGCGCTGCGGTTGTCCGATCGGCAGGCCATCGCGGCCAAACACGACGCTGCTGTTGTAAAGCGCACCGTGGCCGATTTTCAGGGTGCCGTCGATGACACTCGGCTCGGGCAATACAATGGAGCCTGCCACCAGTGCCACGTGGAATTCCTTGGCCAGCCCGCCAAACAGCGCCTGGTAATCCTTGGCCATGGCTTTGGCTTTCATGCGCAGGTGAGCATCGTCCAGGCGGTTGCCGCCCTGGGCGCTGATCAACGCACGGACGAACTTCAAGGGGTTGCTCACGGCCAGCCAGTTCATGGCTTCCTTCAGTGTGGTGGCCTGGTACAACTCATCCTTCTCGCCGCTGACCATCAGCCAGGTGCCGACATGCTCCGGCAGGACCACGATGGTTTTCTCATTGAGCAGTCCCTGGTCCTTGGCTTTCTGCAAGTAGGCCGCGAGTTTGCGGTGCAGGCGTTCAGGGCTCTGGTAGTCGGTAGGAAACAGTTCAGGCTGGATGCCCAACAGATTGCCGCGATCGGCAGGTACGCCCTGATCGACGGCAAGGTTGATGCGCAAGTCCGAAAGGTAATGACCCACCGGGCGATCCGCAGCCCACATGGCGTAGGTCGTCAGGACGGCAATCAGCGCCATGGAGAGGGTCAGGTACAAAAGTTTGCGCATGGGGAAGCACAACGGCCGTGAGCAGGATTCGATGACTAGGGTATGGCCCATGTCGGCGATTGCCAAGGGGTGCTGTGCATTTGGATCAATAAGTTGTCAGTTTCGGTCATTGAGCGCCAACCCTACGGCTCTTAGTCTGTCGAACATGACTGACGGGGGCCACAGAGCTCCTGCATTTTTCCGTGATCGCTCGTTGTGGAGTTACCGATGACCGCCGCTCATTACCCGCACCTGTTGGCCCCGCTGGACCTGGGTTTTACCACGTTGCGCAACCGCACCCTGATGGGCTCGATGCACACCGGTCTTGAGGAAAAGCCCGGTGGTTTCGAGCGCATGGCGGCGTACTTCGCCGAACGTGCCCGTGGTGGCGTCGGTCTGATGGTCACCGGTGGCATCGGTCCGAACGACGAGGGCGGGGTGTATTCCGGTGCGGCCAAGCTGACCACCGAAGAAGAAGCGCTCAAGCACCGGATCGTGACGCGTGCGGTGCACGAGGCGGGTGGCAAGATCTGCATGCAGATCCTTCACGCCGGCCGTTATGCCTACAGCCCCAAACAGGTCGCGCCGAGCGCCATTCAGGCGCCGATCAACCCGTTCAAGCCCAAAGAGCTCGACGAGGAAGGCATCGAGAAGCAGATCCGCGATTTCGTCACCTGTTCGACCCTGGCGCAACAGGCCGAATACGACGGCGTTGAAATCATGGGCTCCGAAGGTTATTTCATTAACCAGTTCCTCGCTGCCCACACCAACCACCGTACAGACCGCTGGGGCGGCAGCTACGAAAACCGCATGCGCTTGCCAGTGGAGATCGTCCGTCGGGTGCGTGAAGCGGTTGGGCCCAACTTCATCATCATTTTCCGCCTGTCGATGCTCGACCTGGTGGAAGGTGGCAGCAGCTGGGAAGAAATCGTGCAGTTGGCCAAGGCCATCGAGCAGGCCGGTGCGACCATCATCAACACCGGTATCGGCTGGCACGAAGCGCGGATCCCGACCATTGCCACCAAGGTCCCGCGTGCGGCGTTCAGCAAGGTCACGGCCAAGCTGCGTGGTTCGGTGAACATTCCGCTGATTACCACCAACCGCATCAACACCCCGGAAGTCGCCGAGCAGATCCTGGCCGAAGGTGATGCCGACATGGTCTCGATGGCGCGGCCGTTCCTCGCCGACCCGGATTTCGTCAACAAGGCGGCTGAAGGTCGCGCCGACGAGATCAACACCTGTATCGGTTGCAACCAGGCGTGCCTGGATCACACCTTCGGCGGCAAATTGACCAGTTGCCTGGTCAACCCGCGTGCCTGCCACGAAACAGAACTCAACTATGTGCCGGTCAAGCAGATCAAGAAAATCGCCGTGGTCGGTGCCGGTCCTGCGGGTTTGTCCGCCGCGACGGTAGCGGCCGAGCGTGGCCATCAAGTGACGCTGTTCGATTCGGCCAGCGAAATCGGCGGCCAGTTCAACGTTGCCAAGCGCGTGCCGGGCAAGGAAGAGTTCTACGAGACCCTGCGTTACTTCAACCGCAAGTTGCAAACCACCAACGTTGAGCTGTGCCTGAACACCCGCGTGGATGTGGCAAGACTGGTCGAGGGCGGTTACGACGAAATCATCCTGGCGACCGGCATTGCGCCAAGAACCCCGGCGATTCCAGGCGTCGAGAACGCCAAGGTCCTGAGTTACCTGGACGTGCTCCTTGAGCGCAAGCCAGTGGGCAAGCGTGTCGCGGTGATTGGCGCCGGGGGCATCGGTTTCGATGTGTCGGAATTCCTCGTTCACCAGGGTGTGTCCACCAGCCAGAACCGCGATGAATTCTGGAAAGAGTGGGGCATTGACACGCACCTGGAAGCGCGTGGCGGTGTCGCTGGCATCAAGGCCGCACCCCATGCACCGGCCCGTGAAGTGTTTCTGCTGCAACGCAAGAAATCCAAGGTCGGCGACGGCCTGGGCAAAACCACCGGCTGGATTCACCGCACCGGTCTGAAAAACAAACAGGTGCAGATGCTCAACAGTGTCGAATACCTGAAGATCGACGACCAAGGCCTGCATATCCGCATCGGCGAAACCGGCGAGCCGCAAGTGCTGCCGGTGGACAATATCGTGATCTGCGCCGGGCAGGACCCGCTGCGCGAGTTGCAGGAAGGCCTGGTGGCGGCGGGGCAGAACGTGCACTTGATTGGCGGTGCGGACGTCGCGGCGGAGCTGGATGCCAAGCGGGCGATCAATCAGGGTTCGCGGTTGGCCGCTGAGTTGTAATCGCAGCTGCTAAGATGCCGGCTCTTAACCCTGGGCCGGCATCAATGCTTTCTCCTCCTGCAAACTGGCTACCCCAAGCCCCCCTCGAACCGCTGCAACTCGACTGGCTCGGCGCAGCCAGAATCGAAGTCGCCATCCTGCGTCTGGATCAGATCGACCCGCTGATCAGCGGCAACAAATGGTTCAAGCTCATCGAACACCTCAATGCCGCCGACCGAGCGGGTTCCGAGGGCATCATCAGCCTCGGCGGCGCGCACTCCAATCACCTCCACGCACTGGCCGCCGCCGGCAAACGCCTGGGTTTTGCCACGGTCGGCCTGCTGCGCGGACATCCTCAGCAAACGCCCACCGTGAAAGACTTGCAGGCGTTCGGCATGCAGTTGTACTGGCTCGGTTACGGTGGCTATCGCGCGCGGCATGAAGCGGGTTTCTGGCAGCCGTGGCAATCCCGATACCCGACATTGCATCCCGTTCCTGAGGGTGGCGGTGGTTTGCCCGGCGCGCGGGGCTGCATGCAGTTGAGGGCGCAGGTCTCTGCGCAACTGGCCAATATCGGCTGGAGCGGCTACGACGGCTGGTGGCTGGCCTGCGGAACGGGCACGACCCTGGCCGGCCTGGTGCTGGCCGAAGCGGGGGCTCATCCGGTTTACGGTGCGCTGGCGGTGCCCGACGATCACGGCGTGGCGCAGCAGGTCGAGAGGATCGTTGAAGAAGCGGGTGAAACCAGAGCGCTCTATGAACTGTTCGACGCCAGTCGTGGCGGGTTTGCCCGTGTCGATCCGCTGTTGTTTGAATTCATCGAAAAGACCGAGAACGCCAGCGGCATTCCTCTGGAACCGCTGTACACGGGTAAGGCGTTGCTGGCGCTCAAGCAGCAGGTTGAAGCGGGCAGGTTTGCGCCCGGGACGCGACTGATCTTTATCCACACCGGCGGCTTGCAGGGCCTGCGAGGCTTCGGTTCACAACATTGAAGGGCATTGAAACAAGTGTGGGAGCAAGCTTGCTCCCACATTCAGGCGTTGGGTCTCAGGAATCGCGGCTCACCCGTTTGGGCATCATCCGCAGCAAGGTGTTATCGCCGACCACATAGTGGTGATAAAGCCCGGCCACCGCATGCAGGCCAATCAGCCAATAGCCGATGGTGGCACCGAGTTCATGCCAGCCCTGAATCTGTTTGGCCAGTGCCTTGTCTTCGCCGACCAGCATGGGCAGGTCGATGCCGTAGAACATCACTTGATTGCCTTTGGCACTGGTGACCAGCCAGCCGAGCATCGGCATGGCGATCATGAAGATGTACAGCGCCCAGTGCATCAGTCTGGCCATTACCGTCTGCCACCGAGGGGAGGCCGGGAAGATTTGCGGCGCCGGGCCCAGGCTGCGAGCAAACAAACGCAACCAGACGAGAACGAACACGGTCAGGCCGAGCATGTAGTGCAATTCCACGATCAGCGTCCGACCGCCACTGCCCTTGGGGAAAATACCGCGAAATTCAATGCTGGCGTAAACCAGTGCCAGCAGGACCAGCATCAACCAATGCAACGCGATCGATACAGTGCTGTAGCGCGATTCGGAGTTTTTCCACGGCATTCAGTGTTCCTCACAGGTCTGGTCAAGCCACCGTTCTTGATTGGCGGTGTGCATTAACTGTAATCCTGTTTCAGCGGATTTGCCTGTGGCGATCAGTCGCTGGATGCCCTGGTTCAGGTAATTGACAGTAAAAAGCGCCAGTTCCGTTCAGGCACTGGCGCTGTTTGTGCAGGCGTGGCAATCAGTGGGTTTGAGGCATCTCACCGTTGGCCAGACGCTTGTTGATGTCAGCGATCACGGCCGGCAGGTCAGTGATGGTGTCGATCATGTAATGCGGGCGCGAGCCTTCGAACAGCGCGTGGATACGCTTGCGTTCGCTGTCCAGTTCGTCGCTGGGCAAGGCGCGATAACCTTCGTAGTCCAGGCCCAGGGCGTTGCCCGAACAAATGAGCGCGACGGTCCACATGCCGGCGCGACGACCTTCGAGAATACCCGGCACCGTGTCGTCGATCTTCACGCAGGCGGCAACGTCATCGATGCCCAGGGCAATCACGTTGGCCAGTGCCTGTGCCGGCCATGGGCGGCCGTTCGGTACTTCGTCGGTGGCGACCACGTGATCGGCCACGTAACCGTTGGTGGCGGCCAGTTCGACCACCTTGTCCATGACCTGTTTCGGGTAGCCGGAGCACGAGCCGATCTTGATCCCTTGCTGGCGCAGGTTGGCGATGGTGTCCAGAGCGCCCGGGATCAGTGCCGAATGCTCGGCGATTTTCTCGATCTGCAGCGGCATGAAGCGTTCGTAGATGGCGGTCACATCGTCGTCGGTGGGTGTGCGGCCAAACACGTTGCGGTAGCGCTCGGCGACTTCCGGCTGATTGCACAACGTGCGGATGTGGTCCCACTTGCCCATGCCCATCGGGCCACGGGCTTCGTCGATGGACACCTGGACGTCGAACTCGGCGAAGGCTTCGACAAAGATCTGCGTCGGCGCAAAAGAACCGAAATCGACCACAGTGCCGGCCCAGTCGAGGATGGCGGCCTGGAGTTTGTTTGGGTTGGTGTAGTTCATGGTGATCAAGTCCTGTGGCAACTGGCTAATAGGGGCGATGCGGTTACTGTGGGAGCGAGCCTGCTCGCGATGAGGCCCTGTCAGTCGACTTCATAGTGAATGGCAGATCCCTATCGCGAGCAGGCTCGCTCCCACCTGGGAATGTGGTGTGACTTAGATCTCTAACACTTCCATCTCACGCAGCACGTCGCCAATCGCCGCCACCGCTTCGCGCATCTGCGCCGGGGTGACGTGACCGATGCAGCCGACGCGGAAGGTTTCGACCTGGGTCAGTTTGCCGGGGTAGAGGATGTAACCCTTGGCCTTGACGCGTTCGTAGAATTCCTTGAACTGGTAGCGTGGATCTTTCGGTGCGTGGAACGTGGTGATGATCGGCGCCTGGATAGCGGCGGGCAGGAAGCTGCGCAGGCCCAATTTGCCCATTTCTTCCATCAGTGCCTGGCAGTTGGCGGCGTAGCGCTGATGCCGGGCCGGCAGGCCGCCTTCTTCGTTGTATTGCAGCAGGGCTTCGTGCAGCGCGGCGACCACGTGGGTCGGTGGGGTGAAGCGCCATTGGCCGGTCTTGGCCATGTAGGTGTGCTGGTCATGCAGATCCATCGCCAGCGAGTGCGAGTTGCCGGCAGCGTTGGCCAGGGCTTCCTTGCGGGCGAAAACGAACCCCATCCCCGGCACGCCTTCCAGGCATTTGCCCGAAGCGGCGATCAGCGCGTCGAACGGAATCTGTTGCGCATCGACCGGCAGTGCGCCAAAGGAGCTCATGGCGTCGATGATCAGGCGTTTGCCGTGCTGCGCAATGACCTGGGCGATTTCCGGCAGCGGGTTGAGGATACCGGTGCTGGTTTCGCAGTGAATCAGTGCAACGTGGGTAATGCTGTCATCGGCTCGCAGCAGGCGGTCGACGTCGGCGGCGGTGGTGGGTTCGTCCTCGGCGGTTTCGAAGGTGCTGAACGGGCGGCCGAGCACTTCGCAGATTTTCGCCAGGCGTTTGCCGTAAGCACCGTTGATCAGCACCAGCACTTTGCCGTCGCGTGGTACCAGCGTGCCGATGGCCGCTTCGACCGCGAAGGTGCCGCTGCCTTGCAGGGGCACGCAGTGATGGCTGGCGCTGCCGTTGATGATTGCCAGCAGTTGTTCGCAGAGGCTGGCGGTCAGTTGGTTGAAGCGGTCATCCCATGAACCCCAATCGACCATCATCGCCTGACGGGTGCGTGCCGAAGTGGTCAGTGGGCCAGGGGTGAGCAGGATGGGGGCGGCAGTACTCATTCTCGTGTCCTCGCAATCGATGGGATGAAGCTACGGGGCTTAAATTGCAATTTGCCGTGCTATCAATCAAATTGTTTGTTGTTATGCCAGCCATCAGTGAGGGTTATTCATGAATCTGTTCCAGCTGCGGGCCTTTGACGCCGTGGCCCGTGAAGGCAGCTTTACCCGGGCCGCCGCACGGCTGTTCATCAGCCAACCGGCGGTCACCGGGCACATCAAGGCGCTGGAGGAGCACTACCAGATCAGCCTGTTACGCCGCACCGCGCGACGGGTGGAACTGACGGAAGAGGGCACCAAACTGGCGGCGATCACCCGGGCCATGTTCGGCCTGGCCGAAGAAGCGCAGGCGATGCTGGAGGCCAACCGGCAATTGCTGACCGGGCGCCTGGAAGTCGCGGCGGACGGCCCGCACATGGTCATGCCGATGCTCGCGAGCCTGCGGGCGCGTTATCCGGGCATCACGGTCAACCTGCGCCTGGGCAATGCCCAGGAAACCCTGGCGGCACTGTTGTCCGAGCATGCCGACGTGGCGGTGCTGACCGAGGTCGAGCCGCGCAAGGGCCTGCATCTGCAAGCCCTGAGCGAGTCGCGGATTTGCGCACTGGTGCCCGAAGGCCATCCGTGGGCGCAGCGGTCCAAAGGCGTGCTGCTCAAGGAACTGGATCAGGTGATCATGGTGTTGCGTGAGCCGAGTTCGATTACCCGACGCACCTTTGATCAGGCGTGTGCCCAGGCGAACGTCAACCCAAGGGTATTGCTGGAGCTGGACAGTCGCGAAGCGGTGACTGAGGCGGTGGCCGCCGAGCTGGGCGTGGGCGTGGTGTCTTCGGTAGAGGTGAGCCACGACCCCCGGGTGGCGGCGGTGCCGATCATCGGCGAGGGGTTGGTGAACCGGCACATGATGGGCTGTATGGAGCGGCGTCGGGATTTGCGTTTGATCCAGGCGTTTTTCGAGTTGGCGCCTGTCTGATGCATGACCTGTGGTTTCAGGTGAGACTCTCGCGCACCGTTTCCAGAAACGTCGCCACCACCCGCCGCGAACTCTGCTCGCGCAGGCACACCAGCGTCTCGGTCAACCGCCGTTTGCAATCGGTGATCGGCAATGCACACACCCGCGAATCCGCGCCGAATTCCGCTGCCGATACCACGCCGACACCAATCCCCACGACCACCGCCTCTCGCGCCGCCTCCCGACCTTCGACCTGAATCGCCGGGCGGATGCGGAACCCGGCGCCCGCCATTTCTTCTTCCAGGGTCTGGCGGGTGACCGAGCCGATTTCCCGCAGCACCAGCGGCGTATCGTCCAGGTCCGCCAGGCAGATGGACTCACGGTCGGCCCACGGGTGATTGCGCGACACGAACGCCACCATCGGGTCGTTTCGCAGCGGCACGGAGATCAGTCTTTCATCATCGACATCGCGGCCGAGCAGGGCCAGATCGGCCTGGTAGTTGAACAGCCGGAACAGCGATTCATCGGTGTTGCCGGTTTCGATCTTCACGCTGATACCGGGGTAGCGCTCACAAAAACGGGCGATTTGCGGCAGCACATGCACCGGTGCATCCACCGCCAGAACCAGGCTGCCCGTCTGCAAGGCCTGGGAATCCTGCAGCAGTTCCTGGGCTTCGGCCTCGATGACAAAAAGCCGCTGGGTGACGCTCAACAGGCGCTCGCCCAGATCGGTCAGGCGCACCGAGCGCTTGTTGCGGTGGAACAGCAAAACACCGTAGCGCTCTTCGAGTTTGCGCACCTGGTCGGAAATCGCCGGTTGCGTGAGAAACAGCCGTTCGGCGGCTTTGGTAAAGCTTCCGTGAACGGCGACGGCGTGGAAAGCTTTGAGCTGGGCGTGGGATACCGACATGGAAACTCCAGTAACAAGCTGAACCTATATTTGAAATACGATAATTCGATTTCACTTATTAATCAGTAATTGTTTTGATCAGCTTCAGCGCCGCCGATTGTCAGTCGAACAGTCGCGGTGGCCATGAGCCTGTGCGTGCAGTTGCAGGACTCATCTGACCGAAATCACCCCAGGGACCGAGTGATTTCGTGGTGCTTAAAAAATAAAAAGACAGGCGTTTTCTTCCAATTCTGCCGGCACACTCACACCCTGAGGTCAGAACCAACATGAACAAGCCCATCGGTACCCTCCAGCGTTGGCGCATGCAGATCTTCGCGATCACCTGGCTCGCTTACGCCGCTTTCTACTTCACCCGCAAGGCATTCTCCGTGGCAAAACTGGGGATTGGCGAAGACCCGACGTTCATGCTCGACAAGATGGCCATGGCCAACCTCGATGCGATCTACCTGACCGCTTACGCCATCGGCCAGTTCACCTGGGGCATCCTGGCCGATCGCTTCGGCCCGCGGGTCGTGGTGCTTGGTGGCTTGCTGATTTCGGCGGCGGCCGCGCTGGTGATGGGCAGCTTCGCCACGTTGCCGATCTTCGCCACCTGCATGCTGATTCAAGGCCTGGCGCAGTCCACCGGTTGGTCGGGGCTGTGCAAGAACCTCGGCAGTTTCTATCCCGCCGAGCAGCGCGGGCGGGTACTGGGCCTGTGGAGTTCCTGCTACGCCTTTGGCGGTCTGGTGGCATCACCCTTCGCCGGTTGGTGGGCCTATACGCTGATCGGCACCTGGCATGCCGCGTTCATTTCCAGTGCGGCGGTGGTTGGGCTGGTCGCTGTGCTGTTTTTTATTTTTCAACGCAACAAACCCGAAGATGTCGGCTTGCCGGCTGTGGAGCCTGAGCCCGAGCTGACCGCTGAAGAGGCGCACGCGCAAAGCAGGATCAGCGTCCTGGCGCCATTGAAAGAGATCCTGCGCAATCGCACGGTGCTGGTGCTCGGTCTCGCGTACTTCATGCTGAAGCCGGCGCGTTACGCGATTCTGCTCTGGGGCCCGGTGATCGTTTTCGAACAGATGCCTTCGGTGGGCAAAGTCGGCGCGGCGATCATTCCGACTGCGTTTGAACTGGCCGGGTTGCTCGGGCCGATCATGATCGGCCTGGCCTCCGACAAAGTGTTCGGCGCCCGGCGTATGCCCGCCTGTGTGCTCAGCCTGCTGGCACTGACCGTGTCGCTGGCGTTGTTCATGGGGGCCCTGCACACCGGCAGTGTGCTGTTGGTGGTGGTGCTGCTGTTCGTCATGGGCCTGACGCTTTATGGACCGGATTCGATGATCAGCGGTGCGGCCGCCATCGACTTCGGCACCGCCAAGGCCGGCGCCACCGCTGCCGGTTTCGTCAACGGTTGCGGCTCGGTCGGGGCGGTTCTCGGCGGGTTGCTGCCTGGTTATTTCGACACCGTCACCGTGTTCGTAGTCTTCGCCGGCTGCGCGATGTTCTCCGCACTGGTATTGATCCCGCATTGGAACAGCCGCCCCGGTGGCCTGGGAACTCACTATCCCCTCGTGCCGAACGGGCCGATAAGCGTCAAACCCCTGCGTACCTGAACCCTGTCTGTCGCCGCCTGCTGCATTTGCGGCAGGCCGGCGTGTGGACAACCGAATGGAGAGTGACCCCCATGAGACCCTTTTGGCTGGAGCAGGCCTTGAAGGCCGATACGTCCGAGACCTGTCCGGCATTGCAGGGCGACGTCCGCGCCGACGTCTGCATCGTCGGTGGCGGCTACACCGGTTTATGGACCGCGATCATGCTCAAGGAGCAGAACCCCGGCCTGGAGGTGGTGCTGATTGAAGCCGATATCTGTGGCGCCGGCGCCAGTGGCCGCAACGGTGGTTGCGCACTGTCATGGTCGGCCAAGTATTTCACCCTTGAACGCCTGTTCGGTGTTGAGGAGGCGGTGCGGCTGGTCAAGGAATCCGAGCGCAGCATCCACGCGATCGGGGCGTTCTGTGAACAGTACGCGGTGGACGCCGACTATCGCCTCGATGGCACCCTCTACACCGCGACCAACCGTGCCCAGGTCGGCTCGACCGACGCGGTGATCGCGGCGCTGGAGCGCCATGGCATCAACTCCTTCAGCCAGCGGCCGGTGGCGGATGTGCAACGCATGGCCGGATCCGTCAAACACCTGGAGGGCTGGTTTTCGCCGGCTGCTGCCAGCGTGCAGCCGGGCAAACTGGTGCGCGGTTTGCGTCGGGTGGCCTTGCAGCTTGGCGTGCGGATTCATGAAAACACCGCCATGATCGGCCTGGAGGAAGGCAAGCCGGCGGTCATTCAAACCGCCAATGGCAGCGTTCGCGCCGATCGTGTGGTGCTGGCAATGAATGCCTGGATGGCGCGGGCATTCCCGCAGTTCGAGCGCAGCGTGGCGATCGTCTCCAGCGACATGCTGATCACCGAACCGCGACCCGAACTGCTCAACGAAATCGGTTTGACCAGCGGAGTCTCGGTGCTCGATTCGCGGATTTTCGTGCACTACTACCACAACACTCCGGACGGCCGGATCATGCTCGGCAAGGGCGGCAACACGTTCGCCTACGGCGGGCGCATGTTGCCGGTGTTCGATCAGCCATCGCCTTATGCCGGACTGCTGCGCAGCAGTCTGACGGACTTCTTCCCGGCGTTTGCCGACGTCAAGGTCGACGCGACCTGGAACGGCCCCTCGGATCGCTCGGTCACGGGGCTGCCGTTCTTCGGGCAGATGAGTGCCAACGGCAATGTGTTCTACGGTTTTGGCTACTCGGGCAGCGGGGTAGGGCCGTGCCACATGGGCGGGCAGATTCTGGCCTCGCTGGTCCAGGGCCTGGACAACCCCTGGACGCGCTCGCCGCTGGTCAACGGACCGCTGGGCTTTTTCCCGCCAGAGCCGATCCGTTACCTCGGTTCGCTGATGGTGCGCAATGCCATTCGGCGCAAGGAACACGCCGAGGACCACGGGCGGCGGCCTCGGCATCTGGACGTGCGCCTGGCCAAATTCGCGGCGGCGGCCGGCAAGGCTGACAAGGGGTGAGGCTCAGAACTCGGCGTCGGTGGGATCGATCAACCAGTCGAGCAGCAGACGGCTATCGCCTTGTGGCTCACCGCGCCTTGCGGGTCGAGGCCTGGAGCGCTGCCCCGTGCTGGCGCAGAACACCGGACGGTCGGGATCGCTGTCGAGGAAATTGACCCACCCGTCGCTGCCGGCCATGGGTAGACCGCAAGGGTCGATGCGGGTGTCGGTCACCGCGACGGGCAGCCAGAGACCGGCGCCCTCTGCAGTCTCATGGTCCATGGCCGGCCACAAACTCACCTGTATGCGACCTTGCTCATCCAGCGCCGCTCGCTGCCCGGCCCGGCCCCGCACCCGCGCAGGCTGATAGCCGGGGATGCGCGGCCTGGGTTGTTCAAGTGCCGGACGAAACACCGTTGACCAGGGTATCGCGCTGAACTGATTGCGGTAACGCCGGGGCGTGTCCGGGGTGTCCTGCTGCAGAATCGAACCCTGTTCGCCCTGATGCCGGGCCTGCGTTACCAACCATTGATCGTTGAAACCCGGAAGTGGGTGCTCAGCCACCTGCACGATGCAGCCACTGCGAAGTTCGCTGTGATTACTTTGGCCGTGAATCTGCATATGCCGGCATCGCAAGCGCTCCAGATGCCGGCGAACGAGTTGATCTCGGTGGCGCTGCTCGGGATCGGGACGGGGCATCGGTGGCGCGGACGGGGTAAAGGCATGATTGGCCGCACCGTCGTCGGTGTCCGTTGCGCCGCGGTGTCGGGCATCCAGCCTTGGCGCGCAGGGCCGTGAATCGTGCCGCTGGAACAATTCGCTGATCAGCGGTTGGCTGCTGGCGGTGGACGCCTCATTCAGGAAGGGCATCAGCAGCGGTGCCTGGGGAAAACTCAGGCTGTCGTCGGCAAACACCAGTACATGCCCGTCACGGCGATGTTCGAAGTGATAGTGAATGCCTTCTTCCTCGCACAGCCGTTGCAGCAGGGCCAGATCGGTTTCTTCGTATTGAATGCAAAAAGGCCGGTGCGGATAGTGGCTGTTTGACAGTTCGAAGCGAAAGGTATCATCGGGCAGATGATGTTCCTCCAGCAGTTGTCGAAGGATCATGGGTACGCTGAGCTGCGTAAAGATGCGCCGGCAACGATGCCGGTCCAGCGCCTGCAGCGCGGGCCCCAATACCAGTTTGTAGATGACCCGCTGCGGACCGCGATGTTCGCGACGGACACTGTGCAGTACGCCGTGAATGCCCTGATCGTGCCCCAGGCTCAGGAACGCCGCTTGATGGAGGAGCTGTTCCAGCGGCATGGCGGGCGCCAGGCCGATCACTTCAATCTCGAATGCATAGGGTTGGTTGAGGGCTTCTCGGCCACTGAACTGCACGACCTGCAGGCTCAAATCGTCGTCCAGCAGTGTCAGGGTGAAGGGACTTTCCTTGTCGTTATGCATCGAACGCGCTTCTGCCATGGAATACGGGAGCAGAGGGTACGAAACCACAGCCCTTAATGGACATCGCAAACAGGAGTTTCAGAATTGCCCTACAACTGCCGGTGAATATGTCGATTCGAGGTCAGAATTTTTGGTCGATTGCCAACTTTAGGCCGGGTAAACTTGCGCAATGCGTCGGCCAATAGATGTCTCGGCGCCATAGACAAGAGAGTGAGTAATGGGCGCACAGTGGAAGGTTAAACACAAAGAAGCGGCAGCCAATGCCAAGGGCAAGATCTTCGGCAAACTGGTGAAAGAAATCACCATTGCTGCGCGTAACGGCGCTGATGTTGCCACCAACGCACACCTGCGCCTGGTGGTTGAACAGGCCAAGAAAGCTTCGATGCCCAAGGAAACACTGGATCGCGCCATCAAGAAGGGCGCGGGCCTGTTGGGCGAGACCGTGCAATACCATCGCGTGACCTATGAAGGGTTCGCACCGCATCAGGTGCCGTTGATCGTTGAATGCGTGACGGACAACATCAACCGTACCGTCGCTGAAATCCGCGTTGCGTTCCGCAAGGGCCAATTGGGCGCTTCCGGTTCCGTGGCCTGGGACTTCAACCACGTCGGCATGATCGAAGCCTCGCCGGACACCCCGGACGCCGATCCGGAAATGGCCGCCATCGAAGCGGGTGCTCAGGATTTCGAGCCGGGCGAAGATGGCGCGACCCTGTTTCTGACCGAGCCTGCGGATCTGGATGCCGTGCAAAAAGCCCTGCCGGGACAAGGCTTCACCGTACTGTCGGCCAAGCTGGGCTACCAGCCGAAGAACCCGGTCAGCGGCCTGAGCGATGAGCAGATGGCTGAAGTCGAAGCTTTCCTCGAAGGCCTCGATAACCATGATGACGTGCAGGACATGTTTGTCGGACTGGCGGGTTAAGTTGTTTTTCCAGTAACACCGCTATCGCGGGCAAGCCCGCTCCCACAGTCATTGTATCGTTCGCAAAAAATGCGTACGCCGCTGAACACCGTGGGAGCGGGCTTGCCCGCAATTGACTGCGCAGCGGTCATCAATCGTTCAGTACTTGAATGACCTCGTCAAACCCCGGTCGCGCCAGGACGTCAGGCTGACAGCAGCGCTGCTGCAAATCCTCCAGTCGCCGGCGCTCCCCGTCGCTCAATCCCGAGTCGATCCGCTCCAGCAATTCCCCCAGCAGAACCCCGAACGCTCGGACTTCGATGCGTTGCAGTGCGCGGCTTTCCAGGGTGTCCTGCGTGGCATGGAAAGACGCGGCGCCAAAGTCTCCCAACAGGCAATCACCCTGTTCGTTCCACAGAATATTGTGGCCGTAGAGGTCGCCATGGGTGATGCCCTGGCGGTGCAAATGCTCGGCAACCGAAGCGATACCACGGGCAATGCGCAGGGCGACATCGGCGGTGAAGCGGGTGTCTTCGGCGTAGACGTCGCGGCTGCAGGTCGCCAGGCTCGGCAACGCGGCAAGGTTGCGGTAGCTCGGTTCGATCAGTTGCATCACCAGCCCGGCGGTTTCCTGCGGGTGATCGACTACCCGGCCTTCGACCCGGATCAGGTTGGGGTGAATGCCAGCGGTGATACAGGCGTTCATTTCGTGTAACGGCGAGCCATCGCTGGTCATTTCGCCCTTGTAGAGTTTGACCGCGACTTGCGTGTCCGCATGGCCCGGGCGTGCCCATGCCGCCCGGTGAATCAACCCCGAAGCACCTTCGCCCAGGAGCTGCTCCAGGCTCAGCTGGGACCAGGGGATGCTCGGCGTGGCTGCCAGGGCGGCCGCATCGGCTTCGGTTTCCAGTGGGTTACCGGCGTACGCCAGCCAGGTCAGGCTCGGCAGCGCAAGCAGCCATTCGGGCAATTGGCTGATCTGGTTGGCGGCGATGCGGATCAGCTCCAGCCGATGGCAATTGCGCAGGCTCTGCGGCAAAGATTGCAGCCGATTACCAGCCAGCATCAGTTTTTGCAGGTAGGGGCGTTCGCCCAGTTCCGTCGGCAGTTCACCGATGCAGTTGTCGGTCAGGATCAGCCAGCGCAGGAGCGGCGGCAACGCAGCGCCTGGCACGTGCTCGATGCGGTTGGCCTTGAAGGCGATCATGGTCAGCGCCGCGCATTGACCCACGCATGCCGGCAGTTCGGTAAACAGATTGTCCGAGCAGAACAACACGCGCAGACGGGTCAGGCGGTGCAAGTCATCCGGGAGGCTGCTCATGGCATTGCCACTGAGGTTGAGCACCTCCAGGGAGTCCGCCAGGTCGAAGATCTCCCGCGGAAATTCTGTCAGGCCGCAGCTGAGATCCAGACGGGTAATGCCTGCCAGCGTGCCGGCGCGCAATTGTTCAAGGGTATGCATGAACGGGGTTCGCCATCGATTGAATGAATGGGCGGCATGATAACGGGAATAAGCTGTTGCCGGTCAGGCCGCTTTCGCGATCAAGTCCGCAGTCGATCGAGATGTTTAATCGAGTGCGGACGAAATGTGGGAGCGATCAGGCCGACTCCCGAACCTCCACCAATTGCCCCAGGCGACTGCGGGTGCGGGCCAGATCGATGGCGTCGCCGTCCAGGCTTTCGCGCAATGAACGCTGGCCCAGCAGCACCAGATGCTTGTCCTGGTCATACAAAACGTCCACCAGATTGATGAAGCGCTGTTGGGCGGCGATTGAACAGTCGGCCAGGTTGGGCAGTTCGTCGATGATCCAGTAGTCGAAGCGCCGACACAGCTCCAGGTAATCCATGACCGCCGTGGGCTGCTCACACAGATCCGCGAAGGTAAAACCGATGGTGCGGCCTTCGCAGTAACGGGCGGGCAGGTGGCGAGTGCCGACCGGCAGCGCAATGCCCGGCGCACCGGCGGATGGCAGGTTTGATGCCTGCCGCTGCGACGCGCTTCCCGGCCAGACGTATTGCCCCTGGGTAAAGAGTTGTTGCGCGTGAGTTCTGGCCTGGCTGCGGTAGTCGTGTGGGCCGCCGACCTCCATCACCTGCATGCGCGCGTTGATCAGGTCGATCACCGGTTTGAAGCGCGCGTGGTACAGCGGATTGGGCAACAGGCCTTCCGGCGGGTAATTGGAGGTGACCAGCAGCAGGATGCCTCGACGGAACAGGGCCTTGAACAGTCGCGTGATCAGCATCGCATCGCCGATGTCATGGACATGGAATTCGTCGAAACACAGCACCCGGCAATCGCGCAGCAAATCGTCCAGGGTGGTCGCCAACGCGTCCGGTTGATCGCGATGGTTGAACATCCCCTGATGCAGCCGGGCAAAAAACTCGTGGAAGTGCAGGCGCTGTTTTTGCGCCAGGGGAATGGCCTGGAAAAAACCGTCGAGTAGCCAGCTTTTGCCGCGACCCACGGCGCCATGCAGGTAAAGACCGGGCAGGGTTTTCGTCGCACTGCCCAGCAGCGTCGTGGCGTGCTGCGCCATGCAGTCGATCACCCGCTGTTGACTGTGACTGAGGGTGTAGCCCTGCGCGTGAGCCTTGTGGCGAAAGTAATCGTGGATGACCCGGCCTGTTGCGACCCCATGGGCGGGTGCAGCGGAGGCTTTGCCGAACAGCCGGCGCAGCAACGGCCAGCGCGGTGCAAGACGCGAACGGTTGGGCGGTCGAACGGCCACTGTGATGTCACCCCATGATCTTCAGGCCGCCCGACGCGGCGGCGCCATAGTGTACCCAGAGGGGAGAATTCGCTTCCAGTTGTGTCGATGGAATGCGGGCGTTTATTGGACAGAATAATGCGGCATGTACAACTTATTACCCGTTGCTGTGGTGGCGAGCGTCGAGCATGGCCCTACAAAGTCGCTTCTTATGGAGGTATCCCGATTCGCTGTGTGACTGGCGATTTCCCGGTGCGTTGCTACCCTGATTTTTCAGGACACCCCTCAAAAGGAACGGGGCCGTGAATGGACGTGCAGTGGTGGCAGTCTTGAGCTTGGGACTCAGTGCGACGGTGACGGCCGCCGAACTTCAGGTAGAGGTTCGGGTCGACGTCCAGCGCGGCTGTCAATTGGTCGGGCAGTCACGCAGCGTGGGAATCGAACAACTGGGCGTGCTGGACTTCGGCAGCACGGCGCGGCTGGATGAGCCTGCCGGGCCGCTGGGCGCGGCACTGATGAACGAGCGCTTGCCACGGCTCGAATGCAATCCCGATACCCCTTATCAATTACGCGTCGATGGCGGCCTGCATGGCGGCGTCGGGGATGTGCGTTACATGGCGGGCAGCGCCGAACACAGCAAACCCATTCCCTATCGACTCTATCAGGACCCGGCGCGGCGAATTCCACTGGCGGTGGATGTGCCCATGAGTGGTCGCGTGCCGTCGAGCGGAACGGTGGATTTGCCGTTGTATGCGCGCATCGAACCCTTGGCCGAGATACCTTGGGTCAGCCATTACTCGGACCTGGTGAAGGTGACGGTCACTTGGTAAGCGCATTTTTTACAGTACGCAACCTGGCGGAGCCACGGTTGGACAAGGAAGGGGCGTTCGTGGATGAACGCACGTTTTTTGGGTCCTGAGGAATGGGATTGGCGTGATGAGCAGCAGATTCTGGACAGTGATCCCCTTCGCCGCACTGGCATTGCCGCCCCAGGGTGCACAAGCAGCCGTCAGCGGGCAGATCTACGCGCGACTGACGATTTCCGCCGGTTGCGAAGTGACCAACGGCGCCAGCCCCGGCAGCCCGATCAGCGATTTCGGCACCCTCGATTTCGGCCAGCAAGGACCGACCTGGAGCGGCCCGATCAAGGCCAACCTCAGTAAAGAGGGCAGCGGCAAGCTCAACGTTGCCTGCAACCCATCGGTCACCGGGTTCACGGTCACCATCGATGGCGGTACCCATGGCGACGGCACCACCCGCCGCCTGAGCAACGGCACCTGGAGCATTCCTTATCAGTTGTTCCTCGATGCTTCCGGCAACCAGAGCTACAGCATCGGCCAACAACACAATTTCGCCGTCACCAGCGGGGCGCAGGTACCGATTCCGGTATTCGGCTCGGTGGTGGCCAATACCCGCGCGCTACCGGCCGGTGTCTATACCGACACCCTGACAGTGACGCTCGACTGGTAAACCTGTAGAGGACGGACACCATGCACATGCTTGTATCAAGGATAGGTTTGTCATTGCTCGGCCTGGCCCTGGCGTCCGGCGCCCAGGCGGCCACCACTGTCACTGGCCAAATCACCTCCAGCCTGATCCTGACCAGCAGTTGTCAGGTGAACGGGAGCGGCGGTTCCACAGGACTGAACTTCGGCGCACTGAATTTCGGCACCACCGACAGCCTGTTCACCTCTGCCACCGGGCAGGTGTTGGGCGGTGGCGGCGGGGCGTTGTCGATTCTCTGCTCCAGTGGCACCACCCCATCGGTCAAGGTGCGGGCCGGCGCTCACGATGGACAATCGCCAGGCGGTAGCCGGGCGCTATACGACGGTGTCGCCAACTATGTGCCGTACGATTTGTACACCGATGCCGGGCACTCGCAGCTGCTGGCCATCGACGGCGTGATCAATCTTTCCGCGAGTACCGGCGTGGCACAGACCGTGAACATCTACGGCCAGGCGGTGGGCAAGGCCGGGCTGCCGGCGGGCACTTACACCGACACCATTGCCGTCGAACTGACGTTCTAGTGCGATGAAGCGCCACGGCTGTGCGGCGCTGCTCCTGTTCTGTGCCGGTAGCGTGCCAACGCCCTTGGCGGCGGTGACCAGCCAGAGCTTCCAGGTCAGTGCCACGGTGACGGCGGGTTGCCTGGTGGTAGGCGGGGGTTCCAGTTACGGCAGCCTGAGTTTCGGCAGTCGCTCGGCCCTGGCCACCGGCACGGTACAGGTGGCGCTCACCGGGGGCGTGCAATTGCAGTGCACGCCGGGCGTCACCCTGAACATGACGGTGGATGGCGGGCAATACAACAGCGGAGGGCGACATCTGCAACTGACAACCGGCAGCAACCAGATCGCGTACCAACTGTTTCGCGACGCGGCATTCAGCCAGAGCCTGGGGATCGGCCAGAGCGTGGCCGTGGCGTACAGCGATGCGAACAACATCAGCCTGCCGATTTACGGTCAGGTGCAGTTACCGGGCAATCAACCCGGGGGGACATACAGCGATGTGCTGCAGGTGCAGCTGTCGTGGTAACGGGGTGATTGGATCAGGCCTGAGGGTCTTAAGGAGTTGGCATATGTATTCACCTTCGCGGCGGCCTTGGGTCGTGCGTCACGCGTTGTGGGCACTGCTTTGGCTGGGGGCGGCCAAGGTGCAGGCGGCCAGTTCGGTGCTGATCTGGCCGATCGATCCGGTGCTGGAGGCCGATCAACAGGCCAGTGCCCTGTGGCTGGAGAATCGCGGCAACGAAACCGCCAATCTGCAGATCCGCGTGTTTGCCTGGAGCCAGAGCGGCTTCAACGATCAATATCAGAACCAGCGCGACGTGATCGGCAGCCCGCCGGTGGCGAAAATCGAGCCCGGCCAGAAGCAATTGGTGCGCCTGACGCGCACCCGGGAAATTCCCCCAGGGCAGGAACTGGCTTACCGCATCATCATCGATGAAATTCCCTCGGCCAAACCGCCCGCCGCAGAAGACGGCAAGACGGAGGCGGCAATTCGTTTCCAGATGCGCTACTCGGTGCCGCTGTTTGCCTACGGCGCGGGTCTGTGGAGCAAGGAAGACACCACCCGCCAGCGTGATCTCAAAGGCGTGGGCCTGCCGGACCTGAGCTGGCGCACGGTGGCGGTGGACGGACGTCCCTATGTCGAAGTACGCAACCAGGGCGCGGTGCATGCACGGCTGACAGACGTGGCGTTGAAGCAGGGCGGCCAGACCAAACCCCTTGTGGAAGGGTTGCTGGGCTACGTGTTGCCCGGCGCGATCATGCGCTGGCCAGCGCCCGGTGCAATGGCCGGGGATCCGGCGTTGCAAGTTCGGGTCAATGGCGCGCCGCAGGTTCAGAGTATTGCGCCGGCACGGTGAGTCCTGCCGTTTTTTTTGTGGCGAGGGCATTTGCTCACCCTGGCTGCGCAGCGGCCCAAGACCCTGCTGCAAGATTGGCCAGATCACTGCACTGAACGGATGACAGGTTTATGTGCAGGCAGGTGAAGTAACGGAGGACGGCGTCCATTGACGGACAATCAGTAGTCATGAGCCAGGGTTGGGCTCGCCATGTTCAGCGTCCGTTGTGGGCCATGGGCTGTGCGTGGTGCCTGGCGATCGTTCATCACGCAGAGGCCGGTGACCTGCCGCCTCCGCCCAGCGGCATGGAGGCGGTTGCCGATGCGCAGTTGTTCCTGGAACTGGTGGTCAATCAGATGAACACCGGACGAGTGGTGGCGGTCGAGCAGCGCAACGGGCAATTCTTCGTGCCGGCCAGCGCATTGCGTGACACCGGCATGAAACTGCCGGAAAACATCGGCGCCGAAGTCGCGCTCGACAGCTTGCCGGGCCTGCACAGCGAGTACGACAGCACCGGTCAGCGCTTGCTGCTCGATGTACCGCCAGACTGGCTGCCCGAACAGTTTGTCGGCCGTCGCGACGCCTATCCGCGCACCCCGGCCCTGAGCAGCTTCGGCGCCTTGCTCAACTATGACCTGTACCTCAACGACACCGATGATGCCGGCACTTATCTGGCGGCCTGGAACGAAGTGCGGCTGTTCGACCGTTGGGGCACGTTGTCCAATACCGGGCAATATCGCCGCACGATGTCGGGGGCTGCCACCAACGCGCTGAACAACGGCTATTTGCGTTACGACACCACCTGGCGTTACTCCGATGACGATCGGTTGCTGACCTACGAGGCTGGCGATCTGGTCAGCGGTGCATTGCCCTGGAGCAATTCGGTGCGCATGGGCGGGGTGCAGTTGTCGCGGGATTTCGCTGTGCGCCCGGACCTGGTGACCTACCCCTTGCCGCAATTCGCCGGGGAGGCTGCCGTGCCTTCATCGGTGGATCTGTTCATCAATGGCTACAAATCCAGCAGCGCCGAACTGCAACCCGGCCCCTACACGCTGACCAATATTCCCTTTATCAATGGCGCTGGCGAAGCGGTGGTGGTCACCACTGATGCCCTGGGACGGCAGGTCTCGACCACGGTGCCGTTCTACGTCACCAGCAGTCTCCTGCAAAAGGGCTTGAGCGACTTTTCCGTGGCAGCCGGCACCTTGCGCCAGGACTACGCGCTACGCGATTTCAGTTACGGCCGGGGTGCCAGTTCCGGCAGTCTGCGTTACGGCGTGACAGACAACTTCACCCTGGAAAGCCACGCCGAGGCCTCCGATGCCCTGACCCTGGGCGGCATTGGCGGCAATGTGCGGCTGGGCAATTTCGGGGTGCTCAACTCGGCCATCAGCCAAAGCCGTTTCGACGGTGAAACGGGCCAACAACTGAGTCTCGGCTATCAATACAGCAGCCAGCGCTACAGTTTCTCCTACCAACGGCTGCAACGCCGTGATCAGTACGCTGATCTGACATTGGTCGATAGCCCCTACACCACACTGAGCAAACGCAGCGAACAGGCGACCCTCAGCCTGAGCCTCGATTCCTGGGGCAGCCTGGGCGTCGGCTACTTCGACGTGCGCGCAGCGGACGATTCACGCACCCGTTTGCTCAACCTGACGTGGAGCAAACCGTTGTGGCGCAACAGCAGTTTCTATCTGTCGGCCAACCGCGAAATCGGCGATAGCCATTGGGCGGTGCAGGCGCAACTGGTGATCCCGTTCGACCTGCGCGGCAGCCTGGCGATCGGCAGTGAGCGCAGCAATAGCGGGCAAACCCGGCAACGGGTCAACTACAGCCGTGCCGTACCCACCGAAGGCGGGGTCGGTTTCAACCTTGGATACGCCACCGGTGACGGCCCGGACTATCGTCAGGCCGACCTGACTTGGCGCCTGCAATCGGTGCAATTGCAGGCTGGCGTTTATGGCTCCAGCGATGCCGAAACCCGCTGGGCCGACGCCAGCGGTTCGCTGGTGTGGATGGACCGCCAAGTGTTCGCCGCCAATCGCATCGATGATGCCTTTGTCGTGGTCAGCACCCATGGCTACGCCGATATCCCGGTGCGTTACGAAAACCAGTTGGTCGGCCAGACCGATCGCAACGGCCATTTATTGGTGCCCTGGAGTAGCGCCTATTACCGCGGCAAATACGAAATCGATCCCCTGAACCTGCCGGCCAACGTGCGCAGCCCCAACGTCGAACAGCGCATCGCGGTACGTCGGGGCAGCGGTTATCTGCTGGAGTTTCCGTTGAGCCGGGTCATCGCCGCGAGCATCGTCCTGGTGGATGGGCAGCAGCGGGAATTGCCCTTGGGCAGCGGTGTGGTGCACGAGCAAAGCGGAACGCAAACCGTGGTGGGCTGGGATGGCCTGGTGTACCTGGAAAACCTGCAACAGCAGAACAACCTGCGGGTGACGCTGGGCGACGGCAAGACCTGTCAGGTGCGGTTCACCGTCGACATGAACCAGGATCAGGTCCCGCTGATCGGGCCGTTGGTGTGTCAATGAAGGGCATGAAGGGGGTGCTGCTGCTGACGCTGTGTCTGCCGGGCTCGGCCTGGGCATTGTGCTCGGTGACCGGGACCACGCCAGTGGCTTTCGGCTCGGTGAGTTCGATTGCCGTGCGCACCACATCGCAATCCAGTTCCACCGTGAATGGCGGCTTGAGTTGCACCGGTTCACTGCTGTCATTGCTGACCACCAACGATCATTTCTGGGCCACCGTCACCTCAAGCCAAAGCGGCTTGCTCGGGCCGACCGGTGATGTCATCGGCTACACGATCTATGCCAACAACAGCACCAGCTACCCGCTGACCCGCGGCACCGCCTACGACTTTGCGCGCAACGGCATCATCGATGCACTCGGCCTGCTCGGCAGTGTGGTACCCAAGTCCGTGCCGCTTTACCTCGGCACGACCATCGGCAGCAACGTCGCCGCCGGGGTCTACACGGAAACCCTGAGCATCTTCTGGAACTGGAATTACTGCTCCGGCATCGGTGCTCTCGGAGTCTGTCTGGGGCGCGACATCAGCAGCGGCACCGCCACGTTGACGGTCAACCTGACCGTGGCCAACGACTGCACCATCACCGCGCCGAACATCAGTTTCGGCAGCGCCCCGGTGGTCAGTGCCTTCACGCCGGTCACCGGGCAGACCATCAACCTGGCCTGCACCAAGGGCAGCGCTTACACCGTGGGTTTGAGCGATGGGCAAAACCCTGTGAGTGTCGGCGGGCGTCGCCGGATGATTTCGGGCAGCAATTACCTGGCTTACGACATTTTCAAAAGCGCCGGCACCACACGCTGGGGCAGCGTCAGCAGTGCCCGCCGGGCCAGCTCCGATGCCGAGATCAACCCGGGCAACGGCCTGGGCACCGGCAGTCAGGTCTTCAACTACAACGCGAAGATCTATACCGACCAGGCCACACCGCCAGCAGGTACTTACCTGGACAATGTGATCCTCGACGTGGGGTTCTGAAGCCTTGCCTGAATTCGCGATTGTCCTCGAACCTCTGTAGGAGCGAGCCCGCTCGCGATGGACGTCAGCGATAACGCCTGCCATCGGGTTGTCTGATCGTTTTTCGCGAGCAGGCTCGCTCCCACAAAGGCGAAGGGTGTTCAGAACTGGTTGGTTTGCCTCAGCATCTGCGCCGCCGGCGTATCCGCCGGGCTGACCATTGCATAGTTGTAGCCGCCCCCCGACCAGTATTCGGCCTGCAAGCCGTCATCACGGCGACTGCCCCTCGGCAGCAGGAAGTTTTTCGGTCCCGGCGGGCGCACATAGAAGCTGATCTTGTGCCCGCCCTGATCTTCATAAACCACCATCGCGGCCGGCCCTTGCTCGGTACTGAGCAAACGCCCGCTGACCGGTTTGAACCCGGCGCCCGAGAGGTCGGGCAGGCGATTGGCCTGGGTGAAATACCTGTCGAGCCAACCTTGCATGTCGCCGTCGGTGCTGACCTTGTAGTCGGCCGGCAAGATGCCTTGCTGGGCAAACAGTCGATAGGCCTGCAAGGCATCGGTCATGGGCAGCGGGGGGCTGGCGAGCGTCATCTCCCGCGCCTGCCAGCCGCTGAGCCCACCGATGCTGACGGCGATCAGCAACATGGCGGCACTGGCCAGGTGGCGACGGGACTGGCGTTTCAGGCGTTGACGAATCATCACCGGATCGAGGTCCGGGTTGGCCGGTTGCTGCAAGACGCCGCTCAGGGCCGCGCGCAGTTGCTGGGCGTCTTTTTGCCAGGCGCGCACTTGCTCGGCTATCTGCGCATTGTTGGCGAGAAAGGTTTCCACCAGGCGTCGGTCGTCATCGCTGAGTTGGTGGTCGACATACGCGTGCAGATCACGCTCGCTGGGAGGCATGCTGATCATTTGAGTCTCCGCAGGGAAGGGCGGTTGATTTCACCATCGCTGAGTTGGCGCAAGGCCTGGCGGGCGCGGGACAGGCGGGACATCACCGTGCCGGTGGGGACGTCGAGAATCTCGGCGACCTCTTTGTAACTCAGGCCTTCCACCGAGACCCAAAGCAGCAGCGCGCGCTGTTCGGTGGGCAGTTGGTCGAAGGCGTTGAGGGTCGATTGGGCGATCACCGTGCGTTCTGCCGAGGGCTGTGCATCGTCACGCCCGGTGAAGAACTCGAGCATTCGCGCATAGCGTCGGGAGCGCCGGTGCGCGTCGAGGAACTGGCGATAGAGAATCGAAAACAGCCAGGCACGCAGGTCGCCGTCGGGCCGCCTGTCGCCCCAGGCCGACAGTGCCCGCTCCAGGCACGACTGCACCAGATCGTCGGCACTGCTGGGATTTCGCGTCAGCGATACGGCGAAGCGGCGCAGCCTGGGAATAATTTCCCGCAATTGTTCGTCGATCTCATTCATGAAGTTCTGACCAGTCACTACGCTGTGGTGAGTGTCCAGGAAGACGCACGGCAATCGAGGTTATTCCACGCCGGAAAAAATAAATACCGAACGATGGAATAAACCCTCAGGGGGTTCGTCTGTCTGGTTCTTCTCACTTGTGGCCGATGGCCCTGGAGACCTTCATGGTAGATCGATCAACACCGCCCACCCGGCCACCCCTGAGTACCGCGAGCCTGATGATGCGCCTGGCGGGCATTGCGGTAGTCGTCGCTGCCGCAGCCGGGACTTTTGCCTACGTCAACGGCACCCTTGACCCACAACGCTTGACGCCGAAAAAGCTGATCAACGTCCTGGAAACCAACAACGGCGTGCACCCCGGGTTCCGGCGCAATCACTCCAAAGGCGTGTGCGTGATCGGCCATTTCGAGAGCAGCGGCGAAGCGCGCAGTTACTCCTCGGCACAGGTGTTCAATGAAGCGCAGACCCCGGTGGTCGGGCGTTTCGCTTTGCCGGCGGGTAATCCTTATGCGCCGGACAGTGCCGTACCGATTCGCAGCCTGGCGTTGCGCTTCACCCAGGCCAACGGCCAGCAATGGCGCACCGGGATGAACAGCATGCCGGTGTTCCCGGTAGGCACCCCCGAGGCGTTCTATCAATTGCAACAAGCCCAATCGCCAGACCCGGCCACCGGCAAGCCGAACCCGGCAGCGGTGCCCGCGTTCTTCGGGTCGCACCCTGAAGCCGCACCTTTCCTGGCCTGGATCAAGACCGCCAAGCCGTCGGCCAGCTACGTGACGGAAACCTACAACAGCGTCAACGCGTTTTACCTGGTGAACGCCGCCGGACAACGGCAGGCGGTGCGCTGGAGCATGGTGCCAGTGGCCCAGGGCGCACCCGGTGCCACGACCCCGGAAGGCAGCGATTATCTGGAAAAAGACCTGGTTCAGCGCATCGCCGCAGGGCCTTTGCGCTGGCAGTTGAACATCACCCTGGCCAACCCTGGCGATCCGGTCAACGATGCGAGCAAGGCCTGGCCTGAGGGGCGCAAAGTGTTGAACGCCGGCACCCTGGTCCTTGAAAGCACCCAGCCGCAACTCAGTGGCGAGTGCCGTGACATCAACTACGACCCGTTGGTATTGCCGGCCGGGATCGAAGCTTCCGACGACCCGTTGCTCGCCGCACGTTCGGCCGGTTACGCCAATTCCTACCTGCGCCGCACCAGCGAAGTCAGCCAGTTACCCGCCGCTAAACAGGAGGTCAGGCAATGAGCGCCCAACCGAACCATTTCGCTCCCCTGGCGCGACTGCTGCATTGGCTGATGGCGCTGATGATCATCGCCATGTTGTTCATCGGCGCGGGCATGGTCGCGTCGGTGTCCGAACGCCATGAGTGGCTGATTCACCTGCACAAACCTTTGGGCGTCGCCATTCTGCTGCTGGTGATCGTGCGTCTGGCGGTGCGGTTTTCCACGCAACAGCCACCGCTACCGGCGGACCTGCCGGGTTGGCAAGCGCTGGCGGCCAAGGCCTCCCACGTGCTGCTTTACGCCTTGATGCTGATTTTGCCGCTGCTGGGGTGGGCGATGATTTCGGCTTCGGGCGAACCGGTGATGCTTAGCCACTCGCTGCAGTTGCCGTCGATTCTGCCGGCGAATGCGCAGGTGTTTGCTTTCCTGCGCAAGGCACATGGGTATCTGGCGTATCTGCTGTTCTTGACGGTGCTGCTGCATTTGGCGGCGGCGTTGTTTCACGCCTGGGTGCGTCGGGATGGTGTGCTGGACAGTATGTTGCGAGGGAAGGATCGCGGTTAGTCGTCACCTGAAAAAAGATCGCAGCCTGGGGCGTCGCCGCAGGCTGCGATTTTTTGATCTGAAAGAGCAATCAGCGCAGCGTATCAACCATCTCGGCCACCGTGGTCAACACATCCTTGCCCAACTGCTTCGACCGCTTGCCCGACCAGCCGGTCAACGGGTCCGGATGATCATTATTATCCTTGAACGGCATTTCCAGGGTCAGCGACAGGCAATCGAATTTCTCACCCACGCTGTTACACGCCAGCGTCATGTTGGCCTTGCCCGGTTCGTCACGGGTGTAGCCGTGCTTGGTCTGGAAGTCCTTGGTCAGGTGCTTCAGGTGGGAGCGGAAGTGCTCTTCCAGTTTTTCGATTCGCGGCGTGTAACCCGGGTTGCCTTCGCAACCGGCGGTGAACACGTAGGGGATTTCCTCATCGCCGTGGATGTCGAGGAACAGGTCGACGCCGTACTTTTCCATCTGTTGCTGTACGAAAAACACTTCCGGGCTGGTTTCCGGGCTGGCGCTCTGCCAGGCGCGGTTCAGGTCCTGGCCCATGGCGTTGGTGCGCAGGTGACCGTGGAAGGCGCCGTCCGGGTTCATGTTTGGCACCAAGTACAGATCGGCGCTGGCCAGCAGTTTGTTCAGCACCGGGTCGTCGTGTTTTTCCAGGCGTTCGATCACGCCTTCCATGAACCACTCGGCCATGTGTTCGCCCGGATGTTGCTGAGCGATCATCCACACCTTGCGCTGACCTTCGGCGCCCGAGCCTTTGCGCAGCAGCTGAATGTCCCGACCTTCGACGCTTTTGCCGGTGGCCAGCAGTTCGGTGCCCGCCTTGGTTA
The DNA here is from genome assembly GCF_054061835.1 of Pseudomonas sp. TE12234. Classification (NCBI taxonomy): domain Bacteria; kingdom Pseudomonadati; phylum Pseudomonadota; class Gammaproteobacteria; order Pseudomonadales; family Pseudomonadaceae; genus Pseudomonas; species Pseudomonas sp. TE12234. Next base: position 67,029 of record NZ_JBSSEP010000015.1, read on the forward strand.
GCGCCTGCTCGATCAACCAGTCGTGACGACCACGGCTGTAGGGTTCGAAGTAGGCGAACCAGGCGTGGGTCTGGGTCGCTTCAAGGCAGAAACGCAGGCAGTCGCCCTCAAAGATGGTCGGTACACGGAACCAGTTCACATGATCGTAGGACGCCACTGCCTGATAACCGTCCCAGGCCTTGTTGTAAGAGGATTGACTGGCGTTGTTCAGGCGAAACCAGTGCTCCTGTCCGACATGCAGGCCACTGGCTTTGAAGTGGAACCATTGGAAATGCTTGCTTTTGGTGTCGGGGCGGATGGCCAGCAGTGGCTTGAGCGGGTCGCTGACATCGATAACCTGGATGTTGCCACTGTCGAAGTTGGCACTGATGTCGAGAGAGGATTTAGCCACGGTAGGGTTCCTGATTGAGATTTTATGGCGGCTACTTTACACGCAAGCAAAGGGGGTTAGGAGTGCAGAAGAATCGGTTCACCCGCGCTGCTGACGTTCTGAATGACCGCTCACCTTTGCCGCGAAGCGCTACTACACAGCGTAGCGATCATCCGTGTTACCACCAGCACTGTTTTGAGGCCATCGGGTTTAGAGAAGGGACAGGTATTTTTATGCGATGCACCGCACTGGCAGTGGCTGGGTGGATTCGCCTATCGCCGTGCATTGAGGTCAGGCCTGGAGGGAGAGGGCGCTGCAATTTGGCATCAGCCTGATTTTGATGGCAAGACAGGTCATCGCCGAGAAGGGGAACGATGGGGCAGGAACATGATGCAAAACGGGGGGGCGTCCTCCTTGACGCTGTCGCAGCTTAGAGACTGTGGAATTGATTCTCAAGTGCTATTTTCTCGGTGGTTCGCCCAATGATCTCGGGCCGCCCATGCCACCGGGTATTCTTTTGAAATCGTCCGCGCCACTGAGTGTTTGCGGCACTTGAAGGCTTCATTAGCCTGACGCCATAAACCAGAATGCGGGTAAAAAAAGACCCGGCAAAGTGCCGGGTCAAAAACCGTGATTAGCCTGATGAGGAGATAGACCAAAAGTCCGACCTGAGGTCCCTTGATCCATCGACTGATCTCGCGACCAGATGCTGCAATAATAATCATTCTCGTTTATGAGTCAAGCGCTTTTATCCAGCCAATTGGAAAATTCATTCCGAACCACTGCCTGCGCCTTCTCTTTATGCTTTCTGATGCCCTTCCAGGGATCGGGAGACCATGGCCTTGGCCATATCGATCATGTGCACCGCCGAAAACGCCAGGTCCCGACTTGCGCCCTGCAAGTGATTGGCTGACTCGTAGGCAATGGCTGCGGCGCAGCGCAACAGATCCGAGGCATGAATCAATGCTTCTTCACTGGTGATGTTGCGATTCACATCAAAGAAACGCTCCTCGACCTCAGTCTCCGTGACCGTTGGCTTCAAGTAGTAGTCCAGCGCCCGTTGTGCGGCGGCGGAGCCTTGGGGCGAGGTGAGGGAGGTGTCGATTTGCATGTCCGGCAGTTCGTGGGCAGGTTGGGTCATGGTGATGGCAAACTCCGTTATAGATTCAGATCCGTGAATTCATCCTAATACGATTTGTATTTGTGACCATGAGTTTAATACTACAATTTGTGTTTTGATGACCGGAGCTGGCCCAGTATCGTGCCGCCCATGGATAAATGGATCGAATTGGTCAAGGCCAAGATGAGTGAACTCAACGTCACTCAGGAGATACTCGCTGAACGCCTCGGAATGTCCCAGGGCGGCATTGGCCATTGGCTGAATAAACGTCGCGACCCGGGTGTCGAGAACATGAATCGAGTGTTGAAAGCACTCGGCATGGACTTTCTCGAAGTGGCGCTGGTGATCCGCGAGCCTGCGGACGCTGAGGATGAAGAGGTCTGCCTGACACAAAAGTACAATCCGTACTTTCGTTACCCGGTCCGTGACTGGAAGGCAGCCGCTGAGGTGCGCGATGGAGAACGGACGCAGTATCGTTTCGAACTGTCCGACTATCACGCCCAAGGCACGGCATTCTGGTTGACGGTGACTGGCGACGCGATGACCGCGCCCAGTGGCCTGAGCATTGGCGAAGGCATGTTGATTCTGGTGGACCCGGACGTGGCAGCGCAGCCGGGCAAACTGGTGATCGCGCAATGGCCCGACAGCACCGAGGCGATCTTTCGCAAGCTGATCGAAGAGGGCGGGCAGCGTTACCTGGTCCCGCTCAATCCGACGTACCCCAAAGCCCTCTACTCCGACGACTGCCGAATCATCGGCGTAGTGGTTCAGGCGACAGCCAGGTTCTGATCGGATCGGTCCTCGCAAGGCGCAGGACCGATCGTCATTTCACGCCTCTTCCAGTTCGACCAGCGCACTGCCTTCGCTGACCATCTCGCCTTCCTGGCAATACAACGCCTTGATGACCCCCGCGTGAGGCGCACGAATGCTGTGCTCCATCTTCATCGCTTCGAGCACCACCAGTTGCGCCCCGGCTTCGACCGTTTGCCCGGCCTCTACCAGCACACGCACGATGCTGCCGTTCATGGGCGCCGTCAGCCCGCCCTGATGGCTGTGACTGGCTTCGACGGCGCTGATCGGGTCATAGGCTTCGATGCGGCGCAACTCACCATCCCATTGCAGATAGACCAGGTCACCATGGCGGATGGCCCGATGCTGGCGTCGCACGCCGTCGTGCTCGGTGAGCAATTGCTCGCCCTTGAGTCGCGCGCCCTGGGCGTTGATGTCGCCCAGCGTCAGCGCGCGGTCCTGGCCTTCGCAACTCAAGTGCAGGGTGATTTCCGTTGGCAATCCGGAACGGAAGCCGTTGCTGTTGGCCCAGGGCGAACTCGGGTCATCGAGGCGCGGTGAACGGGGCTGGCTCTGGGCAAATGCCTGGGCGGCGGCTTGCCAGAAGGCATCGCTGAGCGCAGCAGGCGCCGGCAGCAGTTGTTCCTGGTAACGCGGAATGAACCCGGTATCCAGTTCCGCCGCGGCAAACGCCGGGTGGGCAATGATTCGACGGAGGAAGTTGATGTTGGTCTTGAGTCCGCCAATGGCGAACTCATCGAGCATGCTCAGCAGGCGCAAACGCGCCTGTTCACGGTCCTCGCCCCAGGCAATCAACTTGCCGAGCATCGGATCGTAGAAGGGGGAAACCTCATCGCCTTCCTCAACGCCACTGTCGACACGACGCCCCGGCCCCTCGGCCGATTCACGATACAACTCCAGGCGCCCGGTCGCCGGCAGGAAATCATTGCCCGGGTCTTCGGCATACAGCCGTACTTCAATGGCGTGACCGATCAGCGGAACCTGATCCTGGGTCATGGGCAGCGCTTCACCGCGTGCGACGCGAATCTGCCAGGCCACCAGGTCCAGGCCGGTGATGGCTTCGGTGACCGGGTGTTCGACTTGCAGGCGCGTGTTCATCTCCATGAAGAAGAACTCGCCGCGCGCATCCAGCAGAAACTCCACGGTGCCGGCGCCGACATAACCGATGGCCTGGGCCGAACGCACGGCCGCTTCGCCCATGGCACGCCGCAGTTCCGGGCTCAGGCCTGGAGCGGGCGCTTCTTCGACGACTTTCTGGTGCCGACGCTGAATCGAGCAGTCACGTTCGTTGAGGTACAGGCAGTTGCCGTGTTGATCGGCGAACACCTGGATTTCCACGTGGCGCGGTTTGAGCAGGTATTTCTCCACCAGCATCCGCGAATCGCCGAACGACGATTGCGCTTCACGCTGGGCCGAGGCCAGGGCTTCGGCCAGTTGGCTGACGTCCTCGACCACTTTCATGCCCTTGCCGCCACCACCGGCCGTGGCCTTGAGCAGCACCGGGTAACCGATGCGTTCACAGGCCGCGCGGAAGGTCTCGAAGTCCTGAGCTTCACCGTGATAACCCGGCACCAGTGGCACGCCAGCGGTTTCCATCAGGGCTTTGGCGGCGGACTTGCTGCCCATGGCGTCGATGGCCGACGCCGGCGGGCCGAGGAAAATCAGGCCAGCCGCTTCGATCGCGCGGGCGAACCCGGCATTTTCCGACAGAAAGCCATAACCGGGGTGGATGGCCTGGGCGCCGCTGGCCTTGGCGGCGGCGATCAGTTTGTCGATTTGCAGGTAGCTGTCGGCGGCTTTGCTGCCACCGAGGTCGACGCGAATATCCGCTTCGCGGGTGTGGCGGGCGTCACGGTCAATGGCGCTGTGTACGGCCACGGTGGTCAGGCCCAGGGCCTTGGCGGTGCGCATGACCCGGCAAGCGATTTCGCCACGGTTGGCCACCAGCACAGAGGTGATAACAGGTGCGCTCATCAACGGGGCTCCTTGGTGGTGGTTTCGGCCTGCCAGCTCGGCGGACGTTTTTGCAGAAAGGCGCGCAGGCCTTCCTGGCCTTCAGGGCTGACGCGAATGCGGGCGATGGCGTTCTCGGTGTAGCGGCGCAGCGCCGGGTTCAGCGAGCCGTCGCCGACTTCACGCAACAGATCTTTGCTGGCACGCATGGCGGCGGGGCTGTTGAGCAACAGGTTGTCGATCCACTGTTCGACCTTTTGCTCCAGCTCGGCCAACGGATAGCTCTCCGACAACAAACCGAGTTCCCGCGCCCGTTGCCCGCCGAAGCGTTCAGCGGTCAGGGCATAACGTCGGGTGGCACGTTCGCCGATGGCTTGCACCACGAACGGGCTGATCACTGCCGGTGCCAGGCCAATGCGGACTTCTGACAGGCAGAATTGCGCGTCATCGGCACCGATGGCCATGTCGCAGCAACTGATCAGGCCCAGGGCGCCACCAAAGGCCGCGCCTTGCACCACCGCCAGGGTCGGCACTTTCAGTTTGGCGAGGTTGTACATCAACTCCGCCAGTTCCCGGGCGTCGTCGAGGTTGGTGTGGTAATCGAGTTCGGCCGATTGCTGCATCCAGGCCAGGTCGGCACCGGCGCTGAAATGCTTGCCGCGGCCACGCACCAACAGAAAACGCAGGCTGGCATCGCTCGAAACCTTGTCCAGCGCCAGGATCAATTCGCGGATCATCTGCGCGTTGAAGGCGTTGTTCTTTTCTTCGCGGCTGAGCCACAGGGTGGCGAAACCCCGAGGGTCGGTCAGCAATTCGAGGGTGGTGAAGTCACTCATTTTTTTATTCTCCACGGCACTTGCAGGAGCGAGCCCGCTCGCGATGGACTAAAGGGCGGCGCGTTTATCCAGAAAGCACGCGTTATCGTTAACGTCCATCGCGAGCCAGCTCGCTCCTACAGGATCGGATCACATCCGGAACACGCCGAAGCGGCTCGGTTCGATTGGCGCGTTCAATGACGCGGACAAGGCCAGGCCCAGGACATCGCGGGTTTGCGCCGGGTCGATGACGCCGTCGTCCCACAGCCGTGCGCTGGAATAATAGGGGTGGCCCTGTTCTTCGTACTGGTCGAGGATCGGTTGCTTGATCTCGGCTTCCTGCTCGGGGCTGAAACCCTGGCCACTGCGCTCGGCTTGTTCGCGCTTGACCTGCACCAGAACACCAGCCGCCTGCTCGGCACCCATCACGCCGATGCGCGCATTCGGCCACATCCACAGGAAGCGCGGATCATAAGCCCGACCGCACATCCCGTAGTTACCGGCACCGAAGCTGCCGCCGATGATCACCGTGAATTTCGGCACTTTGGCGCACGCCACGGCGGTCACCAGTTTTGCCCCGTGCTTGGCGATACCGCCGGCTTCGTATTTCTGCCCGACCATGAAGCCGGTGATGTTTTGCAGGAACAGCAACGGGATGCCGCGCTGGCACGCCAGCTCGATGAAGTGCGCACCTTTTTGCGCGGCTTCGGCGAAAAGGATGCCGTTGTTGGCGAGGATCGCGATCGGATACCCGTGCAGGTGGGCGAAACCGCACACCAGTGTGGTCCCGAACAGTGCCTTGAATTCGTCGAACACCGAGCCGTCCACCAACCGGGCAATCACTTCGCGCACGTCGAACGGTTGCTTGGCATCGGCCGAGACCACGCCGTACAACTCGTCGCTGCTGTAGAGCGGGGCAATGGGTGTGCGTTGCTGAACCTCGCCTTGTTTGCGCCAGTTGAGGTTGGCGATGCTGCGGCGGGCCAGGGCCAGGGCGTGCTCGTCGCTTTCGGCGTAATGGTCGGCGACCCCGGAAATCTTGCAGTGCACATCGGCACCGCCCAGGTCTTCGGCGCTGACCACTTCACCGGTCGCGGCTTTCACCAGCGGTGGGCCGGCGAGGAAGATCGTCGCTTGCTCACGGACCATGATCGCTTCATCAGCCATCGCCGGCACGTACGCGCCGCCTGCGGTGCAGGAACCCATGACCACGGCAATCTGTGGAATGCCCATGGCGCTCATGTTGGCCTGGTTGAAGAAGATCCGTCCGAAGTGCTCGCGATCAGGGAAGACTTCATCCTGACGCGGCAGGTTGGCGCCGCCGGAGTCCACCAGATAGATGCACGGCAAGCGGTTCTGCTGGGCGATGGTCTGGGCGCGCAGGTGCTTTTTCACGGTCAGCGGGTAGTACGAGCCACCTTTCACCGTGGCATCGTTGGCGACGATCATGCATTCGACGCCTTCCACACGGCCGATCCCGGCGATCACCCCGGCGGCGGGAACGTCTTCGCCATAGACCTCGTAGGCGGCCAATTGGCTGATTTCGAGAAACGGCGAGCCCGGATCGAGCAGGCGGTTGATGCGCTCACGGGGCAGCAGTTTGCCCCGCGAGGTGTGGCGTTCTTGCGCTTTAGGGCCGCCACCTTGCGCCACTTGGGCGAGCAGGGTGTGCAGGGCGTCGACCTGTTTGAGCATCGCCGCGCTGTTGGCGGCGAATTCCGCCGAACGGGGGTTGAGCTGGGTATGCAGGATAGCCATGGACAGCTCCGTTTAGCGGGTTTCGTTGAACAGTTCGCGGCCGATGAGCATGCGACGGATCTCACTGGTGCCAGCGCCGATTTCGTACAGCTTGGCGTCACGCAGCAGACGACCGGCCGGGAATTCGTTGATGTAGCCGTTGCCGCCGAGGATCTGGATCGCATCAAGGGCCATTTGCGTGGCGCGCTCGGCGCTGTAGAGGATCACGCCAGCGGCGTCCTTGCGCGTGGTTTCGCCGCGCTCGCAGGCCTGGGCCACAGCGTACAGGTAGGCACGGCTGGCATTGAGTTGGGTGTACATGTCGGCCACTTTGCCCTGGATCAGCTGGAATTCGCCGATACTTTGGCCGAACTGCTTGCGGTCGTGGATGTACGGCACGATCAGGTCCATGCAGGCCTGCATGATCCCGGTCGGGCCACCCGAGAGCACGACGCGCTCGTAGTCGAGGCCGCTCATCAGCACTTTCACGCCGCCGTTGAGCACGCCGAGGATGTTTTCTTCCGGCACTTCGACGTCATCGAAAAACAGTTCGCAGGTGTTCGAACCGCGCATGCCGAGCTTGTCGAATTTGTTGCTGCGGCTGAAGCCTTTCCAGTCGCGCTCGACAATGAAGGCGGTAATGCCGTGGGGGCCCTTTTCCAGATCGGTCTTGGCGTAGATCACGTAGGTGTTGGCGTCCGGACCGTTGGTGATCCAGGTCTTGCTGCCATTGAGCACGTAGTGATCGCCACGCTTGTCGGCGCGCAGCTTCATCGATACCACGTCGGAGCCGGCGTTCGGTTCGCTCATGGCCAGGGCGCCGATGTGCTCGCCGCTGATCAGTTTCGGCAGGTATTTGGATTTCTGCTCGTGGTTGCCATTGCGGTTGATCTGATTGACGCAGAGGTTGGAGTGCGCGCCGTAGGACAGTGCCACCGAAGCCGAACCACGGCTGATTTCTTCCATGGCCACCACGTGGGCCAGGTAACCCAGGCCTGCGCCGCCGTACTCTTCCGGCACCGTGATGCCCAGCAGTCCCATGTCGCCGAATTTGCGCCACAGGTCGGCGGGGAACAGGTTGTCGATGTCGATCTGAGCGGCGCGCGGGGCGATCTCTTTGGCGACGAAGGACTGAACCTGATCGCGCAGCATGTCGATGGTTTCACCGAGGGCAAAATTCAGGGATGGGTAGCTCATGGGTCACCTTTTGGCTTTTTTGTCGGGTGGGGAGGGCCGTGATTCAGCTCTCACCTTTACGTTAACGTAAGCCTGTGACGAATGGCTGTCAATCACCCTTTACGTTAACGTCAACTTGAGCGAGAGTAGGGTTGTTCTTACAGACTAGCGTCGCACTCTGTGGCGAGGGAGCTTGCTCCCGCTCGAGCGCGAAGCGGTCGCAAATCAGCAGACGAGGTGTGTCATTCAGCACTCAAATGCAGATTTCACGACTGCTGAGTAACCGAACGGGAGCAAGCTCCCTTGCCACACACGCCGCGCACCAACAATAAAGACAATAGGGGTCGTCATGGATCAACCCAGTGCACATCCGCAGCGCAGCTACACCCGCGGTTCCCAGGACAAAGCCTTGCTGGCGATGACCATCGGCCAGGCGTTCGACAACACCGTCGCGCAGCACCCGGACGGGGAGGCGCTGGTCGTGCGCCATCAACAGCTGCGTTACACCTGGCGGCAACTGGCGGCGGCGGCGGACCTGCATGCCAGAGCCCTGCTGGCGCTGGGCCTGCAGACCGGTGACCGTCTGGGGATCTGGGCACCGAATTGCGCTCAGTGGTGCATCAGTCAGATCGCCAGCGCGAAGATCGGCGTGATCCTGGTCAACATCAACCCCGCCTACCGCAGCTCCGAACTGGAATACGTGTTGAAGCAATCCGGCTGCCAATGGCTGGTCTGTGCCGGGGCCTTCAAGTCCTCCAACTACCACGCCATGCTGCAAGGGCTGGTGCCGGAACTGGCGGAGCAATCCATCGGCAAGCTGCAGAGCGAACGCCTGCCGGCATTGCGCGGTGTCATCAGCCTCGATGCACAGCCACCCGTCGGTTTCCTGCCCTGGTCGCAGCTGAGCGATCTGGCGGCTAGCGTGTCGCTCGAGCAACTGCACCAGCGCCAGGACAGCCTGCATTTCGACCAGGCGGTGAACATCCAGTACACCTCCGGCACCACCGGGTTTCCCAAAGGCGCGACCCTGAGCCACTACAACATTCTCAACAACGGTTACATGGTCGGTGAAAGCCTTGGCCTGACTGCCGCGGATCGCCTGGTGATTCCGGTACCGCTCTATCACTGCTTTGGCATGGTCATGGGCAATCTGGGTTGCATCACCCATGGCAGCACCATGATTTACCCCAATGACGCCTTCGATCCGCTGCTGACCCTGAGCACCGTCGCAGAAGAAAAAGCCACCGCGCTGTACGGTGTGCCGACCATGTTCATCGCTATGCTCGATCAGCCTCAACGTACCGAATTCGACCTGTCGAGCTTGCGCACCGGAATCATGGCGGGTGCGACTTGCCCGATCGAGGTGATGCGACGGGTCATCAGTGAAATGCATATGAGCGAAGTGCAAATTGCCTACGGCATGACGGAAACCAGTCCGGTGTCCTTGCAGACCGGGCCGTCAGATGACCTGGAATTGCGCGTAACGACCGTCGGCCGCACCCAGCCGCAACTGGAAAGCAAAATCATTGATGAGGCGGGCAACCTGGTGCCGCGCGGCACGATCGGTGAACTGTGCACCCGCGGCTACAGCGTGATGCTCGGCTACTGGAACAACCCCGAAGGCACTGCGGAAGCGATCGACCAGGCAGGCTGGATGCATACCGGGGACCTGGCGAGCATGAACGATGAGGGGTACGTGTGCATTGCCGGGCGCAACAAGGACATGATCATCCGTGGCGGCGAGAACATTTACCCACGGGAGCTGGAGGAGTTCTTCTTCACACACCCGGACGTGGCCGACGTGCAAGTGATCGGGATTCCTTGTTCGCGTTATGGTGAGGAGATTGTCGCCTGGATCAAGTTCCACCCCGGCCACAGCGCGACCGAACAGGAACTGCAAGCCTGGTGCAAGGAGCGCATCGCGCACTTCAAGACACCGCGTTACTTCAAGTTCGTCGAGGAGTTTCCGATGACGGTGACCGGCAAGATCCAGAAATTCCGGATGCGCGAGATCAGCGTCGAGGAGTTGCGTAGCAAGCAGGGCTGAACAGGCCTTGTGTAGGAGCGAGCCTGCTCGCGAAGGACGTCAACGATAACGCGTGCAGTCTGGATCAACGCGGTGCCTTTGAGTTCTTCGTCGGAACGCCGCCCGGAGCAGGCTCGCTCCTACAAGGGGCGGCCGTGCAAATACCGAATGCCAGACAGCACAAAGGGGAGCCGAAGCTCCCCTTTAATTTTTCGTTTCGCGTGCTCTTTTTTTATTATTGAGGGGCGGTCTGTTGTTGTTTTTGGTGACCGTGACCCTTTACCGCTGTTTTTTGTCGATCCCCATCCGGGATCAAGAGCAAACGTATTTTTTTGAGCGCTGATCTACTTTTTCGCTGAGCGATCCAACCAGTTCGGGAGCTACCTGAAGGTAGTTTTATTGTTCTCTGCCCGGTTGCGGGTAACTCCGAAAAGCACCCTGAAAAGCACATCTTCTCCAAAAAAATCTGTTAGCTGCGTCTCTGCCGTGTTGTTTTTGTTATGTCAGAGTCGTTACGTCTTGTTTTTATTGGGTATGCCGCTTTTTTTATTCTTGTTATGCCATAGAGATAGCAGGTGTCGTGCCAACTTTTAAAAATCCTTTTAAATCAACAACTTAAAAAATATAAGGTTTTTTCCCTCAGGCAAACCCTGACAATTTGTTTCCGTGTTACTCGCTTTTACCCCACGTTCTGACACAGCGGTAACACCCGGACACAACCGCGCCCTCACTGAGCGCTACGCGCCCTGGCCACGCGCGAACCGGTAGGCCGCCCCAGCACAGTGCAGATTTGCTGGCCGGCCAGGATCAGGGCGTCCAGGTCGATGCCCGTTTCGATTCCCAGCCCGTTGAGCAGGTAAACCACGTCTTCGGTGGCGACGTTACCGCTGGCGCCCTTGGCATAAGGGCAGCCACCGAGGCCGGCGATGGAGCTGTCGAATACCGAGATACCTTCCAGCAGGCTGGCGTAGATGTTGGCCATGGCCTGGCCGTAGGTGTCATGGAAATGCCCGGCCAGTTTTTCCCGTGGCACGACGGCGGAAACCACGTCGAACATCTTGCGGGTGGCGCCTGCGGTGCCGGTGCCGATGGTGTCGCCCAGGGATACCTCGTAGCAGCCCATGGCGTAGAGTTCGCGGGCGACCCGAGCGACTTGCTCCGGTGCGACGTTACCTTCATAGGGGCAGCCCAGCACACAGGACACGTAACCGCGCACGGTCACGCCGTGTTGCCTGGCGGCGTCCATGATCGGTACGAAACGCTCCAGGCTTTCGCTGATCGAGCAGTTGATATTGCGCTGGGAAAACGCCTCGGAGGCCGCGGCAAACACTGCGACTTCCTTGACCCCGGAGGCGAGGGCGTCTTCAAAACCGCGAAGGTTGGGCGCCAGGGCTCCGTAGACCACCCCGGGTTTGCGCTGGATCTGCGCGAAGACATCGGCGGAACCGGCCATCTGCGGCACCCATTTGGGCGAGACGAAACTGCCGACTTCGATATAGCCCAGGCCCGCAGCCGTCAGCGCGTCGACCAGTTGCACCTTGTCGGCAACGCTGATGGGTTGGGCTTCGTTTTGCAGACCGTCGCGCGGGCCGACTTCGACAAGGCGTACGTGGGTGGGGAGGGACATGGGGTTCGACCTGTGCTGATTGTTCGGAGAATCCTGTAGGAGCGAGCCTGCTCGCGATGGGCTCCCAGGCACCGCGTTTATCCAGCGAACACGCGTTATCGTTAACGACCATCGCGAGCAGGCTCGCTCCTACAAGGGGGCGGGTTTTACTGAATGACTTCCTGGTTTTTGAGGGTCTGCTCCAGCGCCTGGACGCAACGCTCTTCCGCGGTATCGAGTTCGAGTTTCATCTGCTCGATGTCCAGCAGTTGCTGTTCCAGCTGTTCCCGACGCTCACTGATTTTCGCCAGCATGCTGTGCAGTTGCTTGGTGTTACCGCTGGAAGGGTCGTAGAGCTCGATCAGCTCGCGGCATTCGGCCAGAGAGAAGCCGATGCGCTTGCCCCGCAGGATCAGCTTCAGGCTGACCTTGTCGCGGGGGGAATAGATGCGTTCCTGACCGCGCCGTTCAGGGCTGAGCAGGCCTTGCTCTTCATAGAAGCGAATGGCCCGGGTGGTGATATCGAGCTCGCGGGCGAGGTCGGAAATGCTGTAGGTCTGGCTGCTCATGGAAGCGCTCGCAAAAGGTCATGGCGCTAAGCTAATGTCAGGTTGACGTATACGTCAAGGGGCAGGGGTTGACTGCTGTTCTTGCCGGCCCCATCGCGAGCAGGCTCGCTCCCACAAAGTATTCGGGTATACACCTCCTGTGGGAGCGAGCCTGCTCGCGATGAACGATAACGCGGTATGACGCCTTATACCTTCTCGAGCTTCTTCTCATGCGCCGTCACCTGCTGGCACAACTCGATCATTTGCTCGCGCATCCAGCGGTTGGCCGGATCCTGGTCCGTGCTTTCATGCCAGTACAGGTGAGTTTCCACCGGCGGCACATCGTTGACCGGCAAGCTGAAGGCGTGCAGATCATTGCGACGGGCGAAGCGCTCCGGAACGGTCATGACCATGTCGGTCTGCTGCAGCACTTGTGAAGCCATCAGATAGTGCTGGGAGCGCAGGGCGATCTTGCGCTGGATGCCCATCTTGCCCAGTGCCAGGTCGACATGGCCCAGACCGCTGCGGCGGCTGGAAATATGGATGTGGGTCAGCCCCAGATAATCATCCAGGGTGAATTTTTCCTTGCCCGCCAACGGGTGGCCCTTGCGCATGGCGCACACGTAGCGGTCTTCCATCAATTTGACGTGTCGCACCTGCGGGTCAGTGTTGAGCGGCGCATCCACAGCAAAATCGAGGCGACCGGCGGCCAGTTCCTTGGTGGTTTCACGGCGCTTGGACAGGAAGCTCTCGATGATCACCGTGGGAGCGAGGCGACGCAGGCGCTGGAACAGTGGCGGCAGGATCACCGCCTCGGTCAGGTCGGTCATGCTGATGCGGTAGGTCTTGACCGCCTGCAGCGGATTGAAAATGCGGCTTTCCTGTACCGATACCCGCAGCAGGGAGAGGGCGTTGCGTACCGGGCCGATGATGTTCTGGGCCATCGGCGTTGGCACCATGCCCTGAGCGGTACGCACGAACAAAGGGTCGTTGAAGGTCTCGCGCAGGCGGGCCAGAGCGTTCGATACCGCCGGCTGGGTGATCCCGACAATCTGCCCGGCGCGGGTCAGGTTGGCTTCGGTGTAGATCGCGTCGAAGACGATGAAAAGGTTGAGGTCGACCTTGCTCAGATTCATTACGCGGCTCTCTTATTGTGTGGGCGGCTGGCCTTGAAGATCAGCCGATCATATATCGGTGATGAATGTTTATACACGCCGAGAATAGGCTAGGTAAATTTTCGTAGCTGTTCTAGCATCGATTGCATGATCTAAACAACCTCCCCCAAGAAGGTATCTCGCTCATGGATTTCGCTTATTCGCCCAAGGTTCAGGAACTGCGTGAGCGCGTGACAGCGTTCATGGACACCTACGTCTATCCCGCTGAAGCGGTGTTCGAGCGCCAGGTCGCCGAGGGTGACCGCTGGCAGCCGACCGCGATCATGGAAGAACTCAAACTCAAGGCCAAGGCGCAGGGCCTGTGGAATTTGTTTCTGCCTGAGTCAGAGCTCGGCGCCGGCTTGACCAACCTTGAATACGCGCCCCTGGCCGAAATCATGGGGCGTTCGCTGTTGGGTCCTGAGCCGTTCAACTGCTCTGCGCCAGACACCGGCAACATGGAAGTGCTGGTGCGCTATGCCAACGAAGAACAGAAGCAACGCTGGCTCGAGCCGCTGCTGCGTGGCGAAATCCGCTCGGCATTTGCCATGACCGAGCCGGACGTCGCGTCGTCCGACGCCACCAACATGGCCGCCCGTGCCGTGCGCGATGGCGACGAGTGGGTAATCAACGGCAAGAAATGGTGGACCTCCGGGGCCTGCGATCCACGCTGCAAAATCCTGATCTTCATGGGCCTGAGCAACCCTGATGCCCCGCGCCATGCGCAACACTCGATGATTCTGGTTCCGGTGGACACCCCCGGCGTGAAGATCGTGCGTCCGCTGCCGGTGTTCGGTTACGACGATGCGCCCCACGGTCATGCCGAAGTGCTGTTCGAAAACGTGCGCGTGCCGTACGAAAACGTCCTGCTCGGCGAAGGACGCGGCTTCGAAATCGCTCAGGGCCGCCTTGGCCCAGGCCGGATTCACCACTGCATGCGATCGATCGGCATGGCCGAACGTGCCCTTGAATTGATGTGCAAACGCTCGGTGAACCGCACCGCATTCGGTAAGCCCCTGGCGCGGCTGGGTGGCAACATCGACAAGATCGCCGACTCGCGGATGGAAATCGACATGGCCCGCCTGCTGACCTTGAAAGCGGCGTACATGATGGACACCGTCGGCAACAAAGTGGCGAAAAGTGAAATCGCGCAGATCAAGGTGGTGGCGCCGAACGTGGCGTTGCGGGTGATCGACCGGGCGATCCAGATTCATGGCGGGGCAGGGGTCTCCAACGATTTCCCGCTGGCCTACATGTATGCGATGCAGCGCACCCTGCGCCTGGCCGACGGCCCGGACGAAGTGCACCGCGCGGCGATCGGCAAATTCGAGATCGGTAAATACGTGCCCAAGGACATGATGCGTAGCGGACATTGATGCGAAATGGTGCGCCGAACCAGCTGTGGCGCTGGATCGGCGCACCTCCGGTTGTCTGGGCAGCCGGGCGAGAAAGCAGAGCCGTCAGCGCTGGATGCCGTACAGGACTGCTGCATTGGGGGTGCGATAACTTATACCGGCAATAATGAATCGGTCCCCTTGCATCACGATGTCATAGGGAACGCCTCTTAAGGTGTGTCCATAAAAGTTGTTGGCAAAGGTGGGATCCAGCGAACCGTCCTTATTCAAGCGACCCGAGAACATTTGACTGGATGAGCCCGGCATCCAGCCGGCCACCACGATCTTGTCATCCTCGGGTTGTACGCCGACTGCCGTCAAAAGACGTCTATCACGGGTCAACTCAACTTTGACCTCCTTGCCCTGGTTGAACTGATCATCAGGAGTACCGTTTGCGTTGTATCTCATAATGAGTGCAGCTGTACCCTCGGCGTTCCCGACACAAATCAGTTTGCCATCAGGTTGAGCAATCATCTTTTCAAGATGGTATGACTCTACTTCGTGACTCAGGTGGGTATATCCCTCAGTACCAAAACTCGTGTCGAGTTTTCCCCGTGACGTGTAGCGACAAAGGACTATTGCGGAAGCGCTTAACTGCTTCGTTATGTCGTTCATCCCTATGACAATCTTGTCGTCATCCTGTACCGCGACGCTCATCATTCGAATGAACTCGCTACCTAAATCAATCTCGACGTGACCTTGATCTCCAAAGGACTTATCGAGCTCTCCGTTGTTGTTCCAACACGTCAGCAACCCCCCGTCGGCGACTTCTTTTTTAAATCGCTGGCTGAGTATCAAAACTCTTCCGTCCGAGAGTACGCCCCCGTCGCAAGGGGCTGCATTCGAAGAGAAAGCCGGAAGGGGGACAATAACGGGTTGAAAAACCAGGTCAGGGCTACCGTTTTCATTCAGGCGTTTGGCTGCCGGTTTTCCGCCCGCCCCCTCCAGCACATCGCCCACGATCAGTATTTTTTTGTCGTGCGAAACCAGTCGGGTCGGTTTTGAATTGTTACCGGCCTGGAATTGCCCCGTAACGCTGCCATTACTGCCAAACGATGGATCAGGTAGCCCATCGGCGCTTGTGCGGTAAATTTGATATTGATTTGAGCTGTGTATGGCATAAATCAAATTACCGTCGGGTTGCACGACCACCGAGTGAGTCGTTCCGCCTACGGGGCCGTCTACAGCGCCGTTGGTGCCGAACCGGGTGTCCAGATCACCGGGTGCTTTGGGAGATGTTTGTTCAGTGCTCATGAGTATTCCTTGAAAATCGCCTCGATGTACTGACGTCACCTGCATTTGGGCCAAATGTGGAGGTCAGGATTCGTTGCGAGCTTATTTCAGGGGCGTCGAGCAAACACCTGTCAATGTTGACAGTTTCTTAGTTCTTTTTGGTTGGTCTGTTTGTCGTTTTAATGTTGTGAAGCCTAATACACCCAAACCTCAACCCGCCGATTCTTGATCCGCCCCTCATCAGCGCTATTGGTCGCCACCGGCATTTCAGCGCCAAACCCGCGAACTTCGCGCAGCACCACGCCGCTTTTCACCAGTTCGCGCCGCACCGCCATGGCCCGCAGTTTCGACAGCAGGTCAGCGCGCGCCGGGTCGCTCTTGGCATCGCCAAACCCCACCAGTGTTACCTGCCGATCGGTTTTATTGTGTTGCTTTATATAGTCGAGCACCCGTGACAGGTCCTGGCGGGCCTTGTTGTCCAGGCTGGCGCTGCCTTCCTCGAAGCGAAAGTTCACGCTCAGGCGCTGGGCGTGGCGGCTGAGTCCCTGGTATGCCTCGGGCATCATCGCATTGGGTGTGACGCTCATGGCCTGCACGGTCTGGGCGATAAACCCGTTGGCTGCGACAATCGCCTGGCCCTGGCTGCTTTGCGCGAACGTCACCAGCGCTTCGGCCCAGGGATTTTTCCCGTTGGGCGGCAGGTAGAGGAACAAGCGGCGGGACAGGGGATAGTCTTCCGTGGCGATCAGGCTGTTGAGTGGCAGCATGGCCTGGGATTGACCATCGACAATCGCTACGGCTTTGGCCGAACGCACATACGGCAGGCCGATGAAGCCGATACCTTGCGGATCCAGGCTGACCGCGTCGGACAGTTGCTCGCTGGACTCGAAACGTTTCGCTGCACTGCTCAGGGTTTTCCCGCGATGGTTGAGGACAAGTTCCTTGAAGGTGTCGTACGTACCGGACTGATCATCCCGCGCATACAGATGAATGGCCCCACCCTGGCCGCCGAGTTCCTCCCAGGTTTTGACTTCGCCACTGAAGAGGCGCGCCAGTTGCTCGGTGTTGAGTTGGTTCAGCGGGTTTTGCGGGTGAAGGATAATCGCCAGACCGTCGATGGCGATGACCTGCTCGGCCTCGGCGCTTTTCAGATCGCCCAGGACCCGGAGGTCGGCCAGCTCACTGTCCTTGATCGGGCGCGAGGATGCGGCCAGATCGGCGTTGTTGGTCTTCAGCGCGGTGAAACCGGTGCTGGAACCGTGGGCCGCGATCTCGACCTCGACGCGGCGTCCTTGCGGGGTTTCACCGACAACCCGCAGTTCGTTGGACTTGTCCGGCGCTTCGCTGTGCACCTTGAGCAAGCCCTGTTCGCGCAACAGTCCTTCGACCAGCGCCGGACCGAGTGCCGCACCGATGGTGTTGGAGCCCTGGATGCGCAGGACCGGGCCATGGTCGGGCAGCGGCAAACCGCTGGCCGAGGTCATCAACGGCCAGCAGGTGCACAGCATCAACAGGAACAAACCGCGCAGCGTCATGCCGGCACCTTAAATAGCCAAAGGAGGTGCCGGGAGATTAAGTCAGTAAGGTTGCTAAAAGATGACAGTTTTCCGGTGTGGGAGCGAGCGTGCTCACGATGAGGGCCTGGCATTCAATATTCAGTTGGATGACAGTCCGCCATCGCGAGCAGGCTCGCTCCCACAGAAGAGGGGTATCAGCTCAATTCAAGCCAGATCGGCGCATGATCGGAAGGTTTTTCCATACCACGCAGTTCGTAGTCCACGCCGGCATCCTTGACCCGTGGCAACAACCCATGGGACGCCATGATCAGGTCGATGCGCAGTCCACGCTTGGGCTCGTCTTCAAACCCGCGGCTGCGGTAGTCGAACCAGCTGAACATGTCAGTCACCTCCGGGTTCAGGTGACGGAAGCTGTCCACCAGGCCCCAGTTCTTCAGGCGGGCCATCCACTCGCGCTCTTCCGGCAGGAAGCTGCATTTACCGGTTTTCAGCCAACGCTTCATGTTGTCCGGGCCGATCCCGATGTCACAGTCTTCCGGGGAAATGTTCACATCGCCCATGACCACCAACGGCTGATCATTACGGAACTGGCTTTCCAGCAATTGCTGCAGATCGCTGTAGAAGCGTTCCTTGGCCGGGAATTTGGTCGGGTGGTCGCGGCTTTCGCCCTGGGGGAAATAGCCGTTCATGATGGTCACCGGCACGTCATTGGCGTCGGCGAAAGTGCCCCAGATAAAACGCCGCTGGGCATCCTCATCGTCGGTGGCGAAGCCCTTGTGCAGCGCCAGCGGTTCTTTGCGCGACAGCAGGGCGACGCCGTAGTGACCTTTTTGTCCATGGAAATACACGTGGTAGCCCAGGGCTCTGACTTCATCGAGCGGAAACTGGTCGTCATGGACCTTGGTTTCCTGCAGGCCGATCACATCGGGCTGGTGTTTTTCGATCAGCGCCGCCAGCTGATGGGGGCGGGCACGCAGCCCGTTGATGTTGAAGGAGACGATCTTCATGGTCGGCAGTCCTGGCAAAAGGGCGATGCTAGCTGACATGTCGGCATCGGGCCAGTGTCGAGGTGAGTTGAATCGGTGGGTTGCGCCCGCGATGGGTCCGTGCAGCCGTCTTTTATATTGACTGACTGATCTGCGAGTCTGGTCTATACCTGTGGAGGGAACTGTGTTGCCACCCAGGGGCTCGTACCAACAAGAGCACAGCCATCCGAGCTGTGCCGGGGAGAATGACCGCCATGCCCGAAACCTCGACCGCCATCGCCGATATTCACATGCTCGACAGCGGCTATTCCCGCGAAGCACGTTCCCTGTTGTACCAGGCTTACCGGCATGAGCCGACGTTCGGCTACCTGTTCGAAGCGGAGCGTCCCGGCTATGAACAGCGTGTGCGCGCCACGGTGCGTGAGCTGGTCAAGCAGCATTTTCTCCAGGATTTGCCGGCCATCGGCCTGCTGGTCAACGATCGCTTGATCGGCATCGCCCTGATCGCGCCGCCGCAACGGCGCCTGGGCATCACTGAAAGTTGGGCCTGGCGCCTGCGGATGGTGCTGAGCACCGGGTTTCGCTGCACCCGTCGCTACCTCGAGTATCACGATGCGGTGATGGCTTGCGTGCCGTCCGATTCGGTGCACCTGCTGCCATTGCTCGGGATTCATCCGCAATTCCAGGGCAAGCACTTCGGCGAACAACTGCTGCAAGCGGTGCACAACTGGTGCGCGGTGGACGAACACTCTCAGGGCGTGGTGCTCGACACCGGCAATCCGCGCTATCTGGAGTTCTATAAGCGGCAGGGCTATGAGGAAATTGGTGAGGTCGCTGTAGGACCGATCCGCGAGCACGTGTTTTTCCACGCCAATCCTCAAGTCGTGCATACCGCAACGGCGTAACCGTCGAACTTTTGGGGCGCATCAGGCTCTATCACGCTCCCGTGTTCATCAAGCATGCTCGTGATAGCATCCGCGCCTATGAAGTTTCCAGGAAGAATTACCAGTGGCGTGCTGATGCTGATTTCCAGCTGCGCGGCGCTGGCCCAAAGTGAATTGGATGTGCGGATCAAACCGTCCAACGATGAACTGAAAGCCAATATAGAGGGCTATATCGGCAGTCTCGGCGATCGTGACGAAGCAGCCTTGCTGCGCTTCAGCCGGGGCGCCGAGGAGCAGGCGCGCAAAGCCGCCCAGGCCTTGGGTTATTACCAGCCGCACATCGACAGTGACGTGAAGGGCGGCAAGACGCCGCGACTGATACTGACCGTCGACCCCGGCGAGCCGGTGCATCTGCGCAACGTCACCATCCGTATCGACGGCCCGGCCGCCTCGCTCAAATCCTTTCGTGTGCCCAATGACCATGCGCTGACAACCGGCGCGGTGCTCAACCATGGTCGCTATGAAGATGCCAAGCGGCTCATCCAGAACCAGGCCTCGCGCTATGGCTTTTTCAACGGGCGTTTTACCCGTTCGACACTGTCGGTGGACCCGCGGGCCGGCGTGGCTGATATCGAGCTGATTTATGACAGCGGGCCGCGTTATGCCCTGGGCAAGGTCAGCTTCGAGGGCGACACTCCGTTCGATGAAGACCTGTTGCAACGCATGGTGCCGTTCAAGGCGGGTGCGCCCTATGACTCCGAGCTGATTGCCGAACTCAACCAGGCCCTGCAATCGAGTGGCTATTTCGAGGGCGTGCGGGTGGACGCGGCGCCGACCGCCTCCAGGGACAACGTGATCCCGGTGGACGTCAAGCTGTACACCCGCAAGCCGCGGACCATGGGCGTTGGCCTGGGTTATTCCACGGACGTCGGCCCGCGGATCAAAGCTAACTGGACGCGCCACTGGGTCAACCCGCAGGGGCACAGCTACGGCTGGGAGACCGAAGTCTCGGCACCACGGCAAAACGTCGGGGTGTTCTACGACATTCCTCTGGACCCGCCGCTGACGGACAAACTGCGTTTCGCCGGTGGCTATCAGAATGAAGAAATCGCGGACAAGGACAGCCTCAGCAAACTCCTGACCATCGGTCCCGAATGGCACAGCAAGTTGCCCAGCGGATGGCAGCGGGTGGTATCACTCAAGTGGCAGCGTGAGGAGTACCGGCTCGGCGACGATTCGGGGCTCAGCAACCTGCTGATGCCCGGCGTCAGCTATTCGTACCTCAAAAGCGATAACCGCATCGACCCGCACAATGGCTATCGCCTGCAATTCGAAAGCAAGGTGGCCAAGGAAGGTCTGGGTTCGGATAACAACCTGGTGTATGGCACGGCGCTGGTGAAGGGCTTGACCACAGTGTTCGACAACCACCGTTTCCTTGGTCGGGTGCAGGTCGGCGGCAGTGCCACCAACGGCTATAAGTCGGTACCGCCGTCGCTGCGCTTCTTCGCCGGTGGCGATCAGAGCGTGCGCGGCTACGACTATCAGAGCCTGTCCCCGGAAAACAATAAGGGCGACCGCATCGGTGGCCGCTACATGGTCGCAGCCAGTGCGGAGTATCAATATTCCATCGCCGAAAAATGGCGTGTCGCCACGTTCATCGACCAGGGCAATTCCTTCAATACACTTGAACTGCCGAACCTGAAGACCGGCGTCGGTATCGGCGTGCGCTGGGTTTCGCCAGTGGGGCCGATCCGCCTCGACCTGGCCCACGCGCTGGATGACGATGGCGGCATTCGACTGCACTTTTCCATGGGGCCCGAGTTGTGAAGCGTGGTTTGAACATATCGCTGCTGGCGATCCTGACGCTGCTGATGCTGGTCGCCCTGACCCTGGCCACGGTACTGGGCACGGCCGCAGGCAGTCGATGGGTGCTTGGCTTTGTGCCGGGTTTGACCCTCGACAACTTCCAGGGGCGCCTGGGCGGGCAATGGAGCGCCGATCGCGTTGTGTGGCAACAAGACGCCAGCCAGGTCGAACTGAACAAGGTGATTTTTGCCTGGTCGCCGCTGTGCCTGACGCGCATGACCTTGTGTATCGAACAATTGCAGGCTGATCAGGTCAATCTGCAATTCCCGCCGGGCGGTGAAGAACAAAGCAGCGGGCCGATCAGCCTGCCGGATTTGAAATTGCCCGTGGCGCTGGAGTTGGGTGACGTACAGGTCGGCGTCTTGCGGTTCAACGGCAGCGAGCAGCTCAAGGGCCTGCAACTGACGGCGCACTGGACCGAAAAGGGGATGCAGATCGACTCGGTGAAACTGCAGCGGGACGATCTGAACCTGAATTTGACCGGGCAGTTGCAGCCCGGCGGCAATTGGCCGCTCACCGCTGAGGGGCAATTGACCCTGTCGACCCCCGCGCCCTGGGTGCTGGCCCTGAAAATCGATGGCGATTTGCTCAAAACCCTCAATCTGAAAGCCGACAGCAGCGGGTACCTCAACGGCCAACTGACCGGCCAACTGCAACCGCTGGTGGAGAACCTGCCGGCCAAGGTGCGCATCACCGCTGATGGTTTCAAGCCCGGCGCCGACCTGCCGGACACCCTGCAACTCAATCAACTTGAACTCACGGGCGACGGCGACCTGAAAAACGGCTACTCGCTGCTCGGCAAGGCCACGTTACCGGCCGAACAAGGACCTGTTGCACTGATGCTGCAAGGCAAGGTCGACGCCAATGGCGCGCAGATCGCCGCGCTGGATCTGACCGCCAGCGACAAGCAAAACCTCAAGCTTTCCGGGCAAGTCGATTGGAGCAAGGGCCTGAGTGCCGAAGCGAAAATCGATTGGCTGGACTTCCCGTGGCATCGCCTCTATCCGCTGATTGATGAGCCGCAAGTGGCGTTGCGCAGCTTCAATGGCGAAGTCTCCTACACGGACGGTCAGTACCTCGGCCATTTCAACGCCGCCCTGGACGGCCCGGCCGGGGCGTTCAGCCTGACCAGTCCGTTCGCGGGTGACCTGACAAAAATCTACCTGCAACAAATTCAACTTACGGCCGGCCAGGGCAAGGCTGAAGGGCATCTGAACCTGCAGTTCGCCAATGGTATTGCCTGGGATACCGCGCTGGATTTGTCGGCGATCAACCCGGCGTACTGGGTGGGGGAATTGCCGGGCACCCTGGCCGGGCCGTTGCGCAGCCAAGGGGAGGTGAAGGATGAGAAACTCAGCCTGAGCGCCGACCTTGATTTGAAAGGCAAACTGCGTGGTCAGCCTGCGGTGATCCAGGCCAAGGCCAATGGTGGCGGCGAGCAGTGGAACCTCGATGCACTGCAGATTCGCCTGGGCGACAACAGCATCAGCGGCAAGGGCAGCCTGCAACAGAAGGTCGCCGGACAGATCGATATCAAGCTGCCGCGTCTGGCCCAGCTCTGGCCTCAATTGCGCGGCCAGCTCAATGGCCGGATCGATGTCGCCGGCACGCTCAAGGCGCCGCAAGGCAAGTTGGGTCTGCAAGGCACTCAGCTGGCGTTCGCCGACAATCGGCTGCAAAGCCTGAACCTGGACGCCACCCTCGACAGCGCGCAACGGGCGAACATCGACCTCAAGGGCAGCGGGATCCAGGCCGGCGACACCTCCCTCGGCACCCTGACCGCCAGTGGGCAGGGCGATATCAAAAACCAGAAACTCACCCTCGATCTGCAAGGGCCGAAGCTGAAGCTGGCCCTCGGTGTCGACGGCATCCTGGACAAAGGCAACTGGCGCGGACGCCTGGCCAGCGGCGATATCCAGGCCGGCGGCCAGGACTGGAAGCTGCAAGGCCCGGCAAAACTGGAGCGGCTGGCGGACGGCAAGATCAACTTCGGTGCCCATTGCTGGCAGTCCGGCCCGGCCAGTCTGTGCGGCGAAGACCAGCGCCTGATGCCTGATCCGAAACTGCGCTATCACCTCAAGCAGTTCCCCATCGAAAGCCTCGCGCAATGGTTGCCCAAAGACTTCGCCTGGCAGGGTCGACTCAACGCCGACGTGCAGCTGGATCTTCCAGCCAGCGGCCCGAACGGCCAGGTCAGCCTCGACGCCAGCGGTGGCGTCTTGCGCATGCGCGAGAAGGATCAGTGGCTGGACTTCCCGTACCAGACCCTGAAACTCACCAGCAAACTCACGCCCAAGCGCATCGACACCGACCTCAACTTCGTCGGCGGCAAGCTCGGCGAACTGATGGTTCAGGCGCAGATCAACCCGTTGCCCAAGAACAAGCCGCTGAGTGGTTCGTTCCGCTTGAGTGGCCTGGACCTGTCGGTGGCGCGGCCATTTGTGCCCATGGTGGAAAAACTGAGTGGCCGTTTGAACGGTAGCGGCACGATTTCCGGGGGCCTGCTGGCACCGCAGGTCAATGGCAACCTGCTGCTCAGCGATGGCGGGGTCTTCGGGCCTGAGTTACCGATGGAACTTCAGGATTTGCAAATGCAGGCGGTCATCGTCGGCGAAACCGTGCAGTTGAACGGTGGCTGGAAGAGCGGCAAGAGCGGGCAGGGCAGTTTGAGCGGCAACGTCGCCTGGGGCCAGGCCCTGGTGGTGGACCTGGCGCTCAAGGGCTCGCAGTTGCCGGTCACCGTCGAGCCTTACGCGAAGCTGGAAGTGGCGCCGGACCTGAAGATTTCGATCAAGGACAACAAACTGGCGGTCGCCGGGAAAGTCCAGGTGCCCAAGGGCGAAATCATCATTCGCGAGTTGCCGCCCTCAACGGTCAAGGTCTCCGATGACACGGTGATCGTCGGCCAGCAGACCGAAGAGGGCAAGCCGCCGATGGCCACGCTGATGGACATCGATGTGGTGGTGGGCGAGGACAAACTGAGCTTCGCCGGGTTTGGTCTCACGGCCAACCTGCAAGGCCATGTGCACATCGGCGACAACATGGACACCCGGGGAGAACTCTGGCTCAACGACGGTCGCTATCGTGCCTACGGTCAGCGGTTGACCGTGCGCCGGGCGCGCTTGCTGTTTGCCGGCCCGATCGATCAGCCGTATCTCGACATCGAAGCCATTCGCAAGACTGACGACGTGATCGCCGGCATCCGCTTGAGCGGCAGCGCCGAGCAGCCGACCACGCAGATTTTCTCCGAACCGGCCATGAGCCAGGAGCAGGCGCTGTCTTATCTGGTGTTGGGCCGTCCGCTGAGCAGCAATGGCGAGGACAACAACATGCTTGCCCAGGCGGCCCTCGGGTTGGGATTGATGGGCAGTTCCGGGGTCACCAGCGGGCTGGCCAAGAACCTGGGGATTCAGGACTTCCAGCTCGATACCCAGGGCAGCGGCAACACCACCAGCGTGGTGGCGAGCGGCAACCTCTCCGAGAAGCTCAGCCTGCGCTATGGCGTGGGTGTATTCGAACCGGCGAACACCATTGCCTTACGTTACAAGCTGAGCAAAAAGGTCTACCTCGAAGCCGCTGGCGGCGTGGCCAGTTCGCTGGACATCTTCTACAAGCGGGATTTCTAGGTCCCGCGCTCTCCAAAACCTGCTCTCAACCCTGGCTGGCAAGCCTGCTCCTAACGGAATCCATGGACCTGTAGGAGCAGGTTTGCCAGCAAAGGCATCACTGCGTTCGCCGTTAATATCCGACGCCGTTAGTCAACTAATTACAAAGCAGGCTAACTATTGCGTTGACATTCGCTGCCTAAGCAGTAATATCTCGACATACATTCACTGCCTAGGCAGCTAATTGGTGTCCAGATGAAACATTTCTCGCCAGACGATTTCCAAAATTGCCACCTTGGCCTGCTGCTCGGACGCGCCGCGCTGCTCAAGGACCGCATCATCGACACGCACATGGAGCCCCATGGCATCACCGCCGCGCAGTTCAAGGTGCTGATCATCGTGGCCCAGTTCGGCGTCGATACCCCGGCCGAGCTGTGCCGGCACCTGTCTTTGGACAGCGGTTCGATGACCCGGATGCTCGATCGTCTGGAACAGAAAGGTTTACTTGCCCGCCAACGCTCCGAAGCCGATCGCCGGCAGGTCCAGCTGGTGCTGACCGAAGAGGGCCAGAAACTGGCCGCCCTGTTGCCGCACATCGGTGCCGATGCCATGAACGAACTGGCCGGCGGCATCACCCCTGAAGAGTTGAAGACCCTGGAACAGATCCTGAAGAAAATATTGGTGGCAGCCGGTGACGCGATCACTCTGCTGCGGGTAGGTGACAAATGAGCAGCAAAACCCTGCGTACCGGTTTCAGCCTCGTGCTGTTGGCCATGACGCTAGCCGGTTGTGCCAATTACAGCGGCCTGAATACCGAAGGTGTCAGCCTCGAGGCGAAAAACCTCAAGGCCGGGCAATCCCTTAGTGGTGTGACTCTGTCGCCGGCGGCCTGGCCGAAAAGCGACTGGTGGAAAAGCCTCGGCGACCCTCAGCTCGACGGCCTGATTCGCGAAGCCCTGCACGACAGTCCCGACATGCAGATCGCCGACGCCCGTGCCCATCAGGCCAGCGCTGCCGCGTACGCCGCCGATGCCGCGCGGATGCCGACCGTCGATGCCAGTGCCGGCGTGACCCGTTCGCGTCTGGCCCGCGATCAAGACCCGACCGGCCAGGGCGACACGTACTCCACCCTGCGTAACATCGGCGCCAGTTTCAATTACAACTTCGACCTCTGGGGTGGCCAGCGTGACGCCTGGGAAGCCGCCTTGGGCCAGGCCCGTGCCGCTGAAATCGATCAGCAGGCCGCGCAGTTGACCTTGTCTGCCGACGTGGCCCGCGCCTACAGCGATCTGGGGCAGGCGCACATCGTCTATGACCTGTCCGCCGAAGACCTCAAACGCACCCGGCAGATGCTTGATTTGAGCCAGCGTCGACTGAGCGCCGGGATCGACAGTCAGTACCAGTTCCAGCAGACCGAAAGCCTGGAAGCCACCTCTGAAGCGAACCTGATCGACGCCGAAAAACGCCTGCAAAGCGCCAAAATCGCCCTGGCCGTGCTGCTGGGCAAGGGCCCGGATCGCGGTAACGAGATTGCCCGGCCGAAAGTCCTTCAAGCCAGCGCTGTGGCGTTGCCGTCGGTGCTGCCGGCCGAGTTGCTCGGTCGTCGTCCGGACCTGGTGGCCGCGCGCTGGCGAGTCGAGGCAGCCAGCAAGAACATCGACGCCGGCAAAACCCGGTTTTATCCCAACTTGAACCTGAGCGCGGCAGCCGGTGCCCAATCGTTGTTGGGCGATGCGATGTTCGGTTCGGCCAGTCGTTTCTTCAATGTCGGGCCGACGATTTCACTGCCGATTTTCGATGGCGGCCGCCTGCGCGCCGATCTCGATTCCCGCGACGCCGATTACGACCTCGCGGTGGCGCAGTACAACAAAAGCCTGGTGAAGGCGTTGGGAGATGTCAGTGACAGCATCAACCAGTTGCGTGACATCGGCCGGCAAATCGCCGCCCAGCAACACGCCACCGACATCGCCCAGGATTCTTACAACACCGTGGTCCAGCGGTACGGTTCCGGCATCGGCAACTACCTGGACGTGCTCAGCATCGAACAGCAATTGCTCCAGGCCCAGCGGCAGCTGGCCAACCTGAATGCCGAGCAGATCGACTTGTCGATCCAACTGATGCAGGCGCTGGGCGGCGGGTTCACGCCCGACACCCTCGCTTCAGCCAACACATCGCCAGCCACGCTGAGCCACTAATTCAAGGTATTTGTCATGGCCACTGCCGATACAACTCAAACTGCTGAAAACACTCCCGGCAATCCCAACTCGGGCAAGCGCAAGTTCATGCTGCTGATCCTCGCGGCGGCGGTGGCGCTGAGCGGCGCGGGCGTCTGGGCCTACCACGAGTTTTACGGTCGCTGGAGCGAAAGCACCGACGACGCTTATGTCAATGGCAACGTGGTGGAAATCACGCCGTTGGTGACCGGCACCGTGGTCAGCATCGGTGCCGATGATGGCGATCT
This sequence comes from Pseudomonas sp. TE12234, assembly GCF_054061835.1. Taxonomy (NCBI): domain Bacteria; kingdom Pseudomonadati; phylum Pseudomonadota; class Gammaproteobacteria; order Pseudomonadales; family Pseudomonadaceae; genus Pseudomonas; species Pseudomonas sp. TE12234. The sequence continues at coordinate 94,290 of NZ_JBSSEP010000015.1, forward strand.
GGTCCATGAAGGCCAGGTATTGGTCAACTTTGACCCGAACGATGCGGAAATCGGTCTGCAAAGTGCCCAGGCCAATCTGGCCCGCACCGTGCGTCAGGTGCGCGGCCTGTACAGCAACGTCGATGGCCAGAAAGCCCAGGTCAATGCCCAGCAGGCAGAAGTGCAGAAAGCCCAGGACAACTTCAATCGCCGCAAAAACCTCGCGGCGGGCGGGGCGATTTCCCAGGAAGAACTGTCCCACGCCCGTGATGACCTGACCTCGGCGCAAAACGCCCTGGCCGACGCCAAGCAGCGACTGAAAACCACCGCCGCCCTGGTGGATGACACCGTGGTGTCGTCGCATCCGGACGTGATGGCCGCTGCCGCGCAATTGCGCCAGGCGTACCTGAACAACTCGCGCAGCACCTTGATTGCGCCGGTCACCGGTTATGTGGCCAAGCGCACCGTGCAGCTCGGGCAGCGTGTGCAGCCGGGCACGGCGCTGATGGCGGTGATCCCGCTGGATCAGTTGTGGATCGACGCCAACTTCAAGGAAACCCAGTTGCGTGACATGCGCATCGGCCAGCCCGTGGAAATCGAAGCCGACCTTTACGGCAGTGCCGTGAAATACAGCGGCACCATCGACAGCCTTGGTGCCGGTACCGGCAGCGCGTTCGCCCTACTGCCCGCGCAGAACGCCACCGGTAACTGGATCAAGATCGTGCAGCGCGTGCCGGTGCGGATTCACGTCAACGCCGATGAGCTGGCCAAGCACCCCCTGCGGGTCGGCTTGTCGACCGTGGTGGATGTGAACCTGCATGACCAGAGTGGCCCGGTACTGGCGCAACAGCCGCCGCAAAAGGCGTCGTTCAGCACCAACATCTATGACCGTCAGTTGGCCGAGGCTGACCAAATGATCGCTCAACTGATCCACGACAACAGCGCCGCGGTCAGCAAGACCGCGCAGCGCTGATTCGCCTATGTGCAGCAAGCTGCCCCCTCAGTGGGAGCGGGCTTGCTCGCGATAGCGGTTTGCCAGTCAATGAATGTGTTGAATGTTCATTCGCCATCGCGAGCAAGCTCGCTCCCACAGGGTCCCCTGTGTCTCTAACAGACGCAGCGCCAACAAGGTTTCAAAGGATTCGCGATGAGCAATAACGCCTCTTTTTCGCCGCCCAGCCTGCTGCTGAGCACCATCGGCCTGTCGCTGGCGACCTTCATGCAAGTGCTCGACACCACCATCGCCAACGTGGCGCTGCCGACGATTTCCGGCAACCTCGGGGTGAGCTCGGAGCAGGGCACCTGGGTGATCACTTCGTTTGCCGTCAGCAACGCCATTGCCTTGCCGCTGACCGGTTGGCTCAGCCGGCGGTTTGGCGAGGTGAAGCTGTTTGTCTGGGCGACGCTGCTGTTCGTACTCGCCTCGTTCCTGTGCGGTATTTCCACCTCCATGCCGGAACTGGTGGGTTTTCGCGTGCTGCAAGGGGTGGTGGCGGGGCCGTTGTATCCGATGACCCAAACGCTGCTGATTGCGGTCTACCCCCCGGCGAAACGGGGGATGGCACTGGCGCTGTTGGCGATGGTCACGGTGGTGGCGCCGATTGCCGGGCCGATCCTCGGCGGCTGGATCACCGACAGTTACAGCTGGCCATGGATCTTCTTCATTAACGTGCCGATCGGTTTGTTCGCCGCCTGGGTGGTCACCCAGCAGATGAAGAAACGTCCGGTGGTCACCAGCCGCCAGCCCATGGATTACGTGGGCCTGATCGCGCTGATCATCGGCGTCGGCGCGTTGCAGATCGTCCTCGACAAAGGCAACGATGCCGACTGGTTCGAATCCGGTTTCATCATTATCGGTTCGGTGATTTCCGTGGTCGCCCTGGCGTTTTTCGTGATCTGGGAAATGACCGATGAACACCCGGTGGTGAACTTGCGGCTGTTCGCCTACCGCAACTTCCGCTTTGGCACCCTCGTGTTGGTGCTGGGCTATGCCGGATTCTTCGGGATCAACCTGATCCTGCCGCAATGGTTGCAGACCCGATTGGGCTACACCGCGACCTGGGCCGGCCTTGCTGTCGCGCCATTGGGCATCCTGCCGGTGCTCATGTCCCCTTTCGTCGGCAAATACGCCCCGCGATTCGACATGCGGGTGCTGGCGGGCGGGGCGTTCCTGGCGATCGGCCTGAGTTGCTTCATGCGTGCCGGCTTCACCAATGAAGTGGATATCCAGCACATCGCCCTGGTGCAGTTGTTCATGGGCATCGGCGTGGCGTTGTTCTTCATGCCGACCCTGACGATCCTGCTGTCGGACCTGCCGCCCAGCCAGATTGCCGACGGTTCCGGCCTGGCGACGTTTCTGCGGACACTGGGCGGTAGCTTTGCCGCCTCGCTGACGACCTGGATCTGGATTCGCCGGGCTGACCAGCACCATGCCTACCTGACCGAAAGCATCACCCCGTTCGACCCGGCCACCCGGGAGGCGTTACATCAATTGGGCGGGGCAGGGGCCAAGGCTTATACGCAGCTGGATCAGATGGTGATCAGCCAGGCGTACATCATGTCCACGGTGGACTACTTCACGCTGCTGGGCTGGATGTTCATGGGCCTGATCGTGATCGTCTGGCTGGCCAAGCCACCCTTTACCGCCAAGGCCGGGCCGGCGGCCTCTGCCGGGCATTGATACAAACGCAATCCCTGTAGGGGCTAGCAAGCTCGCTCCTACAGTTTTTTGTTGTGCAACTCAGTTGGCGGGGGCAGCCAATTGCGGCGGCGGTGCGAAGTCAAACGGCGCCAATGCAAACCCCTGTTCATCGACCTGCAATGCCCACCCTTGGCGATCCCAATCCCCCAGCACAATGCGCCGGGCGGCTTGATCGCCCAGTTGCAGCTTGTGCACGGCGGGGCGATGGGTGTGGCCGTGAATCAGGGTTTTCACCCCGTATTTCTGCATGATCCGCGGAATTTCTTCGGGTGTGACATCAACGATGTCATTGGCCTTCATCCGCGTTTGCGCACGGCTTTCACTGCGCAGCTTGCGTGCCAGCTTGTGCCGCGTACGCAGCGGCAGATGCCGCAGGATGAACAGGGTGATCGGGTTGCGCAGGTAGCGACGCAGCTTCATATAGGCTTCGTCGCGGGTGCAGAGGCTGTCGCCGTGCATCAATAGCACTGGCTCGCCTGCCAGTTGCACGACACTCGGATCCTTCAGCAAGGTGCAGCCGGCCTGTTTGCAAAAGGCCTGGCCGAGCATGAAGTCGCGATTGCCGTGCATCAGAAAGATGGCCGTGCCGCTGTCGCTGAGGTCGCGCAGGGCCTGGCAGATGGAACGCTGGAACGGCGTCATGGCATCGTCGCCAATCCACGCCTCGAAAAAGTCGCCCAGAATGTACAACGCACTCGCCGAGCGGGCGCGTCCGGCGAGCAAATCCAGAAACGCCCGGGTAATGTCCGGGCGCTCCTCTTCCAGATGCAAATCTGAAATCAGCAATATCACTCAATGATCTCGGCTTTCTCGATGATCACGTCGTCTGCGGGTACGTCCTGGTGGCCGGCCTTCATGGTGGTGGAAACACCTTTGATCTTGTCGACAACGTCGGTGCCTGCAACGACTTTGCCGAATACGGCGTAGCCCCAGCCCTGAGTGGTCTTGGCGCTGTGGTTCAGGAAGCTGTTGTCAGCCACGTTGATGAAGAACTGGGCGGAAGCCGAATGCGGCTCCATGGTGCGCGCCATGGCCACGCTGTACTTCTCGTTCGGCAGGCCGTTGTCGGCTTCGTTCTGGATGCTTGGGCGCTTGTCTTTCTTTTCTTTCATGCCAGGCTCGAAACCGCCGCCCTGGATCATGAAGTTACCGATGACGCGGTGGAAAACAGTGTTTTCGTAGTGACCGGCTTTGACGTATTCGACGAAGTTGGCCACGGTGATCGGGGCTTTCTCGGCGTTCAGTTCCAGGACGATGTCGCCATGGTTGGTGGTCAGTTTGACTTGGGTCATGATTACTACTCTTTTCAGGGAATTCGTGGGTGTTGGGACATTGCGGTCCCTTCACCGGTTCAGCCTTTTTCGGCCAAGGTGCGCAGTTTAGCGTGCCAGACGCGAATTTCGAGGCTGTTTTTCATTTGCGCCCCATTAAATGCGACCGTTTGCAGGCCTGCTCTGTCAGCTGCTTGACGGCATCGGCTATGATAGCGGCTTTGTTTTGTCCGGCCTTTATTACGGCCACGCACTTGTACGTTCAAGGATCCTATGAGCAAGCCCACTGTCGACCCTACCTCGAATGCCAAGACCGGCCCTGCTGTGCCGGTCAATTTCCTGCGGCCGATCATCCAGGCAGACCTGGACTCGGGCAAGCACACGCAGATCGTCACGCGTTTCCCGCCTGAGCCCAATGGCTACCTGCACATCGGCCACGCCAAGTCGATCTGCGTGAACTTCGGCCTGGCCCAGGAGTTCGGCGGCGTCACGCACCTGCGTTTCGACGACACCAACCCGGCCAAGGAAGACCAGGAATACATCGACGCAATCGAAAGCGACGTCAAATGGCTGGGTTTCGAATGGTCCGGTGAAGTGCGCTATGCCTCGCAGTATTTCGACCAGTTGCACGACTGGGCCGTCGAGCTGATCAAGGCCGGCAAGGCCTATGTCGACGACCTGACCCCGGAACAAGCCAAGGAATACCGTGGCAGCCTGACCGAGCCAGGCCGCAACAGCCCGTTCCGCGACCGCAGCGTCGAAGAGAACCTGGACTGGTTCGCCCGCATGCGCGCCGGCGAATTCCCGGATGGTGCACGTGTGCTGCGAGCCAAGATCGACATGGCCTCGCCGAACATGAACCTGCGCGACCCGATCATGTACCGCATCCGCCACGCCCACCACCACCAGACCGGTGACAAGTGGTGCATCTACCCGAACTACGATTTCACCCACGGTCAGTCGGACGCCATCGAAGGCATCACCCACTCGATCTGCACCCTGGAGTTCGAAAGCCACCGTCCGCTGTACGAGTGGTTCCTCGAGAACCTGCCCGTGCCGGCCAACCCGCGCCAGTACGAGTTCAGCCGCCTGAACCTGAACTACACCATCACCAGCAAGCGCAAGCTCAAGCAGCTCGTGGACGAAGGTCATGTCAATGGCTGGGACGACCCGCGCATGTCCACGCTGTCGGGCTTCCGCCGCCGTGGCTACACGCCGAAATCGATCCGCAACTTCTGCGAAATGATCGGCACCAACCGTTCCGACGGCGTGGTGGATTTCGGCATGCTCGAATTCAGCATCCGTGACGATCTCGACCACAGCGCCCCGCGCGCCATGTGCGTGCTGCGTCCGCTGAAAGTCGTGATCACCAACTACCCGGAAGGCCAGGTCGAGAACCTCGAACTGCCATGCCACCCGAAAGAAGACATGGGCGTGCGCGTTCTGCCGTTTGCCCGTGAGATCTACATCGACCGTGAAGACTTCATGGAAGAGCCGCCAAAAGGCTACAAGCGCCTGGAACCGGCCGGCGAAGTGCGTCTGCGCGGCAGCTACGTGATCCGTGCCGACGAAGCGATCAAGGACGCCGACGGCAACATCGTCGAGCTGCGTTGCTCCTACGATCCGGACACCCTGGGCAAGAACCCCGAAGGCCGCAAGGTCAAGGGCGTGATCCACTGGGTGCCGGCCGCTGCCAGCATCGAGTGCGAAGTACGCCTGTACGATCGTCTGTTCCGCTCTCCGAACCCGGAGAAGGCCGAAGACAGCGCCAGTTTCCTGGACAACATCAACCCTGATTCGCTGCAGGTACTCACCGGTTGTCGTGCTGAACCCTCGCTGGGCCATGCACAGCCGGAAGACCGTTTCCAGTTCGAGCGCGAAGGCTACTTCGTCGCCGATATCAAGGATTCGAAACCAGGTCAGCCGGTATTCAACCGTACCGTGACCCTGCGTGATTCGTGGGGCCAGTGATTTAGCGTCAAGGAATTAACGTGCTTACGATCTACAACACGCTCACCAAGAGCAAAGAAGTCTTCAAGCCGCTGGATGGCAACAAGGTGCGCATGTACGTGTGCGGCATGACCGTGTACGACTACTGCCACCTCGGCCATGGCCGCAGCATGGTCGCGTTCGACCTGATCACCCGCTGGTTGCGCTTCAGCGGCTATGATCTGACCTACGTGCGCAACATCACCGACATCGACGACAAGATCATCAATCGGGCCAACGAGAACGGCGAGTCGTTCGAAGCCTTGACCGAGCGCATGATCGCGGCAATGCACGAAGATGAAGCGCGCCTGAACATCAAGAAGCCGGACATGGAGCCGCGCGCCACGGATCACATCCCTGGCATGCACGCCATGATCCAGACCCTGATCGACAAGGGTTACGCCTATGCCCCGGGCAATGGCGACGTGTATTACCGCGTCGGCAAGTTCATGGGCTACGGCAAGCTGTCGCGCAAGAAAATCGAAGACCTGCGCATCGGTGCGCGGATCGAAGTCGGCGAGTCCAAGCAGGACCCGCTGGACTTCGTGCTGTGGAAAGCCGCCAAGCCGGGCGAGCCAAGCTGGGAGTCGCCATGGGGCGCCGGGCGTCCGGGCTGGCACATCGAGTGCTCGGTGATGTCCACGTGCTGCCTCGGCGAAACCTTCGACATTCATGGCGGTGGCAGCGACCTGGAGTTCCCGCACCACGAAAACGAAATCGCCCAGAGCGAAGCGGCCACCGGCAAGACCTACGCCAACGCGTGGATGCATTGCGGCATGATCCGTATCAATGGCGAGAAGATGTCCAAGTCCTTGAACAACTTCTTCACCATCCGCGACGTGCTCGACAAGTACCACCCGGAAGTCGTGCGTTACCTGCTGGTGTCCAGCCACTACCGCAGCGCGATCAACTATTCGGAAGATAACCTCAAGGACGCCAAGGGCGCTCTGGAGCGTTTCTACCATGCGTTGAAAGGCCTGCCGAGCGTGGCTCCGGCTGGCGGCGAAGCGTTCGTCGAGCGCTTCACCACGGTGATGAACGACGACTTCGGCACGCCTGAAGCCTGCGCCGTATTGTTCGAGATGGTGCGTGAGATCAACCGCCTGCGCGAGAGCGATCTCGATGCGGCGGCCGGTCTGGCGGCGCGTCTGAAAGAGCTGGCCAGTGTGTTGGGTGTGTTGCAGCTTGAAGCCGATGATTTCCTGCAGGCCGGCGCCGAAGGGCGGGTGGACGCCGCTGAAGTCGAGGCGCTGATTGCTGCGCGTCTGGCGGCACGTGCCGGCAAAGACTGGGCCGAATCCGACCGCATCCGCGACCAGCTCACGGCCATGGGCGTGGTGCTGGAAGACGGCAAGGGCGGGACGACCTGGCGCCTGGCTGACTGATTGCTTGATCGGTAAAAAAACAAAACCCGCCTTGTGCGGGTTTTGTTTTTTTGTGGCGGGGCGTTAGCTCAGGAGCCCGGTGCTGACCGCAACAATCAGGAAGATCCCGAGCACCGCTCGGTAGATGACAAACGGCCAGGTGGAGAACTTTTCCAGAAAGCGCATCAGGCCCCAGATGGCGAAAAACGCCGAGATGCTGGCGATCACCAGGCCGAAAACCAGGTGCGCCCAGGCTTGCGCGGGAAGATCAGCATGGAACAACACCCACAGCTCCTTCAAACCGGCCAGGGCGATTGCGGGCAGCCCCAGCAGGAAGGAAAACCGCGCTGCCTCTTCACGTTTGAAATTGAGGAACAGCGCCGCGGTCAGCGTTGACCCCGAACGCGACACCCCGGGGATCAGTGCGCCGATCTGGGCAATGCCAACGATCAGCGCATCACGCAGGCGCATTTCGCCAACGGTGCGGCGATGCCGACAACTGAGTTCGGCGGCCGCCAGCAAAACCGCCATGACCACGCAGGAAATCCCGATCACCATCAGCCCCCGCAACGGCGAGTTGCAGGCATTGAGGGTCGAGGACAGCGCGATGCCGGCAATACCGATGGGAATGGTCGCCAACACGATAGCCACCGCGAGGATGAACCACTGGTTGCTGTAATCGCGTTGGCGTATCGCGCCGACACTGCCGCTGACAACTTGTTGAACGTCACGCCAGAAATAACTGACCACCGCCGCCAACGCGGCCAACTGCATGGCCGCCGAAAACGCCGAACCGGGATCAGGCCAGCCGAGCAGGGCGGGCACGATGCGCATATGCGCGGTGGAGGACACGGGCAACAACTCGGTGATGCCCTGAATGATGCCCAGGAAGCCGATTTGCAGGTAATCCAGCGAGGCAAAGCCTATATCAAGGCCGGTAGAACAGATGTTGGTCAAAGCACTTATCCTGTGAGGATCAGGAGGAGGAAGGGTCTGGATCAAATGGAGTGAGGCGAAAAGCCGAAACATTTCGTCACAGTCTAGTCGCTGCGGTCAATAGGGGGAGTGAGTGGTTTTTGCGGTGGGTGGGCGCCTTCGCGAACAGGCCCGCTCCCACAGGGGATTTGTGTCGTGCACAAAAACCAGACCTGACGAAAATCCCCTGCTCGCGATTGACTGCACAGCCGTCAGCTTTCCAATTGGCGCAAGCGCTTATAGAGCGTATTGCGACTAACCCCCAACCGCCGTGCCAGATGGGAAATATTGCCCCTGGCAGCCTTCAGTTCCCGGTTCAACGCCTGGGTGTCATTCAGATCAACCCCCAACGGCTCCGGTGCCTCCACCGGCTCCATCTCCAGATCGACAAAGAAATCATCCGGCAAATGCTCCGGCCGTACTGGTTGTTCCTCGGCCATGGCCAGCGCCACCTGCATCACACTGCTGACCTGGCGTAAGTTACCGGGCCACGGATGACGGCTGAACAGCTCCAGCACTTCATGGCTCAGTCCCGCCCATTGGCTGGGTTCGCGATGCTGTTCCCACAGTCGATTGAATAGCGCCTCTTTGTCGCTGCGTTCGCGCAACGGCGGCAGCTCCAGCGTCAGCCCGCCGATACGGTAATACAGATCCTCACGAAACCGACCCAATTGCACCTGTTCGCGCAGCGAGCGGTTGGTGGCCGAGATGATCCGCAGATCCACCGGGAACAACTCGCTGCTGCCCACCGGTTGCACGCAACGCTCCTGTAGCACCCGCAGTAACCGGGCCTGGGTCGGCAGCGGCATGTCGCCGATTTCATCGAGGAACAGTGTGCCTTTGTCGGCCTTGCGGATCAGGCCGATGCTGCCTTTCTGGTTCGCCCCGGTGAACGCGCCTTTCTCGTAGCCAAACAGCTCGGACTCCACCAGTTCGGTGGGGATCGCTGCACAGTTGACAGCAATGAACGATTGTTTGCTGCGGGAGCTGGCCTGATGCAGGGCCTTGACGAAGACTTCCTTGCCGACCCCGGTTTCACCGTGAATCAGCAGTGGAATGTCTTTCTCCAGCAAGCGCTCGGCCTGGCGCACGGCCTTTTCCACGCGACTGTCGCCGAAGTGCAGGGTGTTCAGGCTGATGGCCGGAGGTTTGGCGGCTACCGCGGCGCTCTCGGGTTCAGTGCTTTGGGTTGCGGAAAACAGTCGTGGCTGAATCGGTGCCTGCTTCGGCCGTTTCAGCAAGCACTGGAAGCGGTGGCGTCCGCAACTCTGCAGGGCAAAGGGCAGGCCCTCGGGCTGATTCAACAATTCCAGCAGCGAGACGTTGAACAAGCTCTCCACGCTGACACGCGACAGGCGGATGCCCAACAAGTTGTCAGCGCGGCGGTTGGCGGACAGCACCTGGCCACTTTCATCGAAAATCAGCAAGCCGGCCCACTGGCTGTCGAGGTTGTTCAGGCCCGTGTTGAAGGTCAACTGGAAATGTTGGCCGTGGAACAAGTTGAGGATCAGCCGGTTTTCCACGGTCTGGCTCATCATCTTGACCATGCCCAGGGTGTGGGACGGCGGCAGGTAGCTGTCGCTGGAGACGTCCAGCACGGCAATGACCTTGCGCTCGGCGTCGAAAATCGGCGCGGCGGAACCGGTCATGAAGCGGTTGGCCTTGAGAAAGTGTTCGTCGTGCTCGATGTGCACCGCTTGTTCGCAGGCCAGGGCGGTGCCGATGGCATTGGTCCCGCTGCAGTGCTCCAGCCAGCTGGCGCCGGCGCTGAAACCGCGGGTCAGGCTTGGCTCTATGAAGCGCTGGGTGCCCCATGACGTCAGCACCTGGCCCTGATTGTCGGCGAGCATGATCAGGCAATTGGAGTTGCTGAGGATGTTCTCGTAATACGGCAGGACTTCCTGGTGGGTGGTCTGCACCAGCGAGTGCTGGCTCTCGAGCAACCGCGCGATACCTTCGGCGGGCAACTGATCGAAGGCCGGAGCGCTCTGATGATTGAGGCCGAACGCGCGGCAACGGGACCAGGAGTCCTGGATGATGGCGTCGTGGGACAGCGGCAGGGCAGGTGGGGCCATTACAAGTCAGCCTCTGATTAACGCTTTTATTGTTGTTATGGATGCATCAACTACGCAGGACTTTGTAGGAGCGAGCTTGCTCGCGATGGACGTCAACGATGACGAGGGCTGTCTGAATGAACGGGGCGATCTCTCGTTCATCGCGAGCGAGCTCGCTCCTACAGGAACCGTAAACGGTCTGTAGAGTGTTGTTCACGAATGTTCATTGTCAATCGGTGAACTGTTCAATTGTTCACTTTCGGTTGTTCATTTGTGTTCATCAACGAACGTGACTCAGTAGTCACTTTCAAGGATTTCAAGCCAAATCAACGGCTTGTGATTTCTGGCACAAATGTCGCTATACAGCTCCGGTCGCTTGACTCCAAAAATAAAAAAAGGCCGAGCCATGTCATTAACCCTGGAGCATGTCAGCCGTACCGTCGAGGGCCAGACCTGGATCGACGATGCCTGTCTGAGTTTCGAACCCGGATCCTTCAACGTTTTGCTGGGGCGCACGCTGTCCGGCAAAACCAGTCTCATGCGCTTGATGGCCGGGCTGGACAAGCCCGACACCGGGCGCATCCTGATGAACGGCGTGGATGTCACACAGCGGCCGGTGCGTTTGCGCAACGTGTCGATGGTGTATCAGCAGTTCATCAATTACCCGACCATGACGGTGTTCGAGAACATCGCCTCGCCGCTGCGGCAGGCCGGGGTGTCCAATGAGCAGATCCAGACCAAGGTGCTGGAAACCGCCAGGATGCTGCGCATCGAGAAGTTTCTGCAGCGTTATCCGCTGGAGCTCTCCGGTGGACAGCAACAGCGCACGGCCATGGCCCGGGCGCTGGTCAAGGATGCCGAGCTGATTCTGTTCGATGAGCCGCTGGTCAACCTCGACTACAAACTGCGCGAGGAGCTGCGCCAGGAAATGCGCGAGCTGTTCAAGGCCCGCCACACCATCGCGATCTACGCCACCACCGAACCCAATGAGGCGCTGGCCCTGGGCGGCACCACGACCATTCTTCACGAAGGCCGGGTGATCCAGAGCGGCAAGTCTTCCGCGGTCTATCACCAGCCGCAGACCGTGTTGGCGGCCGAGCTGTTTTCCGAACCGCCGATCAACCTGATGCCGGGGCGCATCGCCGGTAACGAAGTGAGCTTCGGCAATTTCGTGCATTTCCCGCTGAACGTCGATTTGCGGCCGGTGGGCGAGGGCGAGTTTCGCTTCGGCGTGCGGCCCAGCCATATCTCGCTGGTGCCCAGCAACGACGACGACCTGGAGTTGGCGGTGACCGTCGAAGTCGCGGAAATCAGCGGCTCGGAAACCTTCCTGCATGTGCGCAACGAACATTTCCTGCTGGTGCTGCACTTGCCCGGTGTCCACGAATACGACGTCGATGCGCCGATCCGCATCTACATCCCGACCCATAAACTGTTTGTGTTCGATACGCAGGGGCGGCTGGTCCAGGCGCCGGGCCGGCGTGTCGCGAGGGTTGCCTGATGGCTGAAATCCGTTTGCAGAACCTCGCCCACAGCTACACCAAAACCCCGGGCGGACCCGAGGATTACGCGATCCGCGAGATGGACCACATCTGGGAGCAGGGCGGTGCCTATGCCTTACTCGGTCCGTCGGGGTGCGGCAAGTCGACCTTGCTCAATATCATTTCCGGGTTGCTCAGTCCGTCCCAGGGCCACGTGCTGTTCGATGGCAAAGCGGTCAACGACTTGACCCCGGAGAAGCGCAACATCGCCCAGGTTTTCCAGTTTCCGGTGGTCTACGACACCATGACGGTGTTCGACAACCTGGCGTTCCCGCTGCGCAATCAGGGCATGGCCGAGGCGAAAATTCACGCCAAGGTGCGGGAAATTGCCGAAGTCCTCGATCTGCAGAATCTGTTGAGCAAAAAGGCGCGCAACCTCACCGCCGACGAAAAGCAGAAAGTGTCCATGGGCCGTGGACTGGTGCGCGATGACGTTTCGGCGATTCTGTTCGATGAACCGCTGACCGTGATCGACCCGCACCTGAAGTGGAAGCTGCGGCGCAAGCTCAAGCAGATCCATGAGCAGTTCAACATCACCATGGTCTACGTCACCCACGATCAACTGGAAGCCTCGACCTTTGCCGACAAGATCGCGGTGATGTACGGCGGGCAAATCGTGCAGTTCGGCACGCCACGGGAATTGTTCGAACGCCCGAGCCACACCTTTGTCGGTTACTTCATCGGCAGCCCGGGGATGAACCTGATCGAGGTGCAGCCGCAACCGGGCGGCGTTGGCTTCGCCTCGACCCATTTGCCGCTGTCCGCGGCCCTGCAGCAACGCATCGCCGAGACCCAGTGGGAAACCCTGAAAGTCGGTATACGACCCGAGTTCGTCCATGTTTGGGAAGAGCCATTCGATGACGCGATGCGGGCTCACGTCGTACACGTCGAAGACCTCGGCACCTACAAGATCATGACCCTGGACCTTGATGGCGCAGCGCTGAAAGTTCGCCTGGCCGAAGACAAGCCGGTGCCTGAAGGCACGGCGTATATCAGTTTTCCGGGGCAATGGCTGATGGTCTATGCCGACGAATTCCTGCTGGAGCCCCACGCCGTCAACGAAGCAATGGCCAATAAAGAGGCGCAGCCATGAACAAGGTGCAGAACAACAAGGCCTGGTGGCTGGTGCTGCCAGTGTTCCTGCTGGTGGCGTTCAGTGCGGTGATCCCGATGATGACCGTGGTCAACTATTCGGTGCAGGACATTTTCGACCAGTCCAGCCGCTACTTCGTCGGCGCCGACTGGTACAGGCAAGTGCTGCTCGATCCGCGCCTGCATGACTCATTGCTGCGCCAGTTCATCTATTCGGCCTGTGTGTTGCTGATTGAAATTCCCCTGGGCATCGCCATCGCACTGACCATGCCCACCAAGGGGCGCTGGTCGTCGCTGGTGCTGATTATCCTGGCGATTCCCCTGCTGATTCCGTGGAACGTGGTCGGCACCATCTGGCAGATCTTCGGTCGCGCCGACATCGGTCTGCTGGGGTCGAGCCTCAATGGCATGGGCATCAGCTACAACTACGCGGCGAACACCATGGACGCCTGGGTCACCGTGCTGGTGATGGACGTGTGGCACTGGACGTCGCTGGTGGCGCTGTTGTGTTTCTCCGGTCTGCGGGCGATTCCGGACGTGTATTACCAGGCGGCGCGGATCGATCGGGCTTCGGCCTGGGCGGTGTTCCGGCACATCCAGCTGCCCAAGCTCAAGAGCGTGCTGCTGATCGCGGTGATGCTGCGCTTCATGGACAGTTTCATGATCTACACCGAACCCTTCGTGCTCACGGGCGGCGGACCGGGTAATGCCACGACCTTCCTCAGTCAGACATTGACCCAGATGGCCGTAGGGCAATTCGACCTGGGGCCGGCAGCGGCATTCTCGCTGGTGTATTTCCTGATCATCCTGTTGGTGTCCTGGTTGTTCTACACCGCCATGACTCACTCCGACGCCAACCGCTGAGGCCCGCCATGAGCAAGAGAAAGCTGATTCCATTGCTGGTCTACATCCTGTTCCTGCTGGTGCCGATCTACTGGCTGCTGAACATGTCCTTCAAGAGCAACACTGAAATCCTCGGCGGCCTGACGCTGTTTCCCGCGGATTTCACCCTGCACAACTACAAGGTGATCTTCACCGACCCGAGCTGGTACAGCGGTTATCTCAACTCGCTGTACTACGTGAGCCTGAACACGGTGATCTCCCTGAGCGTGGCGCTGCCGGCGGCCTATGCGTTCTCGCGTTACCGTTTCCTCGGCGACAAGCACCTGTTCTTCTGGCTGCTGACCAACCGCATGGCACCACCGGCGGTGTTCCTGTTGCCGTTCTTCCAGCTGTATTCGTCGATCGGCCTGTTCGATACCCACATCGCCGTGGCCCTGGCGCACTGCCTGTTCAACGTGCCGCTGGCGGTTTGGATTCTCGAGGGGTTCATGTCCGGTGTGCCCAAGGAAATCGACGAAACCGCCTACATCGATGGCTACAGCTTTCCCAAGTTCTTCGTGAAGATTTTCATCCCGCTGATCGGCTCCGGCATCGGCGTCACGGCGTTTTTCTGCTTCATGTTTTCCTGGGTCGAACTGCTGCTGGCGCGCACGCTGACGTCGGTGAACGCCAAGCCGATCGCGGCGGTGATGACCCGTACGGTCTCGGCGTCGGGCATCGACTGGGGCGTACTGGCGGCGGCGGGGGTGTTGACCATCCTGCCGGGCATGCTGGTGATCTGGTTTGTTCGCAACCACGTGGCCAAGGGCTTTGCCCTGGGTCGGGTCTGAGGAACTGAATGATGGAATGGATGAGCTGGACGATTCCCACAGCGGCTTTCTTCGTCGTCATTGGCCTGATTCTGCTGGGCATGACGACCTGGGAGCTGCGTTCGCCGAGCATGTTGCGGCGAGGTTTTCTGCCGATTGCCACCACCCGTGGCGATCGGCTGTTTATCGGTCTTCTCGGCAGCGCCTACCTGCATTTGCTGGTCATAGGCGCGACCGACTGGAGCATCTGGGTCGCCTTCGCGTCGTCCTTGGTGTGGCTGTTGGCTGTGATGCGGTGGGGCTAGTCGAATCGCTCGGCAACGTTGCTCCGAAACTTAAACAGGAGGTCTCTATGTTCGATAAAAACAATAAGCTGCGACATAGCATTTCATTGGCAGCCATGCTGGCACTCAGCGGTTTGAGCGCTTCGGCCTGGGCTGATGCCTATGAAGACGCTGCGAAGAAATGGATTGGCAGCGAGTTCAAACCATCCACCCTGACGGCCGATCAGCAGCTCGAGGAATTGAAGTGGTTCATCAAGGCCGCCGAGCCGTTTCGCGGGATGGACATCAAGGTCGTCTCGGAAACCCTGACCACTCACGAATACGAGTCCAAGGTGCTGGCCAAGGCCTTTACCGAAATCACCGGGATCAAAGTGACCCACGACTTGCTGCAAGAAGGCGATGTAGTGGAAAAGCTGCAGACCGTGATGCAGTCGGACAAGAGCATCTATGACGGCTGGGTCAACGACTCGGACTTGATCGGTACGCACTTCCGTTACGGCAAGACCGAAGCCATCACCGACCTGATGGCCAACGAAGGGAAAAACTTCACGTCGCCCACCCTCGACATCAAGGATTTCATCGGCACCTCCTTCACCACCGCACCGGACGGCAAACTCTATCAGCTGCCCGATCAGCAGTTCGCCAACCTGTACTGGTTCCGCGCCGACTGGTTCGAGCGCCCGGACCTGAAAGCCAGGTTCAAGGAAAAATACGGCTATGAGTTGGGCGTGCCGGTGAACTGGTCGGCCTATGAAGACATCGCCAAATTTTTCAGCGAAGACGTCAAGGAAATCGATGGCAAGCGTGTCTACGGGCACATGGACTACGGCAAGAAAGACCCGTCCCTGGGCTGGCGCTTCACCGATGCCTGGTTCTCCATGGCCGGTGGCGGCGACAAGGGCTTGCCCAATGGTTTGCCGGTGGATGAGTGGGGCATTCGTGTCGAGGATTGCCATCCGGTGGGCTCCAGCGTGACCCGCGGTGGCGACACCAACGGCCCGGCAGCGGTCTTCGCCACGCAGAAGTACGTTGACTGGATGAAGGCCTATGCGCCACCTGAAGCGGCGGGCATGACCTTCTCCGAATCCGGTCCCGTGCCTTCCCAGGGCAACATCGCCCAGCAGATCTTCTGGTACACCGCGTTCACGGCCGACATGACCAAGCCGGGTCTGCCCGTGGTGAATGCCGACGGCACGCCGAAATGGCGCATGGCGCCGTCGCCGCGTGGTCCGTACTGGGAGGAGGGCATGAAGCTGGGGTATCAGGACGTGGGTTCCTGGACGTTCATGAAGTCCACGCCCGAGAAGCAAAAACTCGCCGCCTGGCTCTATGCGCAGTTCGTGACGTCGAAAACCGTATCGCTGAAGAAAACCATCGTTGGCCTGACGCCGATCCGCGAATCGGACATCAACTCGCAAGCCATGACCGACCTGGCGCCGAAGCTCGGTGGCCTGGTGGAGTTCTACCGCAGCCCGGCCCGCGTGCAATGGACCCCGACCGGGACCAACGTGCCTGATTATCCTCGCCTCGCGCAGTTGTGGTGGAGCCACATCGCCGAAGCGGCCAGCGGCGAGAAGACCCCACAACAGGCACTGGACGGACTGGCCAAGGACCAGGACGCCATCATGTCCCGCCTGGAACGCTCAAAAGCGCAAACCACCTGCGCCCCGAAAATGAACCCCGAGCGCGATGCGCAATACTGGTTCGACCAGCCGGGCGCACCGAAGCCGAAACTGGCCAACGAGAAGCCTAAAGGAGAGACCGTGAGCTACAACGAACTGCTGAAGTCGTGGGCCGATGCGCGTAAGTAAATGACCGGAGTGTGAAAGGCGAACGGCACCGGAAGGTGCCGTTTTTGTTTGTGCCTGTGCCAGCGCAGGCACCGTGTTGGGCAGCACGGAAAGATCAGGTCAATACTGCCGGTTCAGTAACGGCCAGAACGCAAAAACGGCACCCGAAGGTGCCGTTTCTGTTTGCTACCGATAACGCTTAAGCGATCAGCCCGCCAGGCCCGATTGCTGAACCAGGCTCAGCAGCGGTTGTGGGTACAGGCCGAGGAAGAACGCCAGTACCGCGATGGCCAGCAGCATCACGCCGCCTGCACGTTGTTCCCAGTGCAGTTGCGCATCGTGACGACGCAGGTTCGGTTCGATCAGGTACAGGGTGACCATCACACGCAGGTAGTAGAACACGCCGATGGCGCTGCCCAGTACCAGCGAGCCGACCAGCCACCACTGCCGGGATTCGACGCCGGTGGCGATGATGTAGAACTTGCCGATGAAGCCTGCGGTCAGCGGGATACCGGCCAGGGACAGCATCATCACGGTCAGTACGGCGGTCAGGTACGGACGGCGCCAGAACAGGCCGCGGTATTCGTACAGGGCATCCGCGTCACGACCGTTGTACGGCGAGGACATCAGGGTGATCACGCCGAAGGCGCCAAGGCTGGTGATCACATAGGTGACCAGGTACACGCCAATGGCTTCCACGGCCATGCCCTTGCTTGCCACCAGGGCAATCAGCAGGTAACCGAAGTGGGCGATGGACGAGTAACCCAGCAGACGCTTGAGGTTGCTCTGGGTCAGGGCCAGCAGGTTACCGAACAGGATCGACGCGATGGCGATGATGGTCAGTACGTTGCTCAGCACGCCGCTGCTTGCTGCTGGCGAGATCTGGAACAGACGCACCATCACGGCAAACACGGCAACCTTGGAAGCGGTCGCCAGGAACGCTGCGACCGGGGCCGGAGCACCTTCGTAAACGTCCGGGGTCCACAGGTGGAACGGTACCAGCGACAACTTGAACGCCAGACCGATCAGCATCATGCCCAGGCCCAGTTGCGCCAGCGAGCTTGGCAGACCGGTAGCCGCCAGCGCCTGACCGATGCCAACGAAGCTCAGGGAGCCGGAGTCGGCGTAGAGCAGGGCCATACCGAACAACAGGAACGCGGAACCGGCCGCCGACAGCACCATGTACTTGATGCCGGCTTCCAGCGAACGCTTGTTGAAGAAGGCGTAGGCCACCAGACCGTAGACCGGCACCGACAGCAGTTCCAGGCCGACGAACAAACCGGCCAGGTGCTGCGCGCTGACCAGGACCAGGCCACCGGCGGCGGCCATCAGGATCAGCAGGTACAGTTCTTCACGGTTGCCCGGGTAACCCGAACCGCCATCGCCGAGGTAGGCGTGGGCGAGGGTGACGCAGGCAAGGGTGGCGACCAGGATCAGCGCCATGTACAGGCAGGCAAAGGTGTCGATTTGCAGCAATGGCGTCACGGCCAGGGGCGCGACTTTCAGGGCTGGCAGGATCGACAACAGTGCCAGGTTCAGACCCGCCACGGAAATCAGGAAGGTCTGCGAGTGGTTGCGGCGCCAGGCGATCGCCAGCATCACCACGACAATGGTGAGGCTGGTAATCAACAGCGGCGCTAGCGCGATAAAGTGTTGAGTCGTGAATTCCATAGCGCTCTTACCGGGCCGAAGCGAGTTGAGTGAAGGCGGTGCCGAGCCACTGCTGCACGCCATGCATCGTAGCGGCAGAGGTATCGAGGAACGGTTGCGGGTAGACGCCGATGTAGATCAGCAGCGCTGCCAGACCGACCACCATGATCATTTCGCGACCGTCCATGCCATGCATCACGGCATCCGACTTGGCCGGACCGAAGTAGGCACGGTGGATCATGATCAGCGAGTAGACCGAACCGAACACCAGGCCCGACGTCGCAATGACGGTGACCCATGGCGCGAACGGGAAGGTGCCGATCAGGATCAGGAACTCGCCGACGAAGTTACCGGTACCCGGCAGGCCCAGGGAAGCGGCGGCGAAGAACAGGCTGATGGCCGGCAGGTAAGCGATCTTCGACCACAGGCCACCCATTTCACGCATGTCGCGGGTGTGGGTGCGCTCGTACAGCTGACCGCTGAGGATAAAGAGTGCCGCGGCCGATACACCGTGCGCCAGCATCTGCATCACCGCGCCCTGCAGTGCCAGTTGGCTGCCGGAGTAGATGCCGATCAGTACGAAGCCCATGTGGGAAACGGACGAGAAGGCGATCAGACGCTTGATGTCGGTTTGCGCGAACGCCAGGAACGCACCGTAGAAGATCCCGATCAGACCCAGGGTCATGGCGATCGGTGCGAACTCGGCCGACGCATTCGGGAACAGCGGCAGGGCGAAACGCAGCAGGCCGTAGGCAGCGGTTTTCAGCAAGATACCCGCCAGGTCCACGGAACCTGCGGTCGGCGCCTGGGCGTGAGCGTCAGGCAACCAGGAGTGGAACGGTACGACTGGCAGCTTGACCGCGAAGGCGATGAAGAAGCCGAGCATCAGGATGTACTCGGTGGTCATCGACATCTTGGTTTTCAACAAGTCGGCGTAGTTGAAGGTAATCACGCCGGTGTTGTTGAAGTTGACCAGTACCAGACCCAGGATCGCCACCAGCATGATCAGGCCGGAAGCCTGAGTGAAGATGAAGAACTTGGTCGCCGCGTAGATCCGGGTTTTCTTGCCGTCCGAAGAACTGTGACCCCATAGCGCGATGAGGAAGTACATCGGCACCAGCATCATTTCCCAGAAGAAGAAGAACATGAACAGGTCGAGGGCCAGGAACACGCCGACGACACCGCCCAGGATCCACATCAGGTTCAGGTGGAAGAAGCCAACGTGGCGCTGGATCTCTTTCCACGAGCAGAGTACCGAGAGGACACCCAGCAGACCGGTCAGCAGGATCATCAACAGCGACAGGCCGTCCAGGGCCAGGTGCACGTTGATGCCGAAGCGCTCGATCCACAGGTGCTTGAACTCAAGCGACCAGGTCGGAGCGGCACCCGGTGCCGGAGCAAATGAATAGTCACCGTGGGCCCACAGCCAGAGGCCGAGCGCAAGCAACAGGGACATGGTGATCAGCGCAATCCAGCGGGGGAGGGTGGCGCCGAAGCGCTCACCCAGCCAGCACAGCAGGCCGCCGATGAAGGGGATCAGGATTAGCCAAGGCAGAATCATGACGGGCTCAATTCCTTTCGCAAGTTCGCAAGGTTCATATCAGACCGCTACCAGCACGACGGCGCCAATTACCAGCACGGCACCAGCAGCCATCGAGGCGGCATACCAACGCAGTTGACCGGTCTCGGTACGGCTCAGGGCGGTGTGACCGCCTTTGGCCATGCGCGGGATCAGACCGATGGTCTGGTCGAGCGGGTCTTTGCGCAGGATGTGGCTGATCGCCAGGTATGGCTTGACGAACAGTTTGTCGTAGATCCAGTCGAAGCCCCAGGCAGCGAACCACCAGGCCGACAGGAAACGGCCGATGCCGCTGTTGGCAATGGCGGTCACGAAGCGACGCTTGCCGAGGAACAGCAGCGCGGCCAGCAGGATACCGGCCAGGGCGATGGCGCCCGAAGCGATTTCCAGACTGTGCTTGGCTTCGCCACCGGCATGGCCGACGCTTTCCGGCAGCACGCCGTGCAGCGGTGGAACGATCATCGCGCCGACGAAAGTCGACAGGACGATCAGCACCGACAGCGGCAGCCAGTGAGCAATGCCGTGACCGGCATGGGCTTCGGTCTTCGCTTCACCGTGGAACGTGATGAAGATCAGGCGGAAGGTGTACAGCGAGGTCATGAATGCGCCGACCAGACCTGCGTAAAGCAGACCGTGGTTACCGCTGGCGAACGCTTCCCAGAGGATTTCGTCCTTGGAGTAGAAGCCCGCAGTCACCAGTGGCAGGGCCGCCAGGGCTGCGCCGCCAACGATGAAGCTGGCGTAGGCCAGAGGCAGTTTCTTCCACAGGCCACCCATCTTGAAGATGTTCTGCTCGTGGTGGCAGGCAACGATCACCGCACCGGAGGCAAGGAACAACAGGGCCTTGAAGAAGGCGTGGGTCATCAGGTGGAAGATCGCGCCATCCCAGGCACCGACGCCCAGGGCCAGGAACATGTAGCCGATCTGGCTCATGGTCGAGTAGGCGAGGATACGTTTGATGTCGGTTTGTACCAGTGCGGCGAAACCTGCAAGAACTAGGGTCACGCCACCGACGATGCCCACCAGGTGCAGGATTTCCGGCGCCAGGGTGAACAGGCCGTGAGTACGGGCGATCAGGTAGACACCGGCGGTCACCATGGTCGCGGCGTGGATCAGTGCCGAAACCGGAGTAGGACCGGCCATCGCGTCCGCCAGCCAGGTTTGCAGTGGCAGTTGCGCGGATTTACCGACAGCGCCACCCAGCAGCATCAGGGTAGCCAGGACCATCCAGAGGTTGCCGGCCTGGAATTTCTGCGGTGCCAGCACCAGCAGTTCCTGGATGTTCAGCGTGCCCAGTTGAGCGAACAGGATGAACAGGCCGATGGCCATGAACACGTCACCGATACGGGTCACGATGAAGGCCTTGAGTGCCGCGTTACCGTTGTTGCGGTTGCTGTAGTAGAAACCGATCAACAGGTACGAGCACAGGCCCACGCCTTCCCAGCCGAAGTACAGGAACAACAGGTTATCGCCCAGTACCAGGAACAGCATGCTGGCGATAAACAGGTTGGTGTAGGCGAAGAAGCGCGAGTAACCGTCTTCACCGCGCATGTACCAGGACGCGAACAGGTGGATCAGGAAACCGACACCCACCACCACGCCGAGCATGGTGATCGACAGGCCGTCGATGTACAGGGCGAAGTCAGGCTTGAAGCCTTCGACCGCCATCCACTTCCACAGCACCAGGGTGTAGTGGCCACCCTCGGGCGGCGCGACATTGAATTGCCAGATCACGTAGGCCGCGACCACGGCGGACAGGCCGACGGAGCCGACGCCGATCAGTGCCGAGAGGTTTTCCGAGAAGCGTCCGCGGGAGAACGACAGCAGGAGAAACCCGATCAGGGGGAATACGAAGGTCAGAAAGATCATGTTCATCCGCGCATCTCACTGGCAGCGTCGATATCGAGCGTGTGGAAGCGGCGATACAGTTGCAGCAGGATCGCCAGGCCGATACTGGCCTCGGCGGCTGCCAGGCTGATCACCAGGATGAACATGATCTGTCCATCCGGCTGCGCCCAGCGGCTACCGGCAACGATGAACGCCAGCGCGGAGGCATTCATCATGACCTCCAGGCTCATCAGCACGAAAAGGATGTTGCGGCGGACCATCAGGCCAACCAGACCGAGGCAGAACAGGATGCCGGCGACCGCCAGACCATGCTCCATGGGGATAGCAGGCATCGTCATTGCTCCTTGGCTTCGTTGCGGCCCAAGTGGAACGCCGTGACGGCTGCGGCGAGCAGCAGCATCGAGGCGAGTTCAACCACCAGCAGGTAAGGACCGAACAGGCTGATGCCCACGGCCTTGGCGTCTACGGTGGTGTGGCCGACGGCCTGACCGCTCTGGTGGGAGAACAGCACATACAGCAGTTCCACCAGCAGCAAGGCGGCGAGGGCGACAGGGCCGCCCCATATGCCGGGCTTGAGCCAGACGCGCTCTTGCTGAACCGAGGCCGGGCCCAGGTTCAGCATCATCACCACGAACACGAACAGCACCATGATGGCGCCAGCGTAGGCGATCACTTCCAGCACACCGGCAAACGGCGCGCCGAGGGCGAAGAACGTCATGGCCACGGCGATCAGCGAAATGATCAGGTAGAGCAGGGCGTGCACGGGGTTGGTGTTGGTGATCACGCGAAGCGTGGACACCACAGCGATACCCGATGCGAAATAGAAAGCGAATTCCATCTTTCTTCCTTAAGGCAGCAAGCTCTTCACGTTGATCGGTTCGGCTTCATTCTGCGCGGAGCCTTTCGGCTTACCGGCAATCGCCATACCTGCAACACGATAGAAGTTGTAATCAGGGTTTTTGCCGGGGCCGGAGATCAGCAGATCTTCTTTCTCGTAAACCAGGTCCTGACGTTTGAACTCGGCCATTTCGAAATCCGGCGTGAGCTGGATCGCGGTGGTCGGGCAGGCTTCCTCGCAGAGGCCGCAGAAAATGCAGCGCGAGAAGTTGATGCGGAAGAAGTCCGGGTACCAGCGACCGTCTTCGGTTTCAGCTTTCTGCAGCGAGATGCAACCGACCGGGCAAGCCACGGCGCACAGGTTGCACGCTACACAACGCTCTTCGCCGTCGGGGTCGCGGGTCAGGACGATACGCCCACGGTAGCGCGGCGGCAGGTAGACCGGTTCTTCCGGGTACTGCAGGGTGTCGCGCTTGCGGAAGGCGTGGCCGAAAATCATCACCAGGCTGCGAAGCTGGGTGTAGAGGCCATGCACGATGTCAAATATGTACTTCATGATTCTCTATCCTCACTGAGCCGCGACGGCGGGCGTGTTGAGCAACACGATCGCAGCGGTCACCAGCATGTTGACGAGGGTCAGCGGCAGGCAGAACTTCCAGCTGAAATCCATCACTTGGTCATACCGTGGGCGCGGAATCGAAGCACGCAGCAGGATGAAGATCATGATGAAGAACGCGGTTTTCAGTGCGAACCAAATGAACGGGATCTGCGGCAGGATATCGAACGGACCGTGCCAGCCACCGAAGAACAAGGTCACCAGCAGCGCCGAGATCAGCACGATGCCGATGTACTCGCCGACGAAGAACATGCCCCATTTCATGCCGGCGTATTCAATGTGGTAACCGTCGGCCAGTTCCTGTTCCGCTTCCGGCTGGTCGAACGGGTGACGGTGAGTCACGGCCACGCCAGCGATGAAGAAGGTCAGGAAACCGAAGATCTGCGGAATGATGAACCACAGGTGTTGGGCCTGGTAATCAACGATGTCGCGCATGTTGAACGAACCGACCTGGATCACGATGCCCATCAGCGACAGGCCCATGAACACTTCGTACGACACGGTTTGCGCCGAAGCCCGCAAGCTGCCCAGCAGGGCGAACTTGTTGTTGCTCGACCAGCCGGCGAACAGCACCGCGTAGACCGACAGACCGGCCATGGCGAAGAAGAACAGGATGCCGATGTTCAGGTCCGCCACGCCCCAGGTCGGGGTGATCGGGATGATCGCGAAGGCAATCAGCAGGGCGCTCATGGCCACGACCGGTGCCAGGGTGAAGATCATCTTGTCGGCGAACGGTGGCGTCCAGTCTTCCTTGAAGAACATCTTGATCATGTCGGCGGCGATCTGGAACGCGCCGAACGGACCCACGCGGTTCGGACCGTAACGATCCTGCCAGAGGGCGAGCAAACGACGCTCGACCCAGCTCAGCAGCGCGCCGCAGACCACCACGGCCAGCAGAATCACCACGGCCTTGAGGACCGCGATGATGATGTCGATCACTTCAGGAGTGAACAAGGTCATTGAGCTGCCTCCTGCAGACCGTCAACGGATTTGCCAAAGATCGCTGGCGGAATGCCGGCGATGCCCGCAGGCAATGCCACCAGGCCGGCGCCCAGTTCTTCATTGATGCGCAGTGGCAGACGCAGGGTCTGGCCAGCCACGTTGAAGCTCAGCATTGCGCCATCGTTGACACCCAGGCGATCGGCTTCGGACTTGGCCAGTGCGACGTAGGCCGCCGGGATGCGTTCCTGAACCGGAGCGGCTTTCGAAGAGGTTTCTTCGCTGCCGAACAGGTGGAAGAACGGCACAACCTGCCAGGTGCCCTGGGCCGGGTTGAACGCGCGCGGGACGTTGGCGAACCAGTTCAGCGAGTCACCGGTGCTTTCGATCAGGCGGGTGCCCGGGTCGCCAGCGCGGATGTGACCACCGACTTCGTCCTGGAACTTGTTCCAGGCTTGCGGCGAGTTCCAGCCCGGAGACCAGGCGAATGGCACTTGCTGACGAGGCTCGACCGAACCCGAGTAACCTTCCATCGAGAAGGCGAACGCGGTGTCCTTGTCCTGCGGAGTGCGTGGCTCGTGCACGCTGATGTCGGCGCGCATGGCGGTACGACCGGAGTAACGCAGCGGTTCGCGCGCCAGTTTCAGGCCCTTGATGCGGAACGCGGCGGACGGTGCAGCGTCGACGATGGCCGCCAGTTGCGGGGTGCTCGAGGCGACCGCAGCGGTGACGTGGTCCAGTTGCGTCCAGTCGATCGGCTGGTTCAACAGGGTCGAACGCAGGGCATGCAGCCAGCGCCAGCCTTCGTGAACCAGGATGCTGGCGTCCATGTATTGCGGGTCGAAAACCTGGAAGAAGCGCTGGGCACGGCCTTCCTGGCTGACCAGGGTACCGTCGCCTTCAGCGAAGCTGGCGGCTGGCAGGACCAGGTGCGCACGATCGCTGGTGGCGGTCTTCTGATGGTCAGCCACGATCACCACTTTCGCGGCGGTCAGGGCAGCGTCGACCTTGGCTTTGTCGGTACGGGTGTACAGGTCGTTTTCCAGCACGACGATGGCGTCGGCCTTGCCGTCGATCACCGCTTGCAGGGCTGCATCGACCGATTCGCCACCGAGCATGGCCAGGCCGAGGCTGTTGGCCTCTGGCACGATCAGGCTGATGGAGCCGTTCTTCTCGCGCAGCTTCAGGGCCTTGGCGATGTTCGCGGCGGCTTCGATCAGGGCTTTGGAGCCCAGGGAAGTACCGGCGATGATCAGCGGGCGCTTGGCGGCGAGCAGGGCGTCGGCGATGCGCTTGGCCAGTTCGAGGGCTTCGGCGTCCAGGCCTTCAACGGCAGGCGCGCTGGCGTCGAGGGCGTGAGCCACGGCAAAACCGATGCGTGCCAGGTCGTCCGGAGCGGCATGAACGCACTCTTCGGCCACATCGTCGAGCTTGGTCTCAGCCAGGCTGGCGATGAACAGCGGGTTCAGCGCGTGCTGGCCGATGTTCTTCACCGCGGCGTCGAGCCAAGGCTGTACGCGCATGGCTTCGGCCATGTCTTCGGCCTTGCCCTTGACCGATTGGCGCAGGGCCAGGGCCATGCGTGCAGCGGTCTGGGTCAGGTCTTCGCCGAGGACGAACACGGCGTCGTGGTCCTCGATGTCGCGCATGTTCGGTACTGGCAGCGGGCTGTCTTTCAGCACTTGCAGGACCAGGCGGATGCGCTCCAGTTCGGAGGCTTCGATACCGGAGTAGAAGTGCTCGGCACCCACCAGTTCGCGCAACGCGTAGTTGCTTTCGAGGCTGGCGCGTGGCGAACCGATACCGACGATGTTGCGGCCGCGCAGCAGGTCGGCGGCTTTATCCAGCGCTTCGTCCAGACCCAGCTTGGTGCCGTTGGCCAGCAGTGGCTGACGCGGACGGTCTTCGCGGTTGACGTAGCCATAGCCGAAACGGCCACGGTCGCACAGGAAGTACTGGTTCACCGAGCCGTTGAAACGGTTTTCGATACGACGCAGTTCGCCGTAGCGCTCGCCAGGGGAGATGTTGCAACCGCTGGAGCAGCCATGGCAGATGCTCGGCGAGAACTGCATGTCCCACTTGCGGTTGTAGCGCTCGGAGTGAGTCTTGTCGGTGAACACACCGGTCGGGCAGACCTCGGTGAGGTTGCCGGAGAACTCGCTTTCCAGGGTGCCGTCTTCAACGCGACCGAAGTACACGTTGTCGTGGGCGCCGAACACGCCGAGGTCGGTGCCGCCGGCGTAGTCCTTGTAGTAGCGCACGCAGCGATAGCAAGCGATGCAGCGGTTCATTTCGTGGGAAATGAACGGGCCCAGTTGCTGGTTCTGGTGGGTACGCTTGGTGAAGCGGTAACGGCGCTCGTTGTGGCCGGTCATTACCGTCATGTCTTGCAGGTGGCAATGACCGCCTTCTTCACAGACCGGGCAGTCGTGAGGGTGGTTGGTCATCAGCCATTCGACAACACTGGCGCGGAAAGCCTTGGATTCTTCATCTTCGATGGAGATCCAGGTGTTGTCGGTGGCAGGGGTCATGCAGGACATGACGATGCGACCACGGGTGTCGTTCTCGTCGGTGTACTGCTTGACCGCGCACTGGCGGCAAGCGCCAACGCTGCCCAGGGCAGGGTGCCAGCAGAAATAAGGGATATCGAGGCCTAGCGACAGACATGCCTGTAACAGGTTGTCTGCCCCATCGACTTCGAGCTCTTTGCCGTCTACGTGGATAGTGGCCATGGTTCAAAGTTCTTCGTTGGCCCGGTGTCAGCGGGCGTGGCTAATGGAATCTTGTTGTTCGTCCGAATCCAAACAGCCCTTGAAAGGCGTCATCGAACGAAAGACGAAGGGCACGGACCCTTCGCCTTTTTAAGCATTTACGCGCCGACTACGATCGGCCTTGCCAGAGGCGGGACGGCGGCGCTGGTAGGCGCGATGCCGGCTTCGAACTCTGGACGGAAGTATTTGATTGCGCTGCCCAACGGCTCCACGGCGCCCGGTGCGTGAGCACAGAAGGTCTTGCCCGGGCCGAGGAAACCGACCAGACCCAGCAGGGTCTCGATGTCGCCTGGCTGACCCTGGCCGTTCTCGATCGCCATCAGGAGCTTGACGCTCCATGGCAAGCCATCGCGGCAAGGGGTGCAGAAACCGCAGGATTCGCGAGCGAAGAACTGCTCCATGTTGCGCAGCAGGGACACCATGTTGACGCTGTCGTCGACCGCCATGGCCAGGCCGGTACCCATACGGGTGCCCACCTTGGCGATGCCGCCGGCATACATTTGTGCGTCCAGGTGCTCTGGCAACAGGAAACCGGTACCGGCGCCGCCAGGCTGCCAGCACTTGAGCTTGTAACCGTCGCGCATGCCGCCGGCGTAGTCTTCGAACAGCTCGCGCGCGGTCACGCCGAATGGCAGTTCCCACAGGCCAGGGTTCTTGACCTTGCCGGAGAAGCCCATGAGCTTGGTGCCCATGTCTTCGCTGCCTTCGCGGGCCAACGATTTATACCAGTCCACGCCGTCGGCAATGATCGCCGGCACGTTGCACAGGGTCTCGACGTTGTTCACGCAGGTCGGCTTGCCCCACACGCCAACGGCGGCCGGGAAGGGCGGCTTGGAGCGTGGGTTGGCGCGGCGGCCTTCGAGGGAGTTGATCAGTGCGGTTTCTTCACCGCAGATGTAACGCCCGGCACCGGTGTGCACGAACAGCTCGAAATCGAAGCCGCTGCCGAGGATGTTCTTGCCCAGCAGGCCTGCGGCCTTGGCTTCTTCCACGGCACGGTTGAGGTGCTTGGCGGCGGTGGTGTATTCGCCACGCAGGAAGATGTAGCCACGGTAGGTTTTCAGCGCGCGGGCACTGATCAGCATGCCTTCGATCAGCAGATGGGGCAGTTGCTCCATCAGCATGCGGTCTTTCCAGGTGTTGGGCTCCATTTCATCCGCGTTGCACAGCAGGTAGCGGATGTTGATGGATTCGTCTTTTGGCATCAGGCCCCACTTCACGCCAGTGGGGAAGCCTGCACCGCCGCGACCCTTGAGGCCGGAGTCCTTCACGGTCTGGACGATGTCGTCCTGGGCCATGTCGGCGAAGGCCTTGCGGGCGGCGGCGTAACCGTTCTTGGCCTGGTACTCGTCGAGCCAGACGGCTTCGCCGTCATCACGCAGACGCCAGGTGAGCGGGTGAGTCTCGGCCGAACGCTTGATGCGGTTGGCCGGACCGAAGGAAGTCAGGGTCATACGTAGCCCTCGAGCAATTTGGCAACGCCTGCTGGCTGCACATCACCGAACGTGTCGTCGTCGATCATCAACGCCGGCGCCTTGTCGCAGTTGCCGAGGCAGCAGACCGGCAGCAGGGTGAAACGACCGTCGGCGGTGGTTTGACCCAGGCCGATGCCGAGCTTGCTCTGGATTTCGCTGACCACGGACTCGTGGCCGCCGATGTAGCAGACCATGCTGTCGCAGACGCGAATGATGTGACGGCCAACCGGTTGACGGAAGATCTGGCTGTAGAACGTCGCCACGCCTTCAACGTCGCTGGCCGGAATGCCGAGGATCTCGCCAATGGCGTACAGGGCGCCATCCGGCACCCAGCCACGTTCCTTCTGGACGATCTTCAGGGCTTCGATCGACGCCGCGCGCGGGTCTTCGTAGTGATGCAGCTCGTGCTCGATGGCCGAGCGCTCGGTTTCGCTCAGGGCGAAACGGTCTGTCTGGATAAGCGTGCTGTTCATGCTTAGCGGTCCACGTCGGCCATAACGAAATCGATACTACCCAGGTACGCAATCAAGTCCGCGACCATGCTGCCTTTGATCACCGAAGGGATCTGCTGCAGGTGCGGGAAGCTTGGGGTGCGAATCCGGGTGCGGTAGCTCATGGTGCCGCCATCGCTCGTCAGGTAATAACTGTTGATGCCCTTGGTCGCTTCGATCATCTGGAAGGATTCGTTGGCCGGCATGACCGGGCCCCACGAAACTTGCAGGAAGTGCGTGATCAGGGTCTCGATGTGCTGCAGGGTGCGCTCTTTCGGTGGCGGCGTGGTCAGCGGGTGATCCGCCTTGTACGGGCCTTCCGGCATGTTGCGCAGGCACTGGTCGATGATCTTGATGCTCTGGCGCATCTCCTCGACGCGCACGATGCAGCGGTCGTAGGCATCGCCATTGGCCGCCAGCGGCACTTCGAATTCGAAGTTCTCGTAGCCCGAGTACGGACGCGCCTTGCGCAGGTCGAAGTTGCAACCGGTCGAACGCAGGCCGGCACCGGTGACGCCCCATTCCAGGGCTTCCTTGGTGTTGTAGGCCGCGACGCCGATGGTACGGCCGCGCAGGATGCTGTTGTCGAGGGCGGCTTTCTGGTATTCGTCCAGACGCTTGGGCATCCACTCGACGAAATCCTTGACCAGTTTCTCCCAGCCGCGCGGCAGGTCATGGGCGACACCACCGATGCGGTACCAGGCCGGGTGCAGACGGAAACCGGTAATGGCTTCGATCACCGTGTACGCCTTCTGGCGGTCGGTGAAGGTGAAGAACACCGGGGTCATGGCGCCAACGTCCTGGATGTAGGTACCCAGGAACAGCAGGTGGCTGGTGATCCGGAAGAACTCGGCCATCATGATGCGGATGACGTCGACCTTCTCAGGCACCTTGATGCCGGCCAGCTTCTCGACAGAGAGCACGTACGGCAGGTTGTTCATCACGCCACCGAGGTAGTCGATCCGGTCGGTGTATGGAATGAAGCTGTGCCAGGACTGACGCTCGGCCATCTTCTCGGCGCCACGGTGGTGGTAACCGATGTCCGGTACGCAGTCGACAATCTCTTCACCGTCCAGCTGCAGGATGATGCGGAACGCACCGTGCGCCGAAGGGTGGTTCGGACCGAGGTTGAGGAACATGTAGTCCTCGTTCGGGCCGGAACGCTTCATGCCCCAGTCTTCCGGCTTGAAACGCGCGGACTCTTCCTCGAGCTGTTGCTTGGCCAGGGTCAGGGTGAACGGGTCGAACTCGGTGGCGCGCGCAGGGAAGTCCTTGCGCAGCGGGTGACCTTCCCAGGTCGGCGGCATCATGATGCGCGACAGGTGAGGGTGGCCTTTGAAGTCGATGCCGTACATGTCCCAGACTTCACGCTCGTACCAGTTGGCGTTCGGCCAGATGCTGGTGACGGTTGGCAGGCTGAGGTCGCTCTCGGACAAGGCGACCTTGATCATGACGTCACTATTACGTTCGATCGACATCAAGTGATAGAACACGGAGAAGTCGGCGCCGCTTGGCAGCCCTTGACGCTTGGTGCGAAGACGCTCGTCCACGCCGTGCAGGTCATAGAGCATGACGTACGGCTTGGGCAGGTTGCGCAGGAATGTCAGGACTTCGACGAGTTTGGCACGGGCAACCCAAAGCACCGGCATGCCGGTGCGGGTAGGCTGGGCGGTGAACGCCTCGGGGCCAAAACGGTTGTTCAGTTCGACGACCACATCCTGGTCGTCTGCCTTATAAGGCGGGATGTACAGAGCACTGCCTGTAGTCATGGTTATTTATCGCTTTCGGTCAACGTAAAGAATGAAGCCAGCTTCTCGTTTCTTTGAAACAGCAGATCTGGATCAGACTTCGTCGGGGCTGCGCAGGTTGGTTACCTGAATACGCTGTTCGCGGCGCTTTTCCTTCTCGGAAGGCATCTCGGCGCGATAAACGCCTTGATCACCTACGACCCAGGAAAGTGGGCGACGCTCCTGGCCAATCGACTCCTGCAACAGCATCAAGCCTTGCAGGAAAGCTTCAGGGCGGGGCGGGCAGCCAGGCACGTAGACGTCCACGGGCAGGAACTTGTCCACCCCTTGAACGACAGAGTAGATGTCGTACATGCCACCGGAGTTGGCGCACGAACCCATGGAGATGACCCATTTTGGTTCGAGCATTTGCTCGTAGAGACGCTGAATGATCGGCGCCATCTTGATGAAGCAGGTACCGGCGATAACCATGAAGTCCGCCTGACGCGGTGATGCCCGGATAACTTCGGCGCCAAAGCGCGCGATGTCGTGGGGCGCCGTGAAGGCGGTGGTCATTTCCACGTAGCAGCACGAAAGACCGAAGTTATACGGCCACAGGGAGTTCTTGCGCCCCCAGTTGATCGTGCCGTTAAGCACGTCTTCGAGCTTGCCCATGAAAATGTTTTTGTGGACTTGATCTTCTAACGGATCGGAAACGGTTTCCCGTTCGCCAATCGGATACTGCTCGTTAGGAGCATCGGGGTCGATCCTGGTGAGATTGTATTGCATTGCCAAAGCCTCATTGTTTCAGCTTCGCTTGCCGCTTGCGCCGAGCTTCCGGAGCCCAGTCAAGGGCGCCCACTCGGAATAGGTAGACAAGACCTGCCAACAGAATTGCTATGAAAACGAGAGCTTCGACGAATCCGGTCCAGCCGCTTTCGCGGACGGACACAGACCATGCAAAGAGAAAGAGGGCTTCGATATCGAAGATCACGAACAACATCGCGACCAGATAGAATTTGGCTGAGAGCCGCAAGCGGGCGCCACCTGTAGGTAGCATGCCGGACTCGAACGGTTCGTTTTTGCTGCGGCCCCAGGCTTTTGACCCGAGGAGGCTGGAGACGCCGAGCATGAAGGCACAGAGGCCGACTACGCCCAGAAGGAAAATGGCAAAGCCCCAGTTGTGGGCCATGAGTCCTGTCGCTTCGGGCATGCTGGTAATCCTTAACAGAGAGCAAAGGTCTCTGAGCTTGAAAAGAAACAAAGCAGTGACGATATGTCGCAGCAATCAATCCCGCTGATTTTATGGCTAAACACCCGGCAAGTAAAATTCCTATAGCGAAATTATTTATAGGAATAAGGACATAGCGCGTGGCAAAAGCGCCGTGGCCCTTGTGTTGCGGGCATTAGCCGGTTTTTCGTCAACAATGTTTTGTAGGGAATGTAACGAACATAGCGGAGCCTAAATGATAATCAATATTGTTTGAGTTGGTTTTTATTCTGCTTAACAGGCTGGTATTCGTGAAGTTGTCTTATATGCGCGTTACTGCAAGTAGCGGCGGTGATCTTTTTAGCGGATTTTTCCGATGTTGATGCCGCTCTGGATCAGTATTTTTCCAGATCGCCACCAACTCCTGTAGGAGCGAGCCTGCTCGCGATGGTGGCCAACGATGACGCTGGGGGCCTGACATCCCCCGAGGCGTCCTCCGTATCATCGCGAGCGGGCTCGCTCCTACAGTAGGGGCGTTCATTGAAATGCAGGCAAAAAAACGCCCCGAACCAGTCGGGGCGTCAGAGGTGCAGCGCTGCGGTTAGCTTTCTATTCGTCCGCAGCGGCCGTTATTTCAGGTGAAGCAGATCAGTGGAACTGTTCTTCTTCAGTCGAACCGGTCAGCGCGGTTACCGAAGACGAGCCACCCTGGATCACGGTGGTCATGTCGTCGAAGTAGCCGGTGCCCACTTCCTGCTGGTGAGCCACGAAGGTGTAGCCCTTGGCGGCGTCAGCGAATTCCTGCTCTTGCAGTTTCACGTAAGCGGTCATGTCGTTGCGGGCGTAGTCGTGCGCCAGGTTGAACATGCTGTGCCACATGTTGTGAATGCCGGCCAGGGTGATGAACTGGTGCTTGTAACCCATGGCGGACAGTTCGCGCTGGAATTTGGCGATGGTCGCGTCGTCCAGGTTTTTCTTCCAGTTGAAGGAAGGCGAGCAGTTGTACGACAGCAGTTGGTCTGGGTATTCCTTCTTGATCGCTTCAGCGAAGCGACGAGCCTCTTCCAGATCCGGCTTGGCGGTTTCGCACCAGATCAGGTCGGCGTACGGCGCGTAGGCCAGGCCGCGAGCGATGGCCTGGTCGAGACCGGCGCGAACTTTGTAGAAGCCTTCCTGGGTACGTTCGCCAGTGACGAATGGCTGGTCGTACGGATCGCAATCGGAAGTCAGCAGGTCAGCAGCGTTAGCGTCGGTACGAGCCAGGATGATGGTCGGAGTACCGGCAACGTCAGCCGCCAGACGAGCAGCGGTCAGCTTTTGTACGGCTTCCTGGGTAGGAACCAGTACCTTGCCGCCCATGTGGCCGCACTTCTTCACGGAAGCCAGCTGGTCTTCGAAGTGAACGCCGGCGGCGCCTGCTTCGATCATGCTCTTCATCAGTTCGTAAGCGTTCAGTACGCCGCCGAAACCGGCTTCGGCGTCAGCCACGATAGGTGCGAAGTAGTCGATGTAGCCGTCATCGCCCGGGTTCTTGCCGGCTTTCCACTGGATCTGGTCGGCACGACGGAACGAGTTGTTGATGCGCTTGACCACGGTTGGAACCGAGTCCACCGGGTACAGCGACTGGTCTGGGTACATCGATTCGGCGGAGTTGTTGTCCGCGGCTACTTGCCAGCCCGACAGGTAGATTGCCTGGATGCCGGCTTTCACTTGTTGTACGGCCTGGCCGCCGGTCAGGGCGCCCATGCAGTTGACGAAATCTTTCTCAGGACGGAAGGCTGGCTTGGCACCCTGGGTAACCAGGTTCCACAGCTTCTCGGCGCCCATTTTTGCAAAGGTGTGCTCAGGTTGAACCGAGCCACGCAGACGGACGACGTCAGCAGCGGAGTAAGTGCGTGTCACGCCTTTCCAGCGCGGGTTTTCAGCCCAGTCTTTTTCGAGGGCTGCAATTTGCTGTTCGCGTGTCAGTGCCATGGGAGATAAACCTCGTCGCGTCTTTATGGAAAGTTGTTCTGCGGTGGAAAATTCCTGCGCTCGCTGACCAGAAGCTTAAGCGGTCAAGCCGGGTTCGGCGGGGGTGGCGACGGGATGAACGATGGGCTCGAGGGGAGGTGAGCAGGTAAGGGCGATACTGGCGGGCGCATTCGGGCGTCGTGGGCCTTGGTGCGAACTTCAGTGTGATGCCGGGTTTACCTAAATACGCTTCCGTCCCTCGGGACAACTTCGTTCCAGTCGGCAACCTCGTCAAACACACCTTGTGGGCGGTACAGACACGAAGCGGTTCGCGGGATAGGTGCGAACATCGCCTCGAAGGCCCTTGCCAGGGCCCCTGATTAGCGGGAGCGAGGCCATCATGCCTTCGCTTTTTTGGCTCGTCAAACATTTTGTAGTGCTTTTTTTCAAGCACTACATCTTTGGTCTAATACGACTTGTCAGTCAGTTTTTGGTGACTTAGTCCAAAGTATCGACTTTCACCCGCAACGTCATGTCGTCCCGGCCCTGGGTCGAGTAGCTGCGGCTGAGGCCCTGTTTGTCGGCCTGTGTCTGGCTGTTGACGCCGGCCAGCAGGATCCATTCGCCCAGGCGCCCGGTGACGGTTGTGTCGGTACTTTGTACGTTCACTACATCGGGACGTTCCTGGCTCATGCGGTCACGATTGGTACTGATCGACAGGTGAACGATGTCGCCGGTGACAGTCGCCGTGACGTAAAAGCCCTGGGTGACGTTGCGGTATTCGGTCTGACTGCGCAAAACGCCATAGGCGTCGGTCTGGGTGCTGGTCAGCGGTACGCTCTGGCCTACCTGGATCAGTGCTGGCGCACCTTCGCTGGCCTGGACATGCTGAATGCCACCGTCACGGCTGGTTGTGCTGCGGTTGATGATGCGGGTCTGGCTCGGCTTGGCGCCATTGACCGAATAGCCCTGGTCGCCCTGGAAATTGTTTTCGTTGGTATCGACAGTGATCAGCAGGCGTTTCGGGGCGGTATCGAGTTGGCTTAAGAGCACCTTAAGTTCGTCGATTTTGCGCTGATCGGCGTTGACTATGAGCTGATTTTCGTAGG
Organism: Pseudomonas sp. TE12234; assembly: GCF_054061835.1. Lineage (NCBI taxonomy): Bacteria > Pseudomonadati > Pseudomonadota > Gammaproteobacteria > Pseudomonadales > Pseudomonadaceae > Pseudomonas > Pseudomonas sp. TE12234. Next base: position 129,187 of record NZ_JBSSEP010000015.1, read on the forward strand.
CGCTGACCTGGCCTTCCTTGCCGATGAAATCCCGTGCGACCGGTAACAGATCGGCGCTGGTGTGGTAGTTCAATGGCACGATTTCGGTCGCAGCCATGACCGAAAAACTGCAGGTCACCAGCAGCGCGGTGAGCAGGGTGCGTAGGGACATTTCCGTTATCTCCGACATTGTGATTTGTGCAGGAACGAGCTTGCTCGCAATGAGCTTCGGAACGCCACGTTTATCCAATGAAAACGCGCCATCGTTGACGACCATCGCGAGCAAGCTCGCTCCTGCAGATGTTGATAGTGCCAGTTTGTCGGCCCGCAGTGGGGCAAGTTGAATCCTGGGCAGCAAAACGCCCCGGCATCCGAAAATGGCGGGGCGTTCTGTGCTGTTCTTTCATGCTTCTTCGCGAGCAGGCTCGCTCCCACAAGGTCTTGCTCAAGCATTGTGGGAGCGGGCCTGCTCGCGATGGGCGCGACTGGGTATCAAGCCGAATGGCGAACCATATCGACATGCGGAATCCCTGCTTCCAGGAACTCCTCGCTGACGACGCTGAAACCCAGGCGCTCATAGAACGCGGTGGCTTGCACTTGGGCACTCAACTTCTGGTGTTTCAGTCCGCGCTTCTCGGCTTCGCAGATTACCGCTTGCATCAGCGCATCACCGACTTTCAGACCGCGCCAATCCTTGAGTACCGACACCCGGCCAACGTGACCGTCGGGCAGCAGGCGCGCTGTACCGATCGGAAAATCGCCTTCGAGCGCGAGAAAGTGCACCGCGCCCTGATCGTCGGCATCCCATTCCAGTTCAGGCGGAACGGACTGCTCGGCGACGAACACCGCTTCACGAATGCGCCGGATCTCGGCGTTGTCCTTTTGCCAGTCTGCGACACGTACGTGAATCTTATTCATCGGCGAACCCCAGGCTACCTTGCTTGACCAGTTCACACAGCAGACCGCGGCCGTCTTCGTCGCTCAGCCAGTCACCCAGGTTGTCCGCGTGCAAGGCATCGGCGGCGCAGATCATTTTCAGCAGCTCGCGCAGCTTGCCCGGCAGATAACGGCTTTGGCCGCTGGCAAACAGCAGCAGGTCGTCATCGACTTCCGACCAGGCCAGGCGTGCGCTCGGGTTGCGGATCAGCACGGCGCCCTGCTCCAGGGCGCCGAGAACGTCTTCTTCTTCGACGTCTTCAGGACCGACGACCAGTTCCGGATAGCGCGGCTCGGTCATGAACTGGCCGAACCACGTCAGCAGCAGGCGCTCGTCGCTCATGTGCTCGGCCAGCAGGCTTTTCAGGCGGTCGAGCGCGTCGTGCTGGATCTGGTGGGGGTCGACCGCAGGCAGGGCATCGGCGTCTGTATAGCGCTCTTCGTCCGGCAGGAACTGGCTGAGGAAGTCGGTGAAGTGGGTCAGCACTTCAGAGGCGCTTGGCGCGCGGAAACCCACGGAGTAGGTCATGCAGTCATCGACGGCTACGCCGCAGTGGGCCAGGCGCGGCGGCAGGTAGAGCATGTCGCCCGGTTCCAGTACCCACTCATCGGTGGCTTCGAAATCAGCGAGGATGCGCAAGTCCGCATGTTGCAGTAGCGGGCTTTCGGAGTCGCACATCTGGCCGATTTTCCAGTTGCGCTTGCCGTGGCCTTGCAGCAGGAACACGTCGTAGTTGTCGAAGTGCGGGCCCACGCTGCCACCTGGCGCGGCGAAGCTGATCATCACGTCGTCGATGCGCCAGCTCGGCAGGAAGCGGAAATGTTCGAGCAGCTCGCTGACTTCCGGCACGAACTGGTCAACGGCTTGAACCAGCAGGGTCCATTCGCGTTCCGGGAGTTTGCTGAATTCGTCTTCGGCAAACGGGCCACGGCGCAATTCCCATGGACGCTCGCCGTGCTCGATGATCAGGCGCGATTCGATTTCTTCTTCCAGTGCCAGGCCGGCCAATTCGTCGGGATCGATCGGGCTTTCGAAATCAGGAATCGCCTGACGAATCAGCAGCGGTTTCTTTTGCCAGTAGTCGCGCAGGAACTCCCGTGCCGTGATGCCGCCCAGAAGTTGAAGAGGAATGTCAGGATTCATGTGTAACCTATTGAAAAAATGCGCTTTTCATACGGGAATGAAAACGCCCGGCGCTGCCGGGCGTCTCAAAGGGTCATGCGGTCGATCAGATGCGTTTGGCTTGAGCTACAGCGTTGCCGATGTAGTTCGCCGGGGTGAGCAATTTCAGCTCGGCCTTGGCGGCGGCCGGCATGTCCAGGCCGTCGATGAAAGTTTGCAGCGCTTCAGGGCTGATGCCCTTGCCGCGAGTCAATTCTTTCAGCTTTTCGTACGGGTTTTCGATGTTGTAGCGACGCATCACGGTCTGGATCGGCTCGGCCAGGACTTCCCAGCACGCGTCCAGGTCGGCGGCGATTTTCTGCTCGTTGAGCTCCAGCTTGCTGATGCCCTTGAGGCTGGCTTCGTACGCGATCACGCTGTGGGCGAAGCCGACGCCGAGGTTGCGCAGGACGGTGGAGTCGGTCAGGTCGCGCTGCCAACGGGAAATCGGCAGCTTGCTCGCCAGGTGCTGGAACAGTGCGTTGGCGATGCCCAGGTTGCCTTCGGAGTTTTCGAAGTCGATCGGGTTGACCTTGTGCGGCATGGTCGACGAACCGATTTCGCCCGCGATGGTGCGCTGCTTGAAATAGCCCAGGGAGATGTAGCCCCAGATGTCGCGGTCGAAGTCGATCAGGATGGTGTTGAAGCGGGCGATTGCGTCGAACAGCTCGGCGATGTAGTCGTGCGGCTCGATCTGCGTGGTGTAGGGGTTGAAGGCCAGGCCCAGCTCGTCTTCGATGAAGGCGCGGGCGTTGGCTTCCCAGTCGATCTCGGGGTAGGCCGACAGGTGTGCGTTGTAGTTGCCGACGGCGCCGTTGATCTTGCCCAGCAGCGGAACGGCAGCGACTTGAGCGATTTGACGCTCCAGGCGGTAAACCACGTTCGCCAGTTCTTTGCCCAGGGTAGTCGGCGAAGCCGGTTGACCGTGGGTGCGCGACAGCATTGGCACTTCAGCAAAGCGCAGTGCCAGTTCGCGGATGGCGTTGGCGGTCTGGCGCATCAGCGGCAGCATCACGTCATCGCGGCCTTCGCGCAGCATCAGGGCGTGGGACAGGTTGTTGATGTCCTCGCTGGTGCAGGCAAAGTGGATGAACTCGCTGACCTTGGCCAGTTCCGGCAGCTTGGCCGCTTGCTCTTTGAGCAGGTACTCAATGGCTTTTACGTCGTGGTTGGTGGTGCGCTCGATCTCTTTGACGCGCTCGGCGTGTTCCAGAGAGAAGTTTTCCGCCAGGGTGTTGAGCACCGCGTTGGCTTCGGCGGAGAACGCCGGCACTTCGCTGATGGCAGGGTGAGCGGCCAGACGCTGGAGCCAGCGCACTTCAACCAGAACGCGGGCACGGATCAGGCCGTACTCGCTGAAAATTGGGCGCAGGGCCTGGGTTTTGCCGGCGTAGCGGCCGTCAACAGGGGAAACCGCAGTGAGCGAAGAGAGCTGCATGGGGTGTTCTCGGACAGTCGGGCAACGAAATGGGGCGCGTATCATACATGAAAAAATCCGCCGGTCCGTTGCCAACTGACCAGCGTATTACGCGTTACTGACTACAAAAGGGTGTCGCGGATGCGCCTCAGCTGGCGCGCATCAAGGGGTAAAGCTCTTTCAGCAATTTGCGCCGGCTGATCACCAACTGCCAGCGATGACCGCCCAACTGCCGCCACAAGCGTGCCGAGCGGATGCCGGCCAGCAGCAACGCGCGGATTTTCGAAGCGTTGCTCGGTTGCTGCAGGTTGCGCATGTCGCCGTGGACCTGGATGCGTTGGCGCAGGGTACTCAGGGTGTCCTGGTACAGCGCGCCACACGCGGCGATCACGTTTTCATGAACCGGGCCGAAGTGTTCTACCTGGGATTGAATCTGGGGCAGGCGTTTGCCGATGATGTCCAGCATGTCGCTGCGTTTGGCCAGCTGGCGCTCAAGGCCGAGCATGGCCAGCGCATAGCGCAGCGGTTCGCGCTGCAAGGCACTCGGATCGCGTTCAAGGGCGCCAATCAAGGCGCGATAGCCTTCGCGCAGATTGATATCGTCGCCGCCATAGACTTCCAGGGTGTCCTTGGGGTCGCGGATCAGCAGGCTGCCCAGCATGCAGCTCAGGCCGGCCTCGTTGGTCTGGCCGGTCTTGGCGATCCTGTCGACCAGCACGGCGGCGAGAAACACGCCGCCCAGCGCCGTCAGTTGCTCCTGAGTCGGGCTCATTGGGCCTGGCCCTTGCTGGTCCAGGGTTCAGCCACTTCGATGACCCCGCCACCCAGGCAAATTTCACCGTCATAGAACACCACGGACTGGCCCGGAGTGACCGCGCGCTGCGGGTCGTCAAACGTGGCGCGGTAGCCGGTGGCGGTCTTTTCCAGGGTGCAGGGCTGGTCGCTCTGGCGATAGCGGACCTTGGCGGTCAGTCGGCGCGGCTCGCTCAGGTCGATTGGATTGACCCAATAGATGTCCGAAGCGAGCAGGGCGCGGGAGAACAGCCACGGGTGGTCATTGCCCTGGCCGACGATCAGTTCGTTATGTTCCAGATCCTTGATCAGCACGTACCACGGCTCGTCGCTGGCGTCTTTCAAGCCGCCGATGCCCAGGCCCTGGCGCTGGCCGATGGTGTGATACATCAGGCCATGATGGCGGCCGATGACTTCACCTTCGGTGGTCTTGATCTCGCCCGGTTGTGCTGGCAGGTACTGCTTGAGGAAGTCGCTGAAGCGACGTTCGCCGATAAAGCAGATCCCGGTGGAGTCTTTTTTCTTCGCGGTCGCCAGTTCGTATTTCTCGGCAATCGCGCGTACTTCCGGTTTTTCCAGTTCGCCGACCGGGAACAGGGTTTTGGCGATTTGTTCGCCGCCGACGGCGTGCAGGAAATAGCTCTGGTCCTTGTTCGCGTCCAGGCCCTTGAGCAATTCGGTGCGACCGTCGATGTCACGGCGGCGCACGTAGTGGCCAGTGGCAATCAGGTCGGCACCCAGCATCATGGCGTAGTCGAGGAACGCCTTGAACTTGATTTCGCGGTTGCACAGGATGTCCGGGTTCGGCGTGCGACCGGCCTTGTATTCGGCCAGGAAGTGCTCGAAGACGTTGTCCCAGTACTCGGCGGCGAAGTTGGCGGTGTGCAGCTTGATGCCAATCTTGTCGCACACGGCCTGGGCGTCCGCCAGGTCATCCATGGCGGTGCAGTATTCCGTTCCATCGTCTTCTTCCCAGTTCTTCATGAACAGGCCTTCCACCTCATAACCCTGCTCGATCAGCAGGAGGGCGGAAACGGAAGAGTCCACGCCGCCGGACATACCGACAATGACGCGCTTCTTTTGTGTGTCAGAAGGGGCTGGATCACGCATAGGGATTCAATGAGTGTCTTGAAAAAGGACGCGATTCTAACAGGCTGGAGCCCGCAAGGCTAAAGAGAAGGGCGGATCAATTCGAGACCGAAGTGTTTACCGTCCAGATAGTCGTCGATACAGCGGATAATCAGCTCGCTGCGCCAATTGTCACGCTGTTCGATTAATTCCTCGCGGGTCAACCACTTGGCGCCGACTATGCCGTCGTCCAGTTGATAGTCCGGATGGTGTTCGAGGGGCTTGGCGATGAAGCAGACCCGTTGGTAGGTCACGCCGTTGCTCGGTGCGGTATAGAGATAAATGCCCAGCACGCCGGTCGGCTCGACGTCCCAGCCGGTTTCCTCAAGGGTTTCGCGCACGGCGGCCTCGGTCAGGGATTCGTTCGGGTCGAGGTGGCCGGCCGGTTGATTGAGTACCACGCGTCCGTGCTTTAGTTCTTCGACCATCAGGAAGCGGCCATTGTCTTCGACGATGGTGGCGACGGTGATATGGGGTTTCCAGTCCATGAGCTGTCCTCGATGTTGAAATGCTGTCCCACAGGGTTTTGTGTTTCTACAAAAGCCACAAACACAAACCCCGGCACGGGGCCGGGGCTTGTGATGTTCCCTTACAACCTTACACCAGCGCAGCAATCGCCGCGTTGAGCGTGGCGCTTGGGCGCATGGCCTTGCTGATCAGTTCGGCATTGGCGTGGTAGTAACCGCCGATGTCCACTGGCTTGCCCTGAACGGCGTTGAGCTCGGCAACGATGGTCGCTTCGTTCTCGGTCAGGGTCTTGGCCAGGGTCGCGAACTGCGCTTGCAGGGCCGTGTCTTCGGTCTGGGCAGCCAGGGCTTGAGCCCAGTACAGCGCCAGGTAGAAGTGGCTGCCGCGGTTGTCGATGTTGCCGACTTTGCGCGATGGCGACTTGTTGTTGTCCAGGAACTGGCCGGTGGCCTGGTCCAGGGTCTTGGCCAGAACCAGCGCCTTGGGATTGTTGTAGGTCACGCCCAGGTGTTCCAGGGACGCGGCCAGGGCCAGGAACTCACCCAGCGAGTCCCAGCGCAGGAAGTTTTCTTCCAGCAGCTGTTGAACGTGCTTCGGTGCCGAACCGCCAGCGCCGGTTTCGAACAGGCCACCGCCGTTCATCAGCGGCACGATCGACAGCATCTTGGCGCTGGTGCCCAGTTCCATGATCGGGAACAGGTCGGTCAGGTAGTCACGCAGAACGTTGCCGGTCACCGAGATGGTGTCCTTGCCTTCGCGGGTGCGCTGCAGGGTGTACTTCATCGCGTCGACTGGCGCCATGATCTGGATGTCCAGGCCGGCAGTGTCGTGATCCTTCAGGTAAGCCTGAACTTTCTCGATCACGACGCCGTCGTGGGCGCGCATCGGGTCCAGCCAGAAGATGGCTGGAGTGGCGCTTGCGCGAGCACGGTTGACCGCCAGTTTGACCCAGTCCTGGATCGGCGCGTCTTTGGTCTGGCACATGCGGAAGATGTCGCCGGCTTCAACCGACTGTTCCAGCAGCAGGGTGCCGTGGGTGTCGGTCACGCGGACAACACCGTTGGTCTTGATCTGGAAAGTCTTGTCGTGGGAGCCGTACTCTTCGGCTTTTTTCGCCATTAGGCCAACGTTCGGCACGCTGCCCATGGTGGTTGGGTCGAAAGCGCCGTTTGCCTTGCAGTCTTCGATCACCGCCTGGTAGATGGTGGCGTAGCAGCGATCCGGGATCACGGCCTTGGTGTCGTGCAGTTGACCGTCGGTGCCCCACATCTTGCCGGAGTCACGGATCATCGCTGGCATCGAGGCGTCGACGATGACGTCGCTCGGCACGTGCAGGTTTGTGATGCCCTTGTCGGAGTTGACCATGGCCAGCGATGGGCGCATGGCGTAGACCGCCTGGATGTCGGCTTCGATGGCGGCTTGCTGCTCGGCCGGCAGGGCCTTGATGCGAGCGTACAGGTCGCCGATGCCGTTGTTCAGGTTGAAGCCGATCTGCGCCAGCACGTCAGCGTGCTTGGCCAGCGCGTCTTTATAGAACTCGGCAACGATCTGGCCGAACATGATCGGGTCGGAGACCTTCATCATGGTGGCTTTCAGGTGAACCGACAGCAGTACGCCCTTGGCTTTGGCGTCTTCGATTTCGGCGGCAATGAAGCTGCGCAGGGCGTTTTTGCTCATGACCGCGCAATCGAGGATCTCACCGGCTTGCACGGTGGTTTTTTCTTTCAGGACGGTGGTGGTGCCGTCTTGAGCGATCAATTCGATTTTCACAGCGCCAGCGGCGTCGATCAGGGCAGCCTTTTCGCTGCCGTAGAAATCACCGGTGTTCATGTGCGCGACGTGCGACTTGGAGTCAGCTGCCCAGGCGCCCATTTTGTGCGGGTGCTTGCGGGCATAGTTCTTGACCGACAGCGGGGCGCGACGATCGGAGTTGCCTTCGCGCAGAACCGGGTTCACGGCGCTGCCCTTGACCTTGTCGTAACGGGCCTTGGCTTCTTTGTCGGCTTCAGTGGTCACGGTTTCCGGGTAGTCCGGCAGTGCGTAGCCTTGAGCCTGCAGCTCTTTGATCGCGGCCTGCAGTTGCGGAACCGAGGCGCTGATGTTCGGCAGCTTGATGATGTTGGCTTCAGGCGTAACGGCCAGGGCGCCCAGTTCGGCGAGGTGGTCGGCTACGGCTTTGTCGCCCAATTGCTCGGGGAAGCTGGCCAGGATGCGCCCTGCAAGAGAGATATCGCGGGTTTCAACGGCGATATCAGCCGAGGCGGTGAAGGCCTCTACGATAGGCAACAGTGAATAGGTGGCGAGGGCGGGAGCTTCGTCGGTGAAGGTATAGATGATCTTCGAGCGGGTGGGCATATTCGGATTAACTCTCTCTTCTTTGCTAAAGCGTGCGCAGAAACTCGAGGGCGCCGGGTAAGCGCGTTCGTTCAAAGTCATCCATGAGCCGAATATCGAGGTTTCGTTGCTGTGATGTTGGGTGCATCAGTAGAGCGTCAAGCAAGCGGGCTGCGGTAACAGGCCGGCTTATGCGGCGGAAAGGCTCATCGTGGAGCAGTTCAGTCGTCGTGACCCTTTGGTCAGCGGGCGGCATTATACATAGGTAGCTGGCAATCTGCCGATGGTTCATACACAACGATTGTCGTCCATTGGTCTAAAGGTCGCAGGGGCGCGTCGGGCGTAGAGTCATTCGTCGTGCTGTAGTTTGGCGCTTTTCCCTTTGCTTTCAGGCTTGTAGGTCGCCAGTTGTGCAGCTTTGCGGCACGTGGAAGGAACATAGGGTTTGCGCGCAGATTTAACTGGGTTACGCTCGAACGAAGCCAGATGTTCAATCCAATCAATGGAGTTCAGCATGGGTTACAAGAAGATTCAGGTTCCAGCCGTCGGCGACAAAATCACCGTCAATGCAGACCATTCTCTCAATGTTCCTAATAACCCGATCATTCCCTTCATCGAAGGCGACGGCATTGGGGTTGATATCAGCCCGGTCATGATCAAGGTTGTCGATGCTGCTGTGAAGAAGGCTTACGGCGGCGAACGCAAGATTTCCTGGATGGAAGTGTACGCCGGGGAAAAAGCGACTCAGGTTTACGATCAGGACACCTGGCTGCCTCAGGAAACCCTGGACGCGGTCAGGGATTACGTGGTTTCCATCAAGGGCCCGCTGACCACTCCGGTGGGTGGCGGCATTCGCTCGCTGAACGTGGCGCTGCGCCAGCAACTCGATCTCTATGTCTGCCTGCGTCCGGTGCGCTGGTTCGAAGGCGTGCCGAGCCCGGTCAAGAAGCCAGGCGACGTCGACATGACGATCTTCCGCGAGAACTCCGAAGACATCTATGCCGGTATCGAGTGGAAGGCCGGTTCGCCTGAAGCCACCAAGGTCATCAAATTCCTCAAAGAGGAAATGGGCGTTACCAAGATCCGTTTCGACGAAAACTGCGGTATCGGCGTCAAGCCGGTTTCCCTGCAGGGCACCAAGCGTCTGGCGCGCAAGGCGCTGCAATATGTGGTCGATAACGACCGCGATTCGCTGACCATCGTGCACAAAGGCAACATCATGAAGTTCACCGAAGGTGCCTTCAAGGAATGGGCCTACGAAGTGGCGGCTGAAGAGTTCGGCGCGACCCTGCTCGACGGCGGTCCGTGGATGCAGTTCAAGAACCCGAAAACCGGCAAGAACGTCATCGTCAAGGATGCCATCGCCGACGCCATGCTCCAGCAGATCCTGCTGCGCCCGGCCGAATACGATGTCATCGCGACCCTGAACCTGAACGGCGACTACCTCTCCGACGCCCTGGCGGCGGAAGTAGGGGGTATCGGTATCGCGCCAGGTGCCAACCTGTCCGACACCGTGGCCATGTTCGAGGCCACCCACGGTACTGCACCGAAGTACGCCGGCAAGGACCAGGTCAACCCGGGTTCGCTGATTCTGTCCGCGGAAATGATGCTGCGCCACATGGGCTGGACCGAGGCGGCCGACCTGATCATCAAGGGTACCAACGGCGCGATTTCGGCCAAGACCGTGACCTATGACTTCGAGCGTTTGATGGACGGCGCCACGCTGCTTTCGTCTTCGGCGTTCGGCGATGCCCTGATCTCGCACATGTAAGCGAATACCGGCAACAAAAAAACGCCCGACTCAAGTGATTGAGTCGGGTGTTTTCATTTGACCGGGGCGTATGTGGTTCAGGCAGTGACGGTTTGTTGTCCGGAAGGTTTTGCGACTGCGCTGGTGTCCTGTGGCAAGCCAATGTTGACGGCGTGCAGGCCTTTAGGGCCCTGAATGATCTCGAAGACGACAGCCTGGCCGGCTTTCAGGGTTTTATAACCATCCATCTGGATGGCCGAGTAATGAGCGAACAGGTCTTCGCTCTTGCCATCCTCATTGATAAATCCGTAACCCTTGGCGTTATTGAACCATTTCACCTTGCCACTGACCTTGACGCCTGACATATCCATATCCCTCTGCAACAGACTCCATCACTGGAGTATCATCCAGTTCATCCGCAGTCACTTCTTCGAAAAAAGTTGACTCCGCGGACCTTTTTTACCCACTGTGGGCTCTATTGGTTGTAACACCGTTTTGCTGATAGTCAAGCTGACCAGGCAGTCGGAGTTGAAATCGTCCATGGTCGCCCCCACCACTGTATTTGCACAACTGACGAACCTTTCTTTCCATGCATGCAATCAGCCAGATTCGACTAACATTCAATCAGGATCGCCCGACTCTCCAGAAAGATCGCCCGGAGGAGCATGACGACGATTCCGCAGGCATTGCTGTTCAGGAGGCCAAGCCTGCGCTACAGGCGCCGCCGATGTACAAGGTGGTTTTGTTCAATGATGACTACACACCGATGGATTTCGTCGTCGAAGTGCTCGAGGTGTTTTTTAACCTGAATCGCGAGCTGGCGACCAAGGTCATGCTGGCCGTCCATACAGAAGGGCGGGCAGTATGTGGAGTGTTTACCCGCGACATCGCCGAGACCAAGGCCATGCAGGTCAACCAGTACGCCAGGGAAAGCCAGCATCCGCTACTCTGTGAAATCGAGAAGGACGGTTAATCGCCGGACACTTGGGTATGAGGTGAAGCTATGTTAAACCGCGAGCTCGAAGTCACCCTCAATCTTGCCTTCAAGGAGGCCCGTTCGAAGCGTCATGAATTCATGACCGTCGAGCATCTCCTGTTGGCCCTATTGGACAATGAGGCTGCCGCCACCGTTTTGCGTGCCTGCGGCGCAAACCTCGACAAACTCAAACACGACCTGCAGGAGTTCATCGACTCCACCACGCCGTTGATCCCCGTGCATGACGAGGATCGTGAAACCCAGCCAACCCTGGGCTTCCAGCGTGTACTGCAGCGTGCTGTGTTTCACGTACAGAGCTCGGGCAAACGCGAAGTGACTGGCGCCAACGTGCTGGTCGCGATCTTCAGTGAGCAAGAGAGTCAGGCAGTGTTCCTGCTGAAACAGCAGAGCGTTGCCCGTATCGATGTCGTCAACTACATCGCCCATGGCATTTCCAAGGTGCCAGGGCACGGCGATCACTCTGAGGGCGAGCAAGATATGCAGGACGACGAGGGCGGTGAGTCTTCTTCTTCAGGCAACCCACTGGACGCTTATGCCAGTAACCTTAACGAACTCGCGCGCCAGGGTCGTATCGATCCGTTGGTCGGTCGTGAGCTGGAAGTCGAGCGCGTTGCGCAGATCCTGGCGCGTCGTCGCAAAAACAATCCGCTGCTGGTCGGCGAGGCGGGCGTGGGTAAAACCGCGATTGCCGAAGGCCTGGCCAAACGCATTGTCGACAACCAGGTGCCGGACCTGCTGGCCAATAGCGTGGTTTACTCCCTTGATCTGGGCGCCTTGCTGGCCGGGACCAAATACCGCGGCGATTTCGAGAAGCGCTTCAAGGCGTTGCTCAATGAACTGAAAAAACGTCCGCAGGCGATCCTGTTCATCGATGAAATCCACACCATCATCGGTGCGGGCGCAGCGTCCGGCGGCGTCATGGATGCCTCGAACCTGCTCAAGCCGCTGCTGTCTTCCGGTGATATCCGTTGCATCGGTTCGACCACCTTCCAGGAATTTCGCGGCATTTTCGAGAAGGACCGTGCCCTGGCTCGGCGCTTCCAGAAAGTCGATGTGTCAGAACCTTCGGTGGAAGACACCATCGGTATCCTGCGCGGCCTGAAAGGGCGTTTCGAGACCCATCACAACATCGAATACAGCGATGAAGCCCTGCGTGCCGCTGCCGAACTGGCGTCGCGCTATATCAATGACCGGCACATGCCGGACAAGGCCATCGACGTCATCGATGAAGCGGGTGCCTACCAGCGCCTGCAGCCGATCGACAAGCGCGTAAAACGCATCGAGGTGGCTCAGGTCGAGGACATCGTCGCGAAAATCGCGCGGATTCCACCAAAACACGTCACCAGTTCCGACAAGGAGCTGTTGCGCAACCTTGAGCGTGACCTGAAGCTGACGGTGTTTGGCCAGGATGCCGCGATCGACTCCCTGGCGACCGCGATCAAACTGTCCCGTGCCGGCCTCAAGTCGCCTGACAAGCCTGTCGGTTCGTTCCTGTTCGCCGGTCCTACCGGTGTCGGTAAAACCGAGGCGGCACGTCAGCTTGCCAAGGCCCTGGGTGTCGAGCTGGTTCGTTTCGACATGTCCGAGTACATGGAGCGGCACACCGTCTCGCGCCTGATCGGTGCGCCTCCGGGCTATGTCGGGTTCGATCAGGGCGGTCTGCTGACCGAAGCCATTACCAAGCAGCCACACTGCGTGCTGTTGCTCGATGAAATCGAGAAGGCGCATCCGGAAGTCTTCAACCTGCTGCTGCAGGTCATGGACCACGGTACGTTGACCGATAACAACGGGCGCAAGGCGGATTTCCGTAACGTGATCGTCATCATGACGACCAACGCCGGTGCCGAGACAGCAGCGCGTGCTTCGATCGGTTTCACCTATCAGGACCACTCTTCCGACGCGATGGAAGTGATCAAGAAAAGCTTCACGCCGGAATTCCGTAACCGCCTGGACACCATCATCCAGTTTGGTCGCCTCAGTCACGAGGTTATCAAGAGCGTGGTGGACAAGTTCCTTATCGAGCTTCAGGCGCAGCTGGAGGACAAGCGTGTGCTGTTGGAAGTAACCGATGCTGCCCGCAGCTGGCTGGCGGCCGGTGGTTACGACGTAGCGATGGGTGCTCGACCCATGGCTCGCCTGATCCAGGACAAGATCAAGCGTCCACTGGCGGAGGAGATTCTCTTTGGCGAACTGGCCGAACATGGCGGTGTGGTGCACATCGACATCAAGGACGGCGAGCTGACCTTCGAGTTCGAGACAACGGCCGAAATGGCCTGACGTTAAACCGTTACAAAGCAAATAGGCGCCGATTGGCGCCTATTTGCTATCCGGCATCTGGTGATGAAGGTGGAGTCTCCATCGAAATCCCACGCAAACAAAAACGCCCGGCAATGCCGGGCGTTTTGTGTTGACTTGATCAGCGAGCGGACCCTGTCTCTGTAGGAGCGAGCTTGTTCGCGATGGCCGTCAACGATGATGCGGGGAGTCTGGCTAGACGCGTAACCCTCAGGTTTATCGCGAGCAAGCTAGCTCCTACCTTAGCGAGCGCGGTAAGTGATGCGCCCTTTGCTCAAGTCATAGGGCGTCAGCTCGACGCGCACTTTGTCACCGGTAAGAATACGAATGTAGTTCTTGCGCATCTTGCCGGAAATATGCGCGGTTACGACGTGCCCATTTTCCAACTCCACACGAAACATGGTGTTGGGCAGGGTGTCGACGACAGTGCCTTCCATTTCGAAGCTGTCTTCTTTCGACATGCAGTAAAGCCCTCGGTGTCCAATGAATGGCCCGGTGCAACTGCGCCAGGCAAAAGCGGCGTGCATTGTGCCCGAAAAGTGGGGTTCAAGCCAAGGGGTTTAGGCCGTGCTCTAGTTCAGAACAACCCAGCGCTGATTAATCAGCAGTTCAATGGGCCGATATTGCGTCTTGTAGCTCATTTTTTTGCAGTTTTTGATCCAGTAACCGAGATAGACCGCGTCCAGCCCCAGGCGCCGGGCTTCGGCAATTTGCCAGAGAATTGCAAAGCGCCCCAGGCTGCGTCGCTCTTCGCCGGGCTCGTAGAAGGTGTAGACCGCCGACAGACCGTTGGGCAAAAGGTCGGTGACGGCGATGGCCAGCAGCCGTCCATCGAGGCGGAATTCGTAGAAGCGTGAAAACGGCAGATCGCGTACCAGAAACGTCGAAAACTGATCGCGACTCGGTGGGTACATGTCGCCATCGGCATGACGCTGTTCGATATAGCGTTGGTAAAGGTCGAAATACTCTTCGCTGAAGCCTGGCTTGGCCGGGCGTACCTGCAAGTCGGCATTGCGTTTGAAAATGCGTTTCTGCTGACGGTTAGGCGTGAATTGCCCTACGGGGATGCGTGCAGGTACGCACGCATTGCAGTTTTGGCAATGCGGCCGATAGAGGTGGTCGCCACTGCGACGAAAACCCATTTCCGACAGGTCCGCATAGACATGCACATCCATGGGCTGGCTAGGATCGAGGAACAGGGTTGTCGCCTGCTCTTCGGGCAGATAACTGCAAGAGTGGGGCTGAGTGGCATAGAACTTCAAACGCGCCAACTCGGTCATGATCAACCCTCGGGATAAGCTTTTGAATAAGTGTAAGCCACGCACGCAAAAGTCGCTCAGCAAACCCAGGTTGCGCGGCTGGGCTGGTCCAGATACTGCGCCAGATAGCCGGCAAACGCGCGGCGGGGAATCGCTCGGGCGCCCAGGCTGTGCAGGTGATCGGTTGGCATCTGGCAATCGATCAGCACGAACCCCGAGTCTTTCAGATGTCGCACCAGGGTGGCAAAGCCATATTTTGAGGCGTTGTCCGCGCGGCTGAACATGGATTCGCCGAAAAACAGTTGTCCCATTGCCAGGCCATACAACCCACCAACCAGTTCGCCCTGATCCCAGACCTCCACCGAATGCGCGTAGCCGCGTTTGTGCAGCTCCAGATAGGCGTCCTGCATGGCTTGCGTGATCCAGGTGCCGTCAGCGTATTCCCGCGGCGCGGCGCAGGCGCGGATGACTGCGGCAAAATCCTGATCGAACGTCACTTGGTAGCGTTGTTGGCGCAGTAATTTGTTCAGGCTGCGCGAGACGTGCAGTTCGTCGGGAAACAACACAGTGCGGGGGTCTGGCGACCACCAGAGAATCGGCTGGCCTTCCGAGAACCAGGGAAAGCAGCCGTGACGGTAGGCCCGGATCAGCCGATCGGCGGACAGATCGCCCCCGGCGGCCAACAGGCCGTTGGGGTCGCGCATGGCTTTTTCCAGCGGCGGGAAAGTCAATGTGTTGCGTTGTAACCAAGTCAGCATGGCGTTCGGGCTTGCAGAGAGGGGAGGGCGGTGGCGGATTGTCGGTCCGCCACTCAGTGTGCCGTCAAACGACGGGAATGTCGTCCAGGTATTTTTCCGCATCCAGTGCCGCCATGCAGCCCGCTCCGGCCGAAGTGACGGCCTGGCGATAGACATGGTCGGCCACATCACCTGCAGCGAATACGCCAGGGATGGCCGTCGCCGTGGCGTCGCCTTCGTTGCCGCCCTTGACCAATAGGTAGCCGTCCCGCATTTCCAGCTGGCCGACGAACAGGTCGGTGTTGGGCTTGTGGCCAATGGCGATGAACACGCCGGCCAGGGGTAATTCCTGTGTGGCCCCGGTATGGCTATCGCGCAGGCGCGCGCCGGTGACGCCGCTGGCATCGCCCAGCACTTCATCCAGATGCTGGTTCCAGTGCAGGCGGATATTGCCATTGGCGGCTTTTTCGAAGAGCTTGTCTTGCAGGATCTTCTCCGAGCGCAACTTGTCGCGACGATGAATCAAATGGACTTCCTTGGCGATGTTCGACAAGTACAGCGCTTCTTCAACCGCGGTATTACCGCCTCCGATCACGGCGACGACCTGGTTGCGATAGAAAAAGCCGTCACAGGTCGCGCAGGCTGAAACGCCTTTGCCGGCAAACGTCTCTTCCGAGGGCAGCCCCAGGTATTGCGCGGATGCCCCGGTGGCGATAATCAGCGCATCGCAGGTGTAGGTTCCGCTGTCTCCCGTAAGTTCAAACGGGCGCTGTTGCAACTTGGCCGTGTGGATGTGGTCGTAAACGATCTGTGTGTCAAAGCGTTCGGCGTGTTTTTGCATGCGCTCCATCAGGACGGGGCCGGTAAGGCCTTCGACATCGCCGGGCCAGTTATCGACTTCGACGGTGGTGGTGAGCTGGCCGCCTGCCTGTATGCCGGTAATGACAACGGGTTTGAGGTTGGCGCGGGCGGCATACACGGCTGCGCTGTAACCGGCGGGGCCGGAACCCAGAATGATCAGGCGGTGATGCTTCGCTTCGCTCATAAAAACACCTCATAAGCCTTTGTCACAAAAGAGAATGCGTGCTCAAATTGAGTCGCACGTCATGTGCTTTTGACTATGCTACAAGCTAAGGTTTCAAGCATGGCATCGGACGAACAAACCCGTACAATGCCTGGCTGTAACAGTGTTTGTAACAAAATAAGCATTGCGCTTCGTGTTTATAAAAACCAAGGCGCAGTGTTAAAAGTAGTCCCTGTTACGTCCGTTAACTTTTTTACCTGCCTGGATTGGGCAGTTTTTTTGGCAGTTTTCATAGTCATTCAACAGATGGACGCGCCGCAGGCGCAGGAAAAGAAGCGTTTTGAAGAAATCCACCGCAGCACCTAAACCAGCCGTCGTTCCGCTCTGGCGCCAGCATCTGCACTACCGACTCAAGGAAGGTGCATTGATCGCCATTGGTGCCTTGTGCCTGTTCCTGATGATGGCCTTGTTGACCTATGGCAAGGACGATCCGGGCTGGAGCCATAACAGCAAGATCGATGACGTACAGAACTTCGGAGGGCCGGCGGGTTCCTACAGCGCCGATATCCTGTTCATGGTGCTCGGCTACTTCGCCTACATCTTCCCGTTGCTGCTGGCGATCAAGACGTACCAGATATTCCGTCAACGCCATGAGCCATGGCAGTGGAGCGGCTGGCTGTTTTCCTGGCGCCTGATCGGCCTGGTGTTTCTGGTACTGTCCGGCGCTGCATTGGCGCACATCCATTTCCATGCCGCGACCGGTCTGCCGGCCGGGGCGGGCGGCGCACTGGGGGAAAGCCTCGGCGATCTGGCAAAGAACGCCCTGAACATCCAGGGCAGTACGCTGCTGTTCATCGCGCTGTTCCTGTTCGGCCTGACGGTGTTTACCGACCTGTCCTGGTTCAAGGTGATGGACCTCACCGGCAAGATCACCCTCGACCTTTTCGAGCTGTTCCAGGGCGCGGCCAATCGCTGGTGGGCGGCCCGTACCGAACGCAAGCAACTGGTCGCGCAATTGCGAGAAGTCGACGATCGGGTGCATGACGTGGTCGCGCCGACCGTTACCGACAAGCGCGAGCAGGCCAAGGTCAAGGAGCGCCTGATCGAGCGTGAGCAGGCGCTGAGCAAGCACATGTCCGAGCGCGAGAAGCAGGTGCCGCCGGTGATCGCGCCGGCCCCGGTCAAGGCCCCCGAGCCAAGCAAGCGCGTACAGAAAGAGAAGCAGGCGCCGCTGTTCGTCGACAGTGCCGTGGAAGGCACCTTGCCGCCGATCTCGATTCTCGATCCTGCGGAAAAGAAACAGCTCAACTATTCACCGGAGTCCCTGGCGGCGGTCGGTCACTTGCTGGAGATCAAACTCAAGGAGTTCGGCGTCGAAGTCACCGTGGACTCGATCCATCCGGGGCCGGTGATCACCCGCTACGAAATCCAGCCGGCGGCCGGGGTCAAGGTCAGCCGTATTGCCAACCTGGCCAAAGACCTCGCGCGCTCCCTGGCCGTGACCAGTGTGCGGGTCGTGGAAGTGATTCCCGGCAAGACCACGGTCGGTATCGAGATCCCCAACGAAGACCGGCAGATCGTGCGTTTCTCCGAAGTACTCTCGACACCCGAATACGACAATTTCAAATCGCCGGTCACCCTGGCTCTGGGTCATGACATCGGCGGCAAGCCGGTGATCACCGATCTGGCGAAAATGCCTCACCTGCTGGTGGCCGGTACCACCGGTTCCGGTAAGTCGGTGGGTGTGAACGCGATGATCCTGTCGATCCTGTTCAAGTCCGGCCCGGAAGACGCCAAACTGATCATGATCGACCCGAAAATGCTGGAACTGTCGATCTACGAGGGCATTCCGCATCTGCTGTGCCCGGTGGTGACCGACATGAAGGACGCCGCCAACGCCCTGCGCTGGAGCGTTGCCGAGATGGAGCGGCGTTACAAGCTGATGGCGAAGATGGGGGTACGGAACCTGTCGGGCTTCAACGCCAAGGTCAAGGAAGCCCAGGACGCCGGCGAACCGTTGAGCGACCCGCTGTACAAGCGCGAAAGCATCCACGACGAAGCGCCGCTGCTGCAAAAGCTGCCGACCATCGTCGTGGTCGTGGACGAATTCGCCGACATGATGATGATCGTCGGCAAGAAGGTTGAAGAACTGATTGCCCGTATCGCCCAGAAGGCGCGTGCCGCCGGCATTCACTTGATCCTCGCGACCCAGCGTCCGTCGGTGGACGTGATCACCGGCCTGATCAAGGCCAACATCCCGACCCGCATGGCGTTCCAGGTATCGAGCAAGATCGACTCCCGGACCATCATCGACCAGGGCGGCGCCGAACAACTGCTGGGCCACGGTGACATGCTGTACATGCCGCCGGGCACCAGTCTGCCGATTCGTGTCCACGGCGCGTTCGTTTCCGATGACGAGGTTCATCGGGTGGTTGAAGCCTGGAAACTGCGCGGTGCGCCGGAGTACAACGACGACATTCTCAACGGTGTCGAAGAGGCCGGCAGTGGCTTTGAAGGCAGCAGCGGGGGCGGTGACGGTGATGATCCGGAGGCCGACGCGCTGTACGACGAGGCGGTGCAGTTCGTTCTGGAAAGCCGTCGGGCGTCCATTTCCGCGGTTCAGCGCAAGCTGAAAATCGGCTACAACCGCGCTGCGCGCATGATCGAAGCCATGGAAATGGCCGGGGTCGTGACGTCCATGAACACCAACGGTTCGCGTGAAGTCCTGGCCCCTGGCCCGGTGCGCGACTGACCTGATTTTGAAGGGCGGCGTCTTCAGGCGCCGCCTGCACTCCCACGAATGTTATGAGGACTCCCATGCGTCTTATCCGCATGCTGCTGCCGGTACTGGCCTTGACCACGCTCTCGGCCCACGCCGATGAAAAGGACGTGGCGCGCCTGACCCAACTGCTGGAAAAATCCCAGACCCTGACCGCGCGTTTCTCCCAGCTGACCCTTGATGGCACGGGCACCCAATTGCAGGAAACCGCCGGTGAGATGTCCCTGCAACGCCCGGGACTGTTCTACTGGCACACCAATGCGCCAGCCGAGCAGACCATGGTCTCCGACGGCAAGAAAGTGACCCTGTGGGACCCCGATCTGGAACAGGCCACCATCAAGAATCTCGACCAGCGCCTGACCCAGACTCCGGCCTTGCTGCTGTCCGGTGACGTGTCCAAGATCAGCCAGAGCTTCGACATCAGCGCCAAGGAAGCCGGCGGCGTGATCGACTTCACCTTGAAGCCGAAAACCAAGGACACCTTGTTCGACAGCCTGCGCCTGTCGTTCCGCAATGGCCTGGTCAATGACATGCAACTGATTGACAGTGTCGGTCAGCGCACCAATATCCTGTTCACCGGCGTGAAGGCCAACGAGCCGATCCCGGCCTCGAAATTCAAGTTCGACATCCCCAAGGGTGCGGACGTGATCCAGGAATAAGACGCAACACCCTTGTAGGAGCGAGCCTGCTCGCGATGGGCGTTAACGATAACGCTGGCAGCCTGACACCCAGCGCTGCCCGTAAGTCCATCGCGAGCAGGCTCGCTCCTACAGTGGGGACGGTGTCCAATTGAGGTTTCAGAGGTAGTGATGGACCTGTTTCGCAGTGCCCCGATTGCCCAACCATTGGCCGCCCGCTTGCGTGCGACCAATCTGGACGAGTACGTCGGTCAGGAACACGTGCTCGCTCGCGGCAAGCCATTGCGCGAAGCGCTGGAGCAGGGTGCCCTGCATTCGATGATCTTCTGGGGACCGCCGGGCGTGGGCAAGACCACCCTGGCGCGCCTGCTCGCGGAAGTCTCGGACGCGCATTTCGAAACGGTGTCGGCGGTGTTGGCCGGGGTCAAGGAAATCCGCCAGGCCGTGGAAATCGCCAAGCAACAGGCCGGGCAATACGGCAAGCGCACCATCCTTTTCGTCGACGAAGTGCATCGCTTCAACAAGTCGCAGCAGGACGCGTTCCTGCCATACGTTGAAGACGGCACGCTGATTTTCATTGGCGCGACCACGGAAAACCCTTCGTTCGAACTCAATAACGCCTTGCTTTCCCGCGCCCGCGTCTACGTGCTCAAGAGCCTCGACGAAGCGGCGCTGCGCAAACTGGTGCAGCGTGCGCTGACCGAAGAGCGTGGCCTGGGCAAGCGCCAGCTCACCCTGAGCGATGAAGGCTTCCAGATGCTGTTGTCGGCCGCCGATGGCGATGGCCGGCGCCTGCTCAATTTGCTCGAAAACGCCTCGGACCTCGCCGAAGACAACAGCGAAATGGGTGTCGATCTGCTGCAAAGCCTGCTGGGCGATACCCGTCGTCGTTTCGACAAGGGTGGCGAAGCGTTCTACGACCAGATTTCCGCGCTGCATAAATCGGTACGCGGCTCCAACCCTGATGGCGCGCTGTACTGGTTCGCGCGGATGATCGACGGCGGTTGCGATCCGTTGTACCTGGCCCGGCGCGTGGTGCGCATGGCCAGCGAAGACATCGGCAATGCCGACCCGCGTGCGCTGAGCCTGTGCCTGGCGGCGTGGGAGGTGCAGGAGCGCCTCGGCAGTCCCGAAGGCGAACTGGCGGTGGCCCAGGCCATCACCTACCTGGCCTGCGCGCCTAAAAGCAACGCGGTGTACATGGGTTTCAAGGCCGCGATGCGCAGCGCCACCGAGCACGGCTCCCTGGAAGTGCCGCTGCACCTGCGCAATGCCCCGACCAAACTGATGAAACAGCTGGGCTATGGCGACGAATACCGTTATGCCCACGATGAGCCGGATGCCTACGCCGCCGGCGAAGACTACTTTCCGGAAGAGCTCGAACCTCAACCCTTCTATCAGCCCGTACCACGCGGCCTGGAATTGAAGATTGGCGAGAAGCTCAATCACCTGGCGCAACTGGATCGTTTAAGCCCCCGGCAGCGGAGAAAATAGTGGTTCCCTTGATCATCGCGGTTTCCGTCGGCGGGATAGCCGGCACGCTGTTGCGCTTCGCCACCGGTAACTGGGTCAATGCTAATTGGCCGCGGCACTTCTATACCGCGACGCTGGCCGTTAATATCGTGGGCTGTTTGCTGATCGGCTTTCTATACGGTCTGTTTTTGATTCGCCCGGAGGTGCCGTTCGAGGTACGCGCCGGGTTGATCGTCGGCTTCCTCGGAGGGCTGACGACTTTTTCATCCTTTTCACTGGATACGGTGCGCCTGCTTGAAAGCGGGCAGGTGCCGCTGGCACTGGGCTATGCTGCCATCAGCGTATTCGGCGGGCTGCTCGCCACCTGGGCTGGCCTGTCCTTGACCAAACTTTGATAACGAGAGACCGACATGCTCGATTCCAAACTGTTACGTAGCAACCTTCAGGACGTAGCGGACCGCCTGGCATCCCGTGGCTTTGCCCTGGATGTTGCGCGCATCGAAGCGCTGGAAGAACAGCGCAAGACCGTCCAGACCCGCACCGAAGCCCTGCAGGCTGAACGTAATGCGCGCTCCAAATCCATCGGTCAGGCCAAGCAGCGCGGCGAAGACATCGCGCCGTTGATGGCGGACGTCGAGCGCATGGCCGGCGAGTTGAGTGCCGGCAAGGTCGAACTGGACGCGATCCAGACCGAGCTGGACTCGATCCTGCTCGGTATTCCAAACCTGCCACACGAGTCCGTACCGGTCGGCAAAGACGAAGAAGATAACGTCGAAGTGCGCCGCTGGGGTACGCCGACCGCGTTCGATTTCCCGGTTCAGGACCACGTTGCCCTGGGCGAGAAATTCGGCTGGCTGGACTTCGAAACCGCCGCCAAGCTCTCCGGCGCACGTTTTTCCCTGCTGCGCGGGCCGATTGCCCGTCTGCACCGCGCCCTGGCGCAGTTCATGATCAACCTGCACGTCACCGAGCACGGCTACGAAGAGGCTTACACGCCGTATCTGGTCCAGGCCCCGGCGCTGCAAGGCACCGGCCAGTTGCCCAAGTTCGAAGAAGACCTGTTCAAGATCGCCCGTGAAGGCGAGGCTGATCTGTACCTGATCCCGACCGCCGAAGTGTCCCTGACCAATATCGTGGCCGGTGAAATCGTCGATTCGAAACAGCTGCCAATCAAGTTCGTTGCCCACACCCCATGCTTCCGCAGCGAAGCCGGTGCGTCGGGTCGCGACACCCGCGGCATGATCCGCCAGCACCAGTTCGACAAGGTCGAGATGGTGCAGATCGTCGAGCCTTCGACCTCGATGGAAGCGCTGGAAGGCCTGACCGCCAACGCCGAGAAAGTCCTGCAACTGCTGGAACTGCCTTATCGCACCATTGCACTGTGCACCGGTGACATGGGCTTCGGCGCGATCAAGACCTACGATCTGGAAGTGTGGATCCCGAGCCAGGACAAGTACCGTGAAATTTCGTCGTGCTCCAACTGCGGCGACTTCCAGGCCCGTCGCATGCAGGCACGTTTCCGCAACCCGGAAACCGGCAAGCCGGAACTGGTCCACACCCTGAACGGCTCCGGCCTGGCGGTCGGTCGTACCCTGGTGGCCGTGCTGGAGAACTACCAGCAGGCCGACGGTTCGATCCGTGTGCCTGAAGTGCTGAAGCCGTACATGGGTGGCCTCGAGGTCATCGGCTGAATGAACTATCTGCCGCTGTTCCATAACCTTCGCGGCAGTCGTGTGTTGGTCGTCGGCGGGGGGGAAATTGCCTTGCGCAAATCCCGCCTGCTGGCCGATGCCGGTGCGCTACTGCGGGTGGTCGCACCTGAAATCGAAACTCAATTGAGCGAACTGGTCACCCTCAGTGGTGGCGAGTGCGTGCTGCGCGGTTACGTCGAGGCGGACCTGGACGGTTGCGGGCTGATCATTGCCGCCACCGACGACGAAGCGCTGAACGCGCAAGTCTCCGCCGATGCCCATCGGCGTTGCGTGCCGGTCAATGTGGTGGACGCGCCGGCCCTGTGCAGCGTGATCTTCCCGGCCATCGTCGACCGCTCACCCCTGGTGATTGCCGTGTCCAGCGGCGGCGATGCGCCGGTCCTGGCGCGCTTGATCCGCGCCAAGATTGAAACCTGGATTCCCTCCACCTACGGTCAACTGGCCGGTCTGGCGGCACGCTTCCGCAATCAGGTCAAAGGCCTGTTGCCGGATGTGCAACAGCGCCGGGCATTCTGGGAGGACGTGTTCCAGGGACCGATTGCCGACCGGCAACTGGCCGGGCAGGGCGCCGAAGCCGAGCGTTTGCTGCAAGTGAAAATTGACGGTGAAGCGCCCGTGGCGACCGGCGAGGTGTATCTGGTAGGCGCCGGCCCCGGTGATCCCGACTTGCTGACCTTCCGTGCCCTGCGCCTGATGCAGCAAGCCGATGTGGTGCTGTATGACCGCTTGGTGGCACCGGCGATTCTCGAGCTGTGTCGGCGTGATGCCGAGCGGGTTTATGTCGGCAAGCGCCGCGCCGATCACGCCGTGCCGCAGGACCAGATCAACCAGCAACTGGTGGACCTGGCCAGGCAAGGCAAGCGTGTGGTGCGGTTGAAGGGTGGCGATCCGTTCATCTTCGGCCGCGGCGGTGAAGAGATCGAAGAACTGGCGGCCCAAGGCATTCCGTTCCAGGTCGTGCCGGGCATCACGGCGGCCAGCGGTTGCGCGGCGTACGCCGGGATCCCGCTGACTCACCGTGATTACGCGCAGTCGGTGCGGTTTGTCACCGGCCATCTCAAGGACGGTTCCACCGATCTGCCATGGGCCGATCTGGTTGCCCCGGCGCAGACCCTGGTGTTTTACATGGGGCTGGTGGGTCTGCCGATCATCTGCGAACAGCTGATCAAGCATGGTCGCGACGCCAATACCCCGGCGGCGTTGATCCAGCAGGGCACCACGGTCAACCAGCGAGTGTTTACCGGCACCCTGGCCGATCTGCCACGGCTGGTGGCGGAGCATGAAGTGCATGCGCCTACGCTGGTGATCGTGGGTGAGGTGGTGCAACTGCGCGAGAAACTGGCGTGGTTCGAAGGGGCTCAGGCGCAGGTCTGAAAACCGGGTTGCCCCGATCGCGAGCAGGCTCGCTCCCACAGGGGATTTGTGAACGACACAAATCAAATGTGGGAGCGAGCCTGCTCGCGATTACGTCCTTAAATCACCGCAAGGTTCAGATCAGACTCCGGCCCTGCGCCAAACCCCTTTGCCGCTCAACCGCGCCCGGTCATGGGCCGCGCTGAAGTCCTGTTTCGGGCCTTTGGGCACGATGCCGGTCGGGTTGATGGTCCTGTGGCTACCGTAGTAGTGATGCTTGATGTGGGTGAAGTCCACCGTCTCGGCAATGCCCGGCCACTGATAAATCTCCCGCAGCCAGTTCGACAGGTTCGGAAAATCGGCAATCCGCCGCAGGTTGCACTTGAAGTGCCCGTAATACACCGCGTCGAATCGAATCAATGTGGTGAACAGGCGGATATCCGCTTCGGTCAGGTATTCCCCCGTCAGGTAGCGGTTGGCACCCAGCAATTGCTCCAGTCGATCCAGTTCTGCGAACAATTCATCGAACGCTTCCTCATAAGCCTGCTGCGACGTGGCAAACCCGGCACGGTACACGCCATTGTTCACCGCCGGATAAATCCGCTCGTTCAGCGCATCGATCTCGTTGCGTAGCGGCGCCGGGTAGAAGTCCAGGTCATTGCCGGTCAGCGCGTCGAACGCGCCATTGAACATGCGGATGATTTCCGCCGATTCATTGTTGACGATGCGCTGCTGTTGCTTGTCCCACAGCACTGGCACCGTGACACGGCCGGTGTAGTCGGCGGCATCGGCGGTGTAGCGCTGGTGCATGAAGTCGAAGTGATCAAGCTTGTCGCCGGTCGAGCCATGGGACTTGTCGAAGGTCCAGCCGTTTTCCAGCATCAGATAGCTGACCACCGACACGTCGATCAGGTTTTCGAGGCCCTTGAGTTTGCGCAGGATCAGCGTGCGATGGGCCCACGGACAGGCCAGGGAAACATAAAGGTGATAACGACCGGCCTCGGCCGCAAAGCCACCGACGCCGGTCGGTCCCGGCTTGCCGTCGTCCGTCACCCAGTGACGGCGCTGCGCCTGTTCGCGCTGAAACGCGCCGTCCTTGCTGCTTTCGTACCACTTGTCCTGCCAGCGACCTTCGACTAACAAACCCATGCTCAGACTCCTCAACCCATAATCGTTGGAGTGGAGTCTATTCCCATGAGTTCGAACAAAAAGCGCAAAGGTTGGGCGGTTATGATCGATTAAATCGATTTATCCCGAGCATCCCAGTACCGCTGTGCGGTTTCGAACGCCTGTTCGCGGCTCTGTCCGAGGCCGCGTAACGCCAGGGCCATGGTGGAAATCAGGGCCATCTGCGGATAACTGTCGACCACATCCCCGCGCCAGACGGCTTTCAGGTGTTCGGGGTCGAGGCTGGCCGGTTTGACGTGGCGCTGGCTCGACAGCTGCGGCCATTCCTCGTCCCAGCTCTCGCCACCCGTGGTGCCATACAGGTGACTGTCGGCATCGGGATTGATCTCGATCTCGCCGCCATCGCCCTTGACCACAATCGCGGTGTCACCGAGCAAGCCGCTGGCATCGCGGTGCACCGCCTGATAGCCAGGGTGGAAAATGCTTTGCAGGCCGCAGCGCGCACCCAACGGGTTGAGAATGCGCGTCAGGGAATGGATCGGCGAGCGCAGGCCCAGGGTGTTGCGCAGGTCGATCATGCGTTGCAGTTGCGGCGCCCAGTCCACCAACGGCATGAAGGCCAGGCCGCCGTTGTCCAGTGCTTCGCCGACCTGCTGCCAGTTGCGGCACAGCGGGATCTGCAATTGTCCCAGCAATTGTTCGCTGTACAGCCGACCCGCCGTATGGGCGCCAGCGCCGTGCATGAAGATGCGTACGCCGTTTTGCGCCAGGCACCTGGCCGCCAGCAGATACCACGGCAAATGACGCTTTTTGCCGGCATAGGTCGGCCAGTCCAGATCCACCGCCAGTGAGGGCGGCTTCAAGCGCTCACGCAAGGCTTCGGTGAACCCGGCCATTTCTTCGGCGCTTTCTTCCTTGTGCCGCAGCAGCATCAGGAACGCGCCGAGCTGGGTGTCCTCGACCTTGCCGTCGAGCACCATGCCCATGGCTTCACGGGCTTCCTCGCGAGTCAGGTCGCGGGCGCCGCGCTTGCCTTTGCCGAGAATCCGCACGAACTGGGCGAACGGGTGTTCGGCGGGCGTTTCGAGGGTCAGCACTGGATAGTCGGTCATAAGCAATTCGTCGGTTTGGGCAGACCCGCCAGTTTCGCGGCGAGTTTGGCAGGGGTGCCTTTGAACAGTCGGTTCAGGTGCAGGCTGTTGCCCTTGGTCGGGCCGAGTTTCAAGGCGGTGTATTTGATCAGCGGACGGGTGGCCGGCGACAACTGGAATTCGGCGTAGAAACTGCGCAGCAGCTCAAGGATTTCCCAGTGCTCGGGGGTCAGTTCGATGTCTTCGGCTGCCGCCAGGGCGGTGGCAACTTCAGTCGACCAATCACTGAGTTCGAGCAGAAAACCGTCCTTGTCCAGCGCGATGGTACGTGTGCCGACTGTCAGGGAATTCATAGCCAACTGTTGACCTTGTCGTGGTGGATCGACAGCTCGACGAAGGCCGGGTAATCAATGGCCGTGGCCCAGTCTGGAACGGCGATGGCCCGCGCTTGGGCATCTTCGGCCAACACGTAGAGGGTCAGGCCGCGAGCGTTCAGCACCGCGCAAGGCGCAGTACCCGGCTGCAAGGCATAGGCCGAGTCGCCGGACAGCAGCAGCGCGTCGTTGGCGCCGATCACGCGCAGGCAACTGCTCAGGCGCGAGTCGCCGAAGGGGGAATGAGACAACACATGCAAAGTCGACATCAGAGGGTCATCACCTGATCGTAACGGTCAATGAGCGCCGTGATTTCGTCGGCAGTCAGCAACTGGGCTTCCTCCAGCGACAGGGCACGGGTGTCCAAGCCACGTTCGGCGGCGCTGTCGGCACAGAAAAACAGCTCCTCGACACCGAACATCGGCAGGGCCTGAAGGTTGGCGCTCAGGTCTTTCTGTTGCAGGGATTTGGCGTTCTGTCGTGCGGCGAGCTGCAACACGCCGTCATCGAGAAACAGCAGGCCAATGGGTAGATCGAAGGCACCGCCGGCCAGCACGATGTCCAGCGCTTCGCGCGCGCCCGGCCCGGACCAGGGCGATTGGCGACTGATGATCAGCAGGGATTTGGCCACTTCAAGCACCTCCGAAACAGATCAGGCGGTCGGCATCTTGAACCGCATCATGCAGCTGACCGAGGCCGGACAATTCCCACGGCGCGCCGACGGCGACGGCTTCACGTTGATAGCGCCTGGCTTCTTCTTCGTTCAACACACCGCGGCGCAGGGCGGCGGCGATGCATACCACGCCATCGAGTTGGTGCTCGGAAACAAAGGCGCGCCATTGCTTGGGCAGGTCCTGCTCGTCCTGGGGCGTGACCACGCTGCTGGAGGCGTTGTACACACCGTCCTGGTAGAAAAACAGCCGGACAATTTCATGCCCGCCGGCCAGCGCGGCCTGGGCGAACAGCAGGGCACGGCGCGAGGAGGGCGCATGGGCGGCGGAAAACAGCGCGATGGCGAACTTCATGATGGACTCGATCAGCAAAACTGCGGCCATGATAAAGCTTTATCCGTGGGCCGGCGAAGGGCGTTTTTGCGGGGACCGGGTTGCCGCCAATCGCTGGCAAGCCAGCTCCCACAGGTAATGCGTCGATCACATAATCGTCGTTCGCCGCAGATCTACTGTGGGAGCTGGCTTGCCAGCGATGGCGGACTGCAGTCAACGCGGCATATACCCCAACTGCCAGCGCCGCGGAATCTTCAGCGACAGCAACCCCAGTCCCGCAGCAAGCAGGCCGCTGGCGAACAGCGCCTTGAGCCCCAGTTGATGTTCGAGCGCGGCGCCCAGTACCGCACCGGCGAACATGCCGGTCCAGGGGATCAGTTGCACGCGCCAGCCGTTACGGCGCTCCCCGAGCAGCCAGCGACCCAGCCCGCGTCCGAAGCGCGACAGGGCGCCGGTGACGTAAGTCAGGCCGACCGGCAAACCGTTGACCTCTTCCACGGCGGCGTTGAGCATGCCCATTGCGATGATCGCCGCCAGCAGGGCTGGCAGCTGCGACTCAAACGGCCAGGCGGCGGCAGCGCAGAGTAACGAGGCGATGCTCAGCAGCAAGGGTAACGCCCGGCGACCGGCCAGCCGGCTGACGATGATGCCCAGCGCATTGCCGAAGATGAAGGTGGCGACAAGCAGTACCAGGCGCAGGCTCAGCCCCAGGTCGCCGACGCTGATGGCAACGGCCATCCGGGTGGTATTGCCGCTCATGAAGGACACGAAGTCGCCGCTGGCCATGAAACCGATGGCATCGGTCATGCCGGCCAGCACCGAGAGCATCGCCACCAGCGTCAGGCCGATACGTCCGCGCCATTTCTGAGTGTGCAAGTGTCTGGAACTGGCGTGGGTACTTGAAGACGAAGGCAGCATCGGCGAAAGCATCCTTGATCAGTACGTTACGGGGTCAATCCATATAACTCGCAATACTCCAGCCAGTCCATCCCGGCCATCTCGGCCACTTCCCGATGGACTTCCAGGCGCTGGGCCTGATAGTCCTCGGGTGTGGCGGCGGTCAACAGCAGTGTCAATTCCCAGGCAAACAGGCCAAGGCGCTCGGCTTCGGCCTCGAAGGCTTCGTGCAAACGCTCATCGCGATACTGCGCGAAGGTTTCGCCCTTGGCCTGCGCGAGCAGTGGATTCAGGTTGTCGAGCTCGACGCGCAGCTCGGGGCGTTCATCGAGAAACCGTTTCAGTGCCTGTTCGTGTTGTTGTTCGGATGCCGCCATGGTCACGCCTCGGTAGGTGATTACGAAGACTGCTTCTTGCTGGCCTTGGCCGCTGCCGCCAGGCATTCGAGGGCAAACTGCTCGGTGTAGGTCATCTGGATCGGCGTGGTTTCACCCTTGACGGTTCTTTCGCCGTCGAGGATGTAACGGATGCGCTTGTCGGTCACGCCGATGCGCTTGGCGATCCAGGAGGGTGTCTGACCGATCTGGCTGATCAGCTTGTCGGCATATTCAGTGGTCGGTTTGTAAAACTCGGCGTTGGGTGTCATTGGGCTTCCAGAGTTGGGGTCGATGCGACGCGATGGGCGCGACAGGGTGCGCGAATCATCGCGCGGTGTCGCGGTATAAATGCAGTAAAGCAGAACGAAACGCCGTGCCACGGTGATACAGTCCGCTTTTTCCTGATGAGCGAATGCAATGCGAATTCTGATGGTAGCGCTGGCCGTGACGTTGCTGGCCGGTTGCGCGGGCTCGGTGATGAGCGATGCCCGCAGCAAACCTCCGTACAAAACCCTGAACTCGGACAAGCCGGCCAAGGACGTTGCCCAGTGCGTGCAGTTTTCCTGGCAGGACGAAGCGGTGTTCGGCGTCGATGCCGCGGCGTACCTGCAGCCGGGCGAGAAGGGCGGAACTACCGTCTACACGCGTTCGGCGGAGTCGTTCGTTGACGTGACCACCGATGCCTCGGGCACCGTGTTGAGCTACTACGCTCAGCATGATGACTTTGTCGCCAAGCGGCGCCTGGCGGCCTTGGCGACCTGCCTGTGACTTGATGCACACCCGTGTAGGAGCGAGCTCGCTCCTACACCAGGCGTGTTGATTCAGTCATTCAAGCGCTTCTGAAAAAAGAAGTGCTTATACCCCGGCGGGTAGTCGGCAATGTGCCCGATCTCGCTATAGCCGCATTTCTTGTAGAACTCCGGTGCCTGGAATTCGAACGTGTCGAGCCACAGCCCGATGCATTTCCTCTCCCGCGCCAGGTCTTCGGCCATCTGCATCAGCTTCGTACCCATGCCCTGTCCCCGCGCCTGCTCCGGCACCGACAACAGGTCGATGAACAACCACTGGTAGAACAGCCGGGCGTAGAGCCCGCCGAGGATTTCGTCATTGTCATCGCGCACCAGCAGGGCTATGTGCTCGGGCACGGCACCACCGGCCTTCGAGGCGTTATAGGCGCGCAGTGGCAGCAGGATGGCTTGGCGTTCTTCCTCCGTGGGGTTTGGCGACAGCTCGATACGCAGGGTCATGGCTATGTCCTTATGGCAGTGAAGCCGCAGACTATCTTGGTCGCGGCGATTGATCTATCCCCGGCACCCATGGAACCGTCGCCCGCGCGCAGATGTCTAGCCTCAGAGCGCGTCATTCCAGAACGCCGCCCATGAGGACACGCCGTGAATATTTTCGAAGCCTTGCGCGAAAGCCACGAACGCCAACGTACCTATGCCAAAGCGTTGATTCGCACCAGCGGCGACACCCCGCAACGGGTCGAAGCCTACAAACAGCTCAAGTCCGAACTCCAGGCCCATGAAACCGCTGAAGAGCGGCATTTCTACATCCCGTTGATGGAATTCGACAATGGCGTCGACCTCAGCCGCCATGCGATCGCCGAACACCATGAAATGGATGAAATGATGGAGGCGCTGGACGAGACCGAAATGTCCAGCCCGGCCTGGCTGGCCACCGCGAAGAAGCTGGCCGATAAAGTCCATCACCACCTCGAAGAGGAAGAGCAGAAGTTCTTCCAGATGGCCGGCAAGTTGCTCGACGACAAACAGAAAGAGTCCCTGGCTGGTGCCTATGTGAAGGAATACAAGGCTCAGCTCGTTTGAGGGATCAAACGCCGGGCTTTTTCACCTAAGATGCGCAATCTCGAAAACACAGGATGCGTTGTCATGTCGAATACAGCCGAGCGGGTCAATATCCTCGAATCACAGGTGTTGTCCCACGACTGGTATCTGTTGCGGAAAATCACCTTCGATTATCAACGCAACAACGGCGAGTGGCAGCGCCAGACCCGCGAGGTCTACGACCGTGGCAATGGCGCGGCGATTTTGCTGTACAACCGCGAAAAGAAAACCGTGGTCCTGACCCGGCAATTCCGCTTGCCGGTGTTCGTCAACGGCCACGACGGTCTGCTGATCGAAGTGGCGGCGGGGCTGTTGGAAGGTGCCGCGCCGCAAGAACGCATTCGTGCCGAAGCGGAGGAAGAGACCGGTTACCGCGTGCACCATGTGCAGCCGGTGTTCGAGGCCTACATGAGCCCGGGCTCGGTGACGGAAAAACTGCACTTTTTCATCGCCGAATACGATGCGACGTCGAAGGTCAGCGAAGGCGGCGGGCTGGAGGAAGAGACCGAAGAACTGGAAGTGCTGGAATGGGCCTTCGATGAAGCACTAGAGGCGTTTTATCGTGGGGAAATCTGCGATGCCAAGACCATCATGCTGTTGCAGTATGCGGCGATGAAAAACATATTCGCGGCTTAAGCCGTCCCCCTTCTGTGGCGAGCGAGCTTGCCCGCGTCGGGCTGCGAAGCGGCCCCGAAAATCTAAGTGCCTGGCGAATATTTGCCAGCGCTACGCACCGGAGCGGGAGCAACCTCCGTCGCCACAGAGACGTTGTTTACCCAAACAGGTCGGCGGTCATTCCGTTGCTTGGCCATCGTCCACCTTCCAGCGTGAGCAACAACGCCTTCGCCTCCAGCCCCCCGGCAAACCCCGTCAGCTTCCCCGACGCACCAATCACCCGATGGCACGGCGCGACAATCGAAATCGGGTTCTTGCCATTCGCCGCACCCACCGCCCGGACTGCACTCGGGCTGCCGATCTGCTCGGCGATCTGGCTGTAGCTGCGGGTCTCGCCGAACGGAATGGTCAACAGCGCCGCCCAGACCTTTTTCTGGAATGGCGTGCCGACAAACTCCAGATCCAGCTCGAAATGATGGCGGCTGCCGGCGAAGTATTCGCGCAGTTGTTGCGCCGTGCGCAGCAGAATCGGGTTGTCTGGTGCGTCGCTCATGGGCCCGAGCCGTACCCGGCCCGGCTTGTCGTTTTCCCAGAGGATGGCCACCAGTCGTGAGCCGTTCGCCACCAGCTTCAACTCACCGACCGGGGACGCCAGGGTGCTACAGGTGTAAGTCATGCCGAAGGCCACGCCGAATTGTTGAACGGGCGTTAAGGATACTGCCTGGCCGGGGAGGCGCAATACGCAATCGCGACCATACTTGCCTACGGCTCCTGAAGCGTTCCCCTGTTCAATAACAAGAAGAGACCGACTGATGAAGTACGAACCTTTTGCCAAATCGCTGATAGCGACCTCACTGGCACTCAGCTGCCTGATGGCCCATGCCGCCTCCGTAGCCCCGGTCGCGGCCGAAAACGGCATGGTGGTCACTGCCCAGCATCTGGCCAGCCATGTGGGCGTGGATGTGCTCAAGAGCGGTGGCAACGCCGTCGATGCCGCCGTGGCGGTGGGGTATGCGCTGGCGGTGGTCTATCCCGCCGCCGGTAACCTGGGCGGCGGCGGATTCATGACCATTCAACTGGCCGACGGGCGCAAGACCTTCCTCGACTTCCGTGAAAAAGCCCCGCTGGCCGCCACCGCCGACATGTACCTCGACAAAGCGGGCAACGTTGTTCCGGACCTGAGTACTCGCGGCCACCTGGCCGTCGGCGTGCCGGGCACCGTGTCCGGGATGGAACTGGCCCTGAGCAAATACGGCACCAAACCACGCAAGGAAGTGATCGCCCCGGCGATCAAGCTGGCCGAAGACGGCTTCGTGCTGGAACAGGGTGATGTCGATTTGCTGGACTACGCCACCGACGTGTTCAAGAAAGACATGAAGGATTCCGGTTCGATTTTCCTGAGCAACGGCGAGCCGATGCAGGTCGGACAGAAGCTGATGCAGAAAGACCTCGGCAAAACCTTGCGGACCATCTCCGAGAAGGGCGCCGACGGCTTCTATAAAGGCTGGGTCGCCGATGCCATCGTCACCTCCAGCCAAGCTAACAAGGGCATCATCACGCAGGCCGACCTGGACAAATACAAGACTCGCGAACTGGCGCCGATCGAGTGCGACTACCGCGGCTACCACGTGGTCTCGGCCCCGCCACCAAGCTCCGGTGGTGTAGTGATCTGCCAGATCATGAACATCCTCGAAGGCTACCCGATGAAGGATCTGGGCTATCACTCGGCCCAGGGCATGCACTATCAGATCGAAGCGATGCGCCACGCGTACGTTGACCGCAACAGCTACCTCGGCGACCCGGACTTCGTGAAGAACCCGATTGCCCACCTGCTGGACAAGAACTACGCGACCAAACTGCGCGAAGCCATCAATCCGCAAAAGGCCGGTGTGTCCCGCGAGCTCAAGCCTGGGGTCGCGCCCCATGAAGGCAACAACACCACCCATTACTCCATCGTCGACAAATGGGGCAACGCGGTGTCGGTGACCTACACCCTCAACGACTGGTTCGGTGCCGGGGTCATGGCCAGTAAAACAGGGGTCATTCTCAACGACGAAATGGACGACTTCACCTCGAAGATCGGTGTGCCGAACATGTATGGCCTGGTCCAGGGTGAAGCCAACGCCATCGCCCCCGGCAAGGCGCCGCTGTCATCCATGAGCCCGACCATCGTCACCAAGGACGGCAAAGTGGTGATGGTGGTCGGTACCCCCGGCGGCAGCCGCATCATCACCGCGACCCTGTTGACCATGCTCAACGTCATCGACTACGGCATGAACATCCAGGAAGCGGTCGATGCGCCACGTTTCCACCAGCAATGGTTGCCGGAGGAAACCAACCTCGAAGCCTTCACCACCAGCCCGGATACGGTGAAGATCCTCGAAAGCTGGGGCCACAAGTTTGCCGGGCCGCAGGACGCCAACCACCTGGCAGCGATTCTTGTCGGCGCGCCGTCCCTGGACGGCAAACCGGTGGGCAAGAACCGCTTCTACGGCGCCAACGATCCACGGCGTAACACCGGGCTGTCGCTGGGTTATTGAGTCTTGTGTTTGGACGGGGACGGACTTATGTTCGTCCCTGTTCCACTGACTTTTCAAGGAAGGAACCATGACTACCGCACTGTTAATCATCGACGTCCAGCAGGCCTTGTGCTCCGGCGAGTATGAGTGCTTCCAGATCAAGCGAGTCATCGACCGCATCAACGGCCTCAGTGCCAAAGCCCGAAACAAAGGGCTCCCCGTGGTGCTGATCCAGCATGAAGAAAAGGGCAGCCCCCTCGCGTATAACGCCGAAGGCTGGCAACTCGCCGAAGGATTGCAAACCGCGCCCCAGGACCTGCGCGTACGCAAGACCACCCCCGATTCGTTCTACCAGACCCACTTGCATGACCAGTTGCAGGAGCTGGACGTCAGCCGCCTGATCATCTGTGGTCTGCAAACCGATTACTGCGTCAACGCCACCGTGCGCCAGGCACTGAAACTGGGTTACGACGTAGTGCTCGCGGCCGATGCCCACTCCACCGTCGACAACGGCAATATGGCCGCAGAAGACATCATTGCCGAACACAACAAGGATCTGGCGCACCTGACCAGCGCGGTCGCGCGGATCGACGTCGTCCCGGCCAACGATATCCGCCCCTGAAACCACCACATTCCCTGTGGGAGCAAGCTCGCTCCCTCAGGTCTTGCGCCAATGCCAATCAGGTCGCCAACACCCGCCGATTGATCTAGGACGCGCCAAAGATGTCGATCAATTCATTCAGGAAGGCACTGACCAGATCGCGCTGCCGCGATGAATGCCGCACCGCCGCATGGAAACCCACCTCATAGCGCAGCAACTCGGGGTTGAGCGGGTGCAGTTGCCCCAGTTGTTCATGCCGTGCCGCATAGTGCTGTGGCAGAAAACCCAGGTGTTGGCCCGACAGAATCAGCAGGGCGGCACCGTCCATGCTGTCGGTCAGCACCGTCAGGCGTTCGATGGAGGTGGGTGCCGGCATTTCCGGCAAGGGATGACTTGGCCAGACCCAGTCGTAGTGGCTGACATCGTCCCGGGTCAGTGCGCCCACCTGGCTGAATAGCGGATGAGACGGCGCGCAGTAGGCGATCTGGGTTTCCTGGAACAGCGGAAAGTAGTCGATATTGGGCAAGCGGTGCCAGAAATAACCGATGGCCAGGTCGATGTGGCTGTTGATGATTTTCTCTTCCAGCAGCGATGACGACAGTTCGGTGAAGTGGAAGTACAACCCTTCGTGCCTGGCCCGCAGGCGCGCAATGGCCAGGCCGATTTTTTTGTTGGCCACCGGGTCGATTTGCCCGAGCAGGCCGATGTTGATGTTGCCCGAGACTTTGCGGTTGATGTGCTGGACTTCAACCCGGAAGCCTTCGGCTGCCGCAAGCAAGCGCCGGGCCGCCTCGACAAACTGGCCACCCTTGGGCGTCACCGAAAATCCGCCCCGGCCACGTTCGCACAGACGAAAACCGACCCGCGCCTCAAGCGTCGCCAACTGCGCGCTGATGGTCGGTTGCGTGGTGTTGAGGGCGGTTTGCGCCGCCGAAATCCCGCCGGCCTCGACGACGGTGAGAAATACCCGGATCAAGCGCAGATCCAGCTCCGTTACAGTTCCCAGCATGGGCGCTCCCGATGTTCAATCACATAGGTGTGGATCTATGTAAACAGTGTGCCTGCGATATTTTACCGCCCTGACCAACGCCATACATTGCAGGGAAACCAGGGTCATCGTCAGCTTTTTCCGGGTTTTTACCTGATCCGGACGTCGAATCGACCGCTGCGCCCACAACAAAAACAATCAACTGCATAGGAATCATCGTATGTCAGGATCCCCACTTTCCGCGCAAGCCGCCGAGGCCAGCAGCGGATTGGCCATCGAAGGCCACTCGATCGATTACATCCCGGAAAACGAACGCCACGCCAAGCTCAGCAGCCAGGGGCCATTCTGGTTTCTCGGCAATTTCCATTTCTTCACCATCTCCATCGGCTTTGTCGGCCCGAGCCTCGGGTTATCGGCGCTGTGGACCCTGCTGGCCGGCGCGCTGGGTATCATGTTCGGCACCATTTTCATGGCATTCCATGGCTCGCAAGGGCCGGAAATGGGCTTGCCGCAGATGATCCAGTCCCGTGCCCAGTTCGGCTATCGCGGGGTGATCCTGGCATTGATGGCGACGATGTTCGTGTTCGTCGGCTTCAACGTGGTGAACATCTCGCTGATCATGAACGGCCTCGAACATGTGTTCGGGATCAACCCGACCTTCGTCGCCGTGGCCGTCGTACTCGTTGGCGCGCTGCTGTCGATCTATGGGCACGACTTGATGCACAAAGCCTTCAAGTGGGCGTTGCTGGCAACGTTGCCGCTGTATGCGCTGGTGACAATCGCGCTGATGTTCGGCGCCGGTTCCCAGGGCGTCACGCCAGCCACGGACCTGGGCTTCAGCTGGATTGCCTTCGCCACGCTGTTTGCCATCGGCGCCAGCTACAACATTTCCTATGCGCCTTACGTCTCCGACTATTCCCGTTACCTGCCGAAAAACACCAGTCGGCCGAAACTGATCGCAGCGGTATTCATCGGCGCCTCGTTGTCGGGTAGCTGGATGATCGGCCTCGGGGCCTGGCTTGCCCAGGAACTGAAAGCGGCGGACGCGCTGGTGGCGCTCAATCAGGTCGGTTCTTCGATGGTCCCGGGGTTGGGCAATCTGCTGGTGATCGTGTCGGTGGCGGGTTTCCTGCCGATCATTGCACTCAACACCTACAGTGCCATGCTGACGTTGCTGACCGGTGTCGACTCGATCAGCAAGATCACCCCGACGCCCCGTGCCCGGGTGCTGTCGATCAGCGTCATCAGCCTGATTCTGTTGACCTGCGTGCTGTCGATCAAAGGTGACGGCATTGCGTTGTTGAACACCTTCCTGGTCTTGTTGCTGTACTTCCTCGTGCCCTGGACCGCGGTCAATCTGGTGGACTATTTCTTCGTACGCAAAGGCCGCTACGCGATCCCGCATTTCTTTACACCGAACGGTATCTACGGCGCCTGGCAATTTCGCGGCATCGCCTCGTACCTGATCGGGTTTGCCGCGATGGTGCCGTTCTTCTACATCTTCGATGCCGCCGCCAACAAGGAAGTGTTCGTCGGCCCGCTGGCACGCATGCTTGAAGGTGTCGACATTGCCTGGCTGGTGGGACTGGTGGTGTCCGGACTGACGTATTTCCTCCTCAGTCGTTCGCTGGACCTGGTCGCCGAGCGCCGGATCATCGACGGGATCAGCGAAAAAGACATCGTCGCCATGGCCCATCAAACCGTGGAGGCGGGGCGTTGAACACTGCAAAAAGTACCCTGGTCGCTTGCTGCCAGTTGGCGCCGAAAATCGGCGACCTCGCTTACAACCGCAGCCTCACCGAGCGCGCCATTCGCTCGGCGGCGCTGCGGGGGGCGCAGGTTGTGGTACTGCCGGAACTGGTGCAGAGCGGTTACCTGTTCGCCGACCGCAACGAAGCCCTGGCCCTGGCGGAAACCCGCGATGGCCCGACGCTGCGCCTGTGGCAAGCGCTGGCCCGGGAACTGAACCTTGTCGTGGTGGGCGGCTTCTGCGAGCACCTGGGCGGTGATGATCTGGCCAACAGTGCGGCGCTGATCGATGCCCAGGGTGTGCGCGCGGTGTATCGCAAGGCGCATCTGTGGAATGCCGAAAAGGAAATCTTCACCGCCGGCAGTGAAGCACCGCCGGTCATCGAAACGGTCCACGGGCGTATCGGCATGCTGATTTGCTACGACCTGGAATTCCCGGAGTGGGTGCGCCTGCCGGCGTTGGCCGGCGCAGACCTGCTCTGTGCCCCGGTCAACTGGCCCGACGGCCCACGGCCGCAAACCGAGCGCCCGGCGGAAGTCTTGCGGGTGCAGGCCAATGCCTCGGTCAACCGCTTGTTCATCGCCGCGTGTGACCGCTACGGCCATGAGCGCGGGGTGGGCTGGGTGCAGGGCTCGGTGATTGTCGACGCCGACGGCTATCCGATAGCCGGCCCCGCGGAGCAGGGCGGTGAGCAGATTTTGCTGGCCACCCTGAACCTCGCCGAAGCGCGCAACAAGCGCATCAGCGAGCGCAATGACCTGCATCGCGATCGGCGCCCGCACCTGTACGGGATGGACAGCTCGCTCGACTGACCGTCAGCGTCTGGCATTCAACGTTCGGGGAGGTCCAGGCTGGCGCGCAATTGCTCGTATTGCTCCTCGGGCATTTGAATCAGCAGGGGCGCCTGGCTTGGGTCCAGCCAACTGAACAGCCGAGTGATATCGGCTTGATCCATGGCGGTGCAGCCCAGCGTCGGCGAGTCAGGGCTGCGCCAGATGTGGAAGAAAATGCACGAACCCGCCGCCGGGGTGGCTGGCGTGTTGTGTTCGATGACGATGCCTTTTCGGTACAGCTCATCCATGCTGCGCATCTGCTCGGAGCTGCTCCAGTCCTTCGCTGTCGTCGCACCGTCGACGATCTGGTTGTAGCGTTGGGAGTGGCCGTCATCCACGCATTCAGTGGTGGCTGTCAGCGCGAGGTAAGGCAGCCGGGTTTCAGCGGTGGTGTCGTAGCCAAACGCCGTCCCCAGTTTGAATATTCCGGCCGGCGCCTTTCCATCGCCTTCCTGTTTGATGGGCCCGTCGCGTTGATCAATGGGGCCCAGGCCCTTGCCCCAGGCCAGCCCGTTCTTGCCCAGCACCACATCGAACGCTGCCTGGTATTTGCCAAAGCTGTTGCCCTGTCGCACATAACGCTGAGCGGTCGCGTGGGTGTCGGTCCAGCTATGGCTGGTGACCACAATCAGTTGATTGCTGGTCTTGAGAACATCCCCCAGTGCCGGCGGCGTAATGGGGAAATCCATGACGTCTTTCAGCGTTGCATCGCCGCTGTAGGTGAAGTGCCACCACTCGGCCGAGTAGCCGCTGAAGCCTTCTTTCTCCATGGCGCGGGTGAGTCGCTGGCGATTGGCCTTGGCGGTGGCGTTGATCTGCGTCGAGTCGGTGTGCGCGCGCTCATCGAAGCAGTCGAAACCGGTGCCCATGTCGACGGCGCCGTCGTGCCAGCGCTGATCGTAGGGGGCCGTGCAATCGACGGCGGTGGCGGCGGGCGTCCAGATTTCGGCGGGCAGGGCGTCAGGGCCGGTCATGGTCAGGTCGACGGTGCTGCCCCTGGAGTGATTGGACACCCGGGCCACATAGCCCAGGCGCCAGAAGTCTTGCTTGTCCACCCGTGGGTAGAACTCGGCCTTGCGCGGGTCGCCTGGCTCGGTGGCGAAGCGCCCCATGTCGGCGACCGCGCGGCTGGGCCGATAACAGTCGAAGACCTTCAGGCCGTAGCCTTGCGCCTGCAGGTCCTTTTGCACCCGGGCCAGGGCCTTGGCGGCATTGATCGACAACAGGCACTCCGGTGCCGCATAACCGTCGAGCGGGTGTCCGGTGAAGTTGTGGGCGCTGGCGTAGCGGATGTCCTGCGCGATGCCCGGATCGATCGTGCGCAGGTACACCATGTGTTCGGGCCTGGTGCTGACCGCCTCGCCTGCACCGACGAGACAGGGCAGGGTGAGGCTCAGTGACAGGAGCAATGTTCGAATTGCAAAGGGCATCGGGCCGGGTCTCCGAAAGGCATGGCAAGTCAGCCCATCATGGCGTGATTCCCGCCGCACCTCCATGCAGTTGTTGATCGGCATGATAGGACGAACGCACCAGCGGCCCGGAGGCGACGTTCTTGAAACCCAGCCGCGCGCCTTCCTCGGCGAACCAGGCGAAGGTGTCCGGGTGGACGAAGCGCTGCAACGGCAGGTGGCTGCGCGAGGGTTGCAGGTACTGGCCGAGGGTGAGCATGTCGATATCGTGCTCACGCATGCGCTGCATCACCTCGATGACTTCCGCGTCGGTTTCACCCAGGCCCAGCATCAGCCCGGACTTGGTCGGAACATGCGGCACCCGGTGCTTGAAGTTCTGCAGCAGATCCAGCGACCACTCGAAATCCGAACCTGGCCGCGCGGCCTTGTACAGGCGCGGAACAGTCTCCAGGTTGTGGTTGAACACATCGGGCGGCTCGCTGGCGGTGATCGCCAGGGCCACGTCCATGCGCCCGCGATAGTCCGGCACCAGGGTTTCCAGTTGTATGCCCGGCGAGAGTTTGCGGATCTCCCGCAGGCAATCGACAAAGTGTTGGGCGCCGCCGTCGCGCAGGTCATCGCGGTCCACCGAAGTGATCACCACGTACTTGAGGCGCAATTCGGCGATGGCCACGGCGAGGTTGGTCGGTTCATCGACGTCCAGCGGTTTCGGCCGACCGTGGCCCACGTCGCAGAACGGGCAGCGCCGGGTGCAGATGTCGCCCATGATCATGAAGGTCGCGGTGCCGCCGGAAAAACACTCGCCGAGGTTCGGGCACGAGGCTTCTTCACAGACACTGTGCAGCTT
Organism: Pseudomonas sp. TE12234; assembly: GCF_054061835.1. Lineage (NCBI taxonomy): Bacteria > Pseudomonadati > Pseudomonadota > Gammaproteobacteria > Pseudomonadales > Pseudomonadaceae > Pseudomonas > Pseudomonas sp. TE12234. Next base: position 169,700 of record NZ_JBSSEP010000015.1, read on the forward strand.
GTGTTTGCGCAGCAATTGCTTGATGCGCTCGACCTCGGGAGAGATCGGCATGCGTACGCGGATCCAGTCCGGTTTACGCGCAAACACATCGGTCGGGATGATCTTGACCGGAATCCGCGCGACTTTATCTGCGCCGCGCAGTTTGGTGCCGACTTCAACGCTCATATTCTTTCCTTATGTACGCAGAATTGTGGGAGCGAGCCCGCTCGCGATGGTCGCTAACGATAACGCGGGCTTTCTGACGAAAACGCATCAGCTTTACGTCCATCGCGAGCAGGCCCGCGCCTACAGGGTTATTGCTGTGCAATCAGTCGCGATAGACCGGGAAGTCCGAGCACATCGCCGCCGCTTGCCGCGCCACCTGGGCCTCGACATCGGCATCGCCGAGGTGGTCGAGGATGTCGCAGATCCAGCCCGCCAGCTCAATGCTCTGGGCTTCCTTGAAACCACGGCTGGTGATGGCCGGGGTGCCAATGCGCAACCCGGACGTCACGAACGGCGATTGCGGATCATTGGGCACGGCGTTCTTGTTCACGGTGATGCCGGCACGGCCGAGGGCGGCGTCGGCGTCTTTGCCGGTCAGGCCCTGGCGGATCAGGCTGACCAGGAACAGGTGGTTGTCAGTCCCACCGGACACCACGTCATAGCCACGCTCGATAAACACCTTGGCCATGGCCTGGGCGTTGCGGATCACTTGCGCTTGATAGGCCTTGAAGGCCGGCTCCAGCGCTTCCTTGAAGCACACGGCCTTGGCGGCGATCACGTGCATCAACGGGCCGCCCTGACCGCCGGGGAACACGGCGGCGTTGAGTTTCTTCTCCAGTTCCGCATTGGCCCTGGCCAGAATCAGCCCGCCACGGGGACCGCGCAGGGTCTTGTGGGTGGTGGTGGTCACCACGTCGGCAAACGGGATCGGGTTGGGGTACAGACCGGTCGCCACCAGCCCGGCGACGTGGGCCATGTCGACGAACAGATAGGCGCCCACCTTGTCGGCGATCTCACGAAAACGCGGGAAATCCAGGGTCTTGGAGTAAGCCGAGAACCCGGCAATGATCATCTTCGGCTGGTGCTCGACGGCCAGACGCTCGACTTCGTCGTAATCGATCAGGCCGGTGGCGGTGTCGATGCCGTACTGCACGGCGTTGTACAGCTTGCCGGAAAAACTGACCTTGGCGCCGTGGGTCAGGTGGCCGCCGTGGGCCAGGCTCATGCCCAGCACGGTGTCGCCGGGCTGTAGCAAGGCCAGATAGACCGCCGCGTTGGCCTGGCTGCCGGAGTGTGGCTGGACGTTGGCGTAATCGGCGCCGAAGAGTTGTTTGGCGCGATCGATCGCCAGTTGCTCGACCACGTCGACGTGCTCGCAGCCGCCGTAGTAACGCTTGCCCGGATAGCCTTCGGCGTACTTGTTGGTCAGGCCGCTGCCTTGCGCTTCCATCACCCGCTGGCTGGTGTAGTTTTCCGAGGCGATCAATTCGATGTGGTGTTCCTGCCGCGCATCCTCGGCGTTCATCGCCGCCAGCAGTTCGTCGTCGTAGCCTTTGATCTGGTCGTGTTTGCTGAACATGGTGAATTCCTCTGGTTGTTCTTGAATAGGGGGCTGCTCTTCTGTAGGAGCGAGCCTGCTCGCGATGGTCGTTAACGATGACGCAGGGAACCAGATGCCCAGCGGCGCTCTGGAGCCCATCGCGAGCAATCGAGCGTCGACCGGCTGCTCCTACAGGTTGATGCGGTGTTCTCAGGCGTACTCGGCCATCGACGGGCAGGCGCAGATCAGGTTGCGGTCGCCGAAGACGTTGTCGACCCGGCCTACGGGCGGCCAGTATTTGGCGTCGATCAAGGTTTCCAACGGATAAACCGCCTGCTCCCGGCTATACGGATGCGACCACTCGCCCACCAGCTCCGCCGCCGTATGCGGGGCGTTTTTCAACGGGTTGTCGTCCTTGTCCAGGCTGCCGTTTTCCACCGCGCGGATTTCTTCTCGGATGCGGATCATGGCGTCGCAGAAGCGGTCCAGTTCTTCTTTGGATTCGCTTTCGGTCGGCTCGATCATCAGCGTGCCGGCCACCGGGAAGGACATGGTCGGGGCGTGGAAGCCGAAGTCGATCAGGCGCTTGGCCACGTCGTCGACGCTGATGCCGCTGCTGTCTTTGAGTGGACGCAGGTCGAGGATGCACTCGTGCGCCACCAGGCCGTTGCTGCCGGTGTAGAGCACCGGGTAGTGCTCTTCGAGGCGGCGGGAGATGTAGTTGGCGTTGAGGATCGCCAACTGCGAGGCGCGCTTGAGGCCGGCGCCGCCCATCATGCGGATGTACATCCAGGTGATCGGCAGGATGCTCGCGCTGCCGAACGGAGCGGCGCACACCGCGCCTTCTTTGCGCGCCATTTGTGCGTGGCCCGGCAGGAACGGCGCCAGGTGCGATTTCACGCCAATCGGGCCGACGCCCGGGCCGCCACCGCCGTGGGGAATGCAGAAGGTTTTGTGCAGGTTCAGGTGCGAGACGTCGCCGCCGAACTTGCCCGGGGCGCAGAGACCGACCATGGCGTTCATGTTGGCGCCGTCGATGTACACCTGGCCGCCGTGGTCATGGATGATGCCGCAGATTTCGCGGATGCCTTCCTCGAACACGCCGTGGGTCGACGGGTAGGTGATCATCAGCGCGGCAAGGTGTTCGCGGTGCTCGATGGCCTTGGCGCGCAGGTCTTCGATGTCGACGTTGCCACGGGCATCGCAGGCGGTCACGACGACGCGCATGCCGGCCATCTGGGCGGTGGCCGGGTTGGTGCCGTGGGCCGAGGACGGGATCAGGCAGATGTCGCGGCGGTCTTCGCCACGGCTCTGGTGGTAGGCACGAATGGCCAGCAGGCCGGCGTACTCGCCTTGGGAACCGGCGTTCGGCTGCAGGGAGATCGAGTCGTAACCGGTGGCGGCGCAGAGCATCGCTTCCAGCTC